>JAFIEY010000149.1 GCA_020832345.1 Cryomorphaceae bacterium | reverse complement strand
TCTGCTCTAAAAAGTCCCTTTCTGCCAAAATCTTCCTTGTCGGTAGATTTTTGAATCCTCACTAACAGCTGGTTAGCTCCGGTTCAAAAATCCCCTCCGCGTCGATTTTGATTGAAATCATCCTTTTTAGAGTGGACTCATCATTTATTTCTTCAGGCGCTATTTTTAATGTTTTTTGGAGATAAGGATAATCTAAAAACTCACTTTTTTCAAACTCGGTTTCAAATATTTGACCATCAGAGAAAAGTAAAGCTTCAAATTCATAAACTTGGATGTATGGAATAAAACGATGGCGAAGGGATTCGTCAACATCTGCTTTCATCCCCTTTTCTAAAGCTTCTATTTTTTTATTTATCCAGACCTTCATTCTACTTTCATTTCAAAGCGGAAAGTGGTGTTCTTCTTTTAAACCATAATAATCAATTAAAGTAGTAACTATAGCTGATGGAGAGCTTTTTAGGTGTGTTTCAATTTCCTTTTTCAAAGCTCGCCAAGCGACAATACCTCCTTTGGATTTTTTAATCGTTGGATTATGAATTATTATTTCGTGATTAAAAAAATGATCGTACAACACATCTTTACAAAAAGCCTGCTCAGTTTGACCTTCTCCAATGATTATTAACTGCTTCATTTGGAAAAGGGCTGTGCTGCGTTAATAATGTTTCTTTCCCATAATTCTCCCAGTGAATGCTCTGTAAGCCATATTTTAAATTGCTCACTTTTTAAACGCTTAAACGTGGACTGTTTTTCTTTTTCGTCCCGGTCAACAGTTATAATTTCTTCTGCAGAAAAACAATCCACCAAGGTTACTGATTGTGTAGAAATAATAATTTGAGCTTTTTGTGAAGCAACTTGAATCATCCCTGCAAGTTTTGAAATTGCCAAAGGGTGCAAACCCAATTCGGGTTCATCAATAATTATTATGGATGGCGGAAATGGTTGTAGTAATACAGTTGCTAAGGCGATAAATCTTATTGTACCATCTGAAAAATGATGGGCAGAAAAATTTGTGTTTAAATCATTTTTGTCTATCCACCTTAATTCTATGGTTTCTTCCCGACCTATAGTTTCGCTTGGTTCCAAAATAAAATCATAAATAAAGGGAGCAACAGATTGAACCGTTTTATGTATGCGATTATAGATGATAGGATGCTTGTGTTTTAGCTTATATAAAAAAGCCGCCAAATTTCGCCCGTCTGGTTTAAACATTTTATTATCCTCAACATCACTACTTTTTCTAAGCCAAGAGTTGCTGGAGGTGTCGTGAAAGTGATATACTTGAATGCCCGCTAAATAATCTGCTAAAGATTTACCATGACTCCAATTATTCTCACCAATTTTACTTTCTTTTATGGCGTTATTATACGTGTAATTTTGACCATCATCTTCCTTTAATACATTGTATCCCAATCCCTCAAAATCGATGAATAAATCTCCATCTTGTGTGGGAGAAAGCCTAAAGTTATACGCATTATTGTTTTTGGCATCATTGGAGAAAAGAATTTTTCCGTTTAAATGCTCTGTACTTTTCCTGCCAAAATATAGAAGGTTATCAGCTTTCTCTTCCATTACAAAATGCTGTAATTGTTTGTTGAATATAGCCCGCACCAACTTAAAAAAGGAAAGAAAGTTACTTTTTCCAGAGCCATTACTACCAATAAGCACATTAATGGGTGTAAGCTCGATTTCCATTTTTTTGATGGACTTATAACCTTCTATTTTGATGTAGTTTATCATAGCATAAAATCGTGTCCTGACCCAAGATGTTTCAATTCCATAAAAAATCGGGATTATATGTTTGATTCTGCACCAAAAAGACCCTTCATGCCAAAATCTTCCTTGTAGGTAGGTTTTGGTTGAAATCAACCTTATTGGAGTGGACGCATGTTTTATTCGGTAAAACGCTCATTCTTTATTCCCCAACCAAAAGTTTTTCGTTTTTTCAAACGTTAATTTGTATGCCGCTAAGGTAGTTAGATAATTTTAAACAAAGTAAAAAAAAACGAATATTCAACTTCATTTTCCTTCGTTCGCTAAAACTAATCGATGCTTTTCCAGCCACGCGACATACTAAGCCGCTCTCCGAAGTAATTGCTCAACGCATCCAGTGGCAAGCGAATTTGCTCCATGGTGTCGCGGTTTCGCACGGTAACGGTCCCAGCTTCTAAAGATTCGTGGTCTATCGTAACACAGAAAGGCGTGCCGATGGCATCTTGCCGGCGATACCTGCGGCCAACAGCATCTTTTTCGTCATACTGACAAGCAAAGTCATATCTAAGCAGGGATTGTACTTCTCTGGCCATTTCGGGCAATCCATCTTTTTTAATCAATGGAAAAATGGCGATTTGTACCGGTGCGAGGAAAAATGGAATTCGCATGACTGTCCGCTTACTGTCATCCGGCAGGGTTTCTTCGCGTAAGGCGTTGGAAATAATTGCTAAAAACATCCTATCCAATCCTATCGAGGTCTCAATGACATACGGCACATACTTTTCTTGACTTTCCGGGTCAAAGTATTGTAACTTTTTTCCGCTATGGGCTTCGTGCTGCTTGAGGTCAAAGTCGGTGCGACTGTGGATGCCTTCTAGTTCCTTAAAGCCAAAGGGGAATTTGAATTCAATATCCGCTGCGGCGTTGGCGTAATGGGCCAGTTTATCGTGATCGTGAAAACGGTAGTTATCATCCCCAAGACCGAGGGATTGATGCCATTTCATGCGACGGTTTTTCCAGAATTCATACCACTTTAATTCTTCTCCGGGTCTTACAAAAAACTGCATCTCCATCTGTTCAAACTCTCGCATGCGAAAAATAAATTGCCGGGCGACAATTTCATTGCGAAAAGCCTTTCCGACCTGAGCAATACCGAAAGGTACTTTCATTCGATTGGATTTGGCGACATTGAGAAAGTTGACAAAAATACCCTGTGCGGTTTCCGGACGAAGATAAAGTTCTCCCGCATCGCCGGCAATACTGCCCAATTGCGTGGAAAACATCAAGTTGAACTGCCTAACTTCAGTCCAGTTTCGGCTGCCGCTAACCGGACAAACAATGCCTTCATCTTCGATAATACGCTTTAAAGCGGTCATGTCATTTTCTCCGGCCGCTTCGGCAAATCGCTTGCGCAAGGCTTCGGCTTTGTCGAAATATCCCAAAACGCGGGGATTGGTTTCGCGGTAAAGTTTTTCGTCGAAATTGTCACCAAATCGCTTGGCGGCTTTTGCAACTTCTTTATTGGCCTTTTCGAGGTATTTTTCAATTTGATCTTCGATGAGCACGTCTGCACGGTAACGCTTTTTGGAATCTTTGTTATCGATTAGGGGGTCGTTAAAAGCATCCACGTGGCCGCTGGCCTTCCATACTTCGGGGTGCATAAAGATGGCGGTGTCTATACCCACTATGTCCTCATGGGTTCTGGTCATCCATTCGTACCAGTATGATTTGATGCGGTTTTTTAATTCTACACCCAAAGGGCCGTAATCGTAAACCGCTCCCAGTCCGTCGTAAATTTCACTGCCGGGAAAAATAAATCCGTACTCTTTACAGTGAGAAATAATATCTTTAAACTGAACTTCCTGGCCTTGCATAATAATTGTTTTTTGGGCTGCAAAGCTAAACAAACATCTGCAATCGGCGGATTAAAAAAGCGGTGAATAAAAGAAAGATTTCCCGTGATTTTTCTGTTGCCTATAATCTTATTAGAATTTTACTGAAAGACCTTCCGCCGCAAATCAGGATACACCTCCCGCTCAATATCGCGCGTTGCTCTGACGTATGTTTCCCGTGCAGCGCGTTCCTCGTCGAGTTGTACGCCGCGCACATTATTTAGCTGGTGAGAATAAATTACATTCTGGTCGGGATTGCTGAAAAGCTGGATGGTGGCGTCCAGGTAGGCTGTGACAAATTGCGTGGTTTCTCCCCTGCCGTTTCCGCCCCGTGTTCGCGCGTTGATGTCCAAAATATAATCAGCTTCCCGAGGGTTTCTCACTATTTCAAAACCGTCTTTGCGAAATTCATTGGTAAAAACATTTTCCAAAACCTGTGAATCGCTTGGTTTGCCCATCAGCAATTCTTCGGATCGGATAAAAATTTTGGGTGGCAAAACCTCGATGGTCAAGGATGCAGCAGGCTCGCGAAGCTGGTTGACCAAAGCCAAAATCAGCGGATCTTTGGTGGCTTCCTGAACCATGGTTTGGAGGTCTATGCGCGCGTGAAGTTGTTCTTGTGCCCGCATACTATTGATGCGCTCCCAAACAAAATATGCATGTCCGTTTCTGTCGGTGAGAACATTTTGCCGATGATTTCGCTGACCGCTGTAGCTCAAAACCACCGGAAAATTGACTAGGGGATCACGACCACTTAGCGCGGTGAAATATATACTGCTGCCCGTCCAAAAATTTGATGGCACCCGAACGGCCTGTCCGCGTTTTATGGAAATCAAATGTTTATTTCCCGTGAGATTCCATTCATCGACTTGGTTGCGGATTTTATTCATCAAATGGTTGGCGAGAAAAATGTTTTCCCCATTATAATCCGTGGTCAATGGTTCGCCTAAATATTCTTTTACCGCTTCGAGGGCATTGATATATCCAATAAACTTCCGGTAGGGATCGCTTTCCGTTTCTGCCCGCCGAAGTTGATCCAGGCTCATCTGGGTGGCTTTGGTTCGTTTTTCTCTCTGAATGCGTTGGTGTTCAGCTTTGGATAAGCGGTAATAATTCCATATTTCCCTTTCGTTTTCCCACACACTCACCAATTCGTAACCTTCGAGTTTGGCGGTATTGGTGCTGCGAATGACCGACTGAAAAGTTTCGCGCACTTTCATGTCGGATTCCACTTGATGCAACAGAGACTGGTTGGAAATATTGATGGAAATTTCACCGGATAGGTTGTTGAGTGCGTTGTTTCGGGCAATTTGGTGATGATCATCGCGACCTGGAACTTTGTAGGCAAACCCAATTCCGTGAAAGAAGTCCGGTTCACTGGGTTTTTGCCGAACCCAACTCGGACGGGGATTGGGATCTTCCGGTGGCGAAGTGGTTTTTTTAGCGCTGGTACACTGCAACAAGAAAATTGTAATCAGCACCATGGTGGGCCGAACGCTAAACGGTCGAAAGGTGTGTGTGGAAAAAATCTTCATCTTTCGGGGTTAAAGTTTTGCAGTTGGCGGGCAATTCTCGCACTGATGTCTCTTACGAGTTGTGAGCGCAAATTGCTTACGTTTTCCACTTCATCAGAGGCTTGCAGGGAATTGTTGAGTTCTCTTTTGGCACGTGCCGAATTATACATTCGATCCTTTGGCGAAGCCCTACGCGGACTTTCCCAAGTACCGGCATAGAGGTATCGGTGGTCGCCTTCGTATCGGGCGTAATCTGCCCGGTCGTTACGGCGGAGTTCAATGACATCGGTATGAAGAATTTCACCAGATGCGGTACTGACCAATTGATATTGCAGGGTAATGGCAACTTCATTTTCTTTGGTAAAATGCTGGTAAAGCACTTTACTGTATTGCATTTGGGTGGTTACCGCATCGGTTTTTGGATCCTTTACCCGAACCGGTGTCCCGAGAAATCCCTTGCGATTTTCCACCTTGAGTTCGCCTTCAACTTCACGGGCATCCAGAATAACGCATTTGAGGAGCGCCTTTGCACCGAGCATTTCCCCGGCAATTACCGCAGTATTTTGATCGATAACACCCTCTAAAGAAAGGCGTTGCTCGGCAATGATCTTATCCGTATTGGTTCGGTCAATGAGTCGTAAAAACGGATCATCGATGTTATTGACTTCCGCCATGAGTCTGGCCATTATCATCCCGTCGATATTGCGCACCTTTGATCTGTTTTCAAAGGGTAAAACGCCAATGGTAAAAATGCCCCGCTCCTTGGCCATTTGCCGATAGTTTCGGGTGTCTTTATAATTGGCAACCCGGTTTTCTACTTCCGAAAAAAGGTAATAAGCCTGGCGGAATCGCTCGTTGCGGAAAGCCTCTAAGCCTTCCTGGTATCGCGGTTCCACAAAAGCCAGATTTTTTAATTCAAGCGCATCTTCATAATCATTTCGCAAGCGGGTAATTTCCTTTAAGATGTTTTCTGCCTCGGCATATCTTTGGTCGTCAATAAGTTCGTGTGCTTGTTGGTAAAGGTTTTGTAAATAATGATTTTCTGATTGCAAAAACATGGGCCTGTAATTATCCGGAAAGGTGAGGTTAACACCCGAACGCATCACCAAATCACGATATCGTGTGGCGGCTTCGTAAGATTGTACCGCACGCGAATGGTTGCCTTCTGTGTGGGCCAAATAAAAATCCTGAAGGTGTCCGTCCAGCACCTTTTGACCATCTTGCCGCAAGGCTATTTGTGCCTTTACATTGTTGGGATTTCTTCTCAGCGATTCCATATACCGCTCAGCGGCTTCTCTGTGCAAACCGGCTTCGGTAAGTGCTACGCCATATTTGTAAAAGCGATTGGATCCCGAGCAAGCCGAAAAAATCAGGAGGATTAATAAACTGTATATCGATATCCGCATGGGTAAAGTTTTGCAATTCAAACTTCAAAAGTAGTGCCTAAAACAATAAGGTAAACCCCAAAATACTGTGTATATCATACATTGAATGAGTCTGCTCTAAAAAGTCCCTTTCTGCCAAAATCTTCCTTGTCGATAGACTTTTGAATCCTCACTAACAGCTGGTTAGCTCCGGTTCAAAAATTCCCTCCGCGTCGATTTTGATTGAAATCATCCTTTTTAGAGTGGACTCATTGAATTAAACTTGTAAAAAAGGTGCTTCCACACCTCGTTTTAATAGATAATGCATCCGTATGCTGAGGTCGGTAAATACGATTTTTATATTGACAAATCGCGCGATGTCTTCTTGCGCTTCATCGAGAACTTTTAGTATCAGTCCTGCATTTTCAGGATGTACGAGCTTGGAAAAGTTTTGGATTTTAAAATCAGTGTTGGAAAAAACCGGATTGTTGGCGTGGAGAGCCGATCGATGGGGTAACAATACAGCTTGCCGAATTACTTGAGCGGCAAAATAAATAAACATCCGTGCGCCTTCGCGACCGGTTTTGCTCACCTGATCACTCAGTCCCACAATTTCTTTCATGTTTACCGTATAGCAAACCCGCATCCAATGCGCAAACCTTCTCGCAATTTCATCGAGTTCAGCAGACTGGTGACTCAAGTCCAAAGCGGTTTTTAAATTTCCCTCGCTGAGTTGGGACAATAACTCTACGTTGGCAACGCCTTTGGTGCGCAGTACTTCCTGTACTTCAATTTCCGAAAGCCTTGGAAAAAACACCGATTGCACCCTGCTGGTTATGGTAGCCAAAAGGTTTTCCCGATTTTCCGAAATCATTAAAATCAGGGTTTTCTCTTCGGGCTCCTCAATGTTTTTTAATAACTTATTAGCCGTGGCCACATTCATGGTTTCCGCTAACCAAATCACCACAATCTTATATCCGCCGGAATACGATTTATAACTCAGGTTTTTATTGATTGCCGCAGCTTCTTTTACGCGGATTTCCATTTTTTTGGTGTCGGCACCCAAGTGCTGTTTCCAATCGGTATAATCGAAAAAGAGATGCTTTTGCAACAGGGTTCGCCACGGGGCAATAAACTCGTCACTTAACCCACTTACTTTTTCTGCGGCGTTTGTGTAGGTAGGGAAAATATACTGTACATCAGGGTGGGCAAATTTGGCCATTTGCACACATGAAGGGCAAGTGCCGCACGCACCTTTTTCTCCGGGCAGATTGCAAAGTAAACTCGCCACATAAGCCAATGCAATGGCGAACTTTCCGTTGCCCGCCGGACCGTGAAACAGTTGCGCATGACTGTTCCTGTCTGCATTAAAGGCAGTAAGTAACAGCTCTTTTTGCCGCTGATGAAAGGGAAAGGCATCAAAGGTTATCATGCTGCGAAGGTACAACAAGCGATTTGGATTTCCTCGGGCATTCCGTGGGGAAAGACTACCTTTGCGGCATGAATAATCAGGATACCATTGTGGCCATTGCAACGCCTTCGGGAATGGGTGCAATTGCGGTGCTCAGACTTTCCGGAGTCGAAGCCATTGCTATCGTTTCAAAGGTGTTTTTCTCAAAAAAGAAAGACGCAAAAAACCTAAGTGAAGCCCAGGGTTATACGATACATTTCGGCGAAATCCGCGACAACAATCACCTTGTGGACGAGGTGTTGGTTTCGATTTTTCGCGCACCAAATTCATATACTGGGGAGGACACGGTAGAAGTATCCTGTCACGGATCGGTGTATATTCAGCAAGCACTTTTGCAATTATTTCTTCGCAATGGTGCCAGAATGGCCGAAGCCGGGGAGTTTACCATGAGAAGTTTTTTTAATGGGAAAATGGACTTATCCCAGGCGGAAGCTGTAGCAGATTTAATTCATTCCGAAAATGCCGCTTCAGCGCAGGTAGCCCTTTCTCAAATGCGGGGTGGATTTAGTCAGGAACTCGCACAACTTCGCGAAGAATTGATCACTTTTGCCTCCCTAATCGAATTGGAACTCGACTTTTCGGAAGAGGATGTGGAGTTTGCCAATAGGGCGCAATTAACAACTTTATTGGAAAATATTCGTCGCGTTTTGGTTTCCCTGAGCGAAAGTTTTGCCCTTGGTAATGTAATCAAAAATGGCATTCCGGTGGCCATCGTCGGGGCGCCAAATGCCGGAAAGTCCACCCTACTAAATGCTTTATTGCGAGAAGAACGCGCCATAGTCAGTGAAATTGCCGGCACCACCCGCGACACCATCGAAGATGAAATTCAACTAGGGGGCTTGACCTTTCGCTTTATTGATACGGCGGGCTTGCGAGATACCACCGATCAGATTGAAAGTATTGGAATCCGGAAAGCGTACGAAAAAATAGATCAAGCGCAAATCGTTGTTTTTATATATGATGCCAGTCGTCCGGAATCAGAAATAGCGACAGAATATGCCGCTTTGATGCAACGAACCCGTGGGAAATCTACGTTGGTTTTGGCCAATAAAAGCGATCTGGTTAACGGGCAAAGCAGACCGTCATTTCTTCAAAAGAACCAAGTGTTTATTACTTTGGCAGCAGCGAAAAACGAGGGTGTAGTGAAGGTAACTGCCGCCTTGGTTAATCAGGTAGAAACCGCGGCTTTGAGCAACAATCAGGTGGTGGTGACCAATGCACGTCACTATCAAAATCTCATTCAAGCATTGTCTGCCGTTGATCGGATTCGCGAGGGAATGGATGCGGGAATTTCCGGGGATTTTCTGGCGCTAGATGTAAGAGAGGCATTGCGTTATCTTGGAAACATCACTGGTGCTATCGAGGTGGATAGGGATATTTTGGGGAGTATATTTGGAAAGTTTTGCATCGGCAAATAGTGTCTGTCTATAAAGGGCAGATGACGGCATTATGCTCACCAGAAATTAAGTTCACGTCTTTAAAAATACTAAGAGAATCTATGAGTCAGCTCCAAAAAGTCCCCTTCTGCCAAAATTTTCCTTGTCGATAGACTTTTGATTCATCACAAACAGTTAGTTAGCTCCGGTTCAAAAATCCCCTCTGCTTCGATTTTGATTGAAATCAATCTTTTTGGCGTGGACTTAACATTTGCTCTACCAATCCAATTTCCCATCGATTTTTCAACCTTACACTCGATTGATCGTAATTCCCAATTCGTAATTGAAAAAAGCCTTACCTTGCGCGTTTAAAAAACACACTTATACTTGAGGTCAAAATACACTTTTGCCGACTTAATCATTCACTCCCAAATATGGGTGGCCATTGCAGCGTGGTCGCTAACCTGGTTAAGCCTTTCACAGTGGAATAACTTTGAATTCAAACTTCCTTTGGGTGTTGGTTTGCTCACTTGGTCGGCATACTCGTATATCCGCCTGATGGGGCAAAAAGAGGGCATCCATAGTGTCGTTTACCAAGCCCTGAAACCGCTATACCGGATTCTCATTTTTATCGCTTTTCCCCTTGGCGTTTATCTGATTTATTCACTTGCTTACGGCTGGCTGGCTTGTCTGCTCATTGGTTTGCCCCCTGCCGTTTTGGTTTTGCTTTATCCCTTGCGCGTGGGCAAAAAGGTTTACGTGAGAGAAATCCCCGGAATAAAATTGTCGTTTATTATCTTTTGTTGGGTATGGGCCACCGTAAGTATTCCGGCATTATTGCTACGCCCAGAACCTACCTGGGAAATATTTTCAACCCACTTGCAGCGCCTATTTTTCCTGTTGGTTTGGGCCCTTCCCTACGACATTCGCGATATGGCAAATGACGATGTGAAGATGGAAACCATTCCGCAACTTATCGGGAGAAAAAACACCATCAGACTCATCAACGTTCTTATTTTTATTTTACAATTGTCCTTTGTGCTCACCGGATTTTTACAATACACATCCTTCGAGCTAACCCTTGCCTACATCCTTGGTCTTGAATACCTACAAGCTTGGGTGCGCAATGCCAACGAAGGAACGGATCGCGGAAGGTTTAGCTTTTGGATAGAATCTACCCCCTTCGTTACTTTGCTGCTTTTCCTATTGCTGCAAAGTATATTTGTACGCTAAATTAAACTACATGGAATATACCGCTGAACATGCCACTTTATTAGATCAAAACGACCCATTGGCAAAATTTAGGTCACATTTTTATATTCCCCCTCACGGGAAAACAGCAGAGAAACTCTATTTTACCGGAAACTCTCTGGGGCTTCAACCCAAACGCGCCAAAGAACTTATCCTCGAAGAACTTGAAGATTGGGCACAATTGGGTGTGGAAGGTCACGTACACGCGAAACGACCTTGGATGCCGTATCACGAAAATTTTACGGCGTCTTTGGCCAGACTTACCGGTGCTAAAGAAAGCGAGGTGGTGGCCATGGGTACACTTACCAACAACCTCCATCTCCTCATGGTTTCCTTTTATCGACCGGAGGGAAAAAAACGTAAAATCCTCTGCGAAAGCAAAGCTTTTCCTTCCGACCAATATGCCCTGAAAAGCCAAATTGCTTTTCACGGAGGCAATCCAAAAACCGACTTACTCGAACTCCAACCGCGACCCGGTGAATTTACCCTGCGCACGGAAGACATCATCGATACCATAAAGCAAAACAAAGACGAAATTGCCCTGATCATGTTAAGTGGAGTAAACTATTATACCGGACAGTGTTTTGATATGGAAGCCATCAGTAAGGTTGCGAACCAAAACAAAACAGTCATCGGCTGGGATCTTGCGCACGCCATGGGCAACATCCCCCTAAAACTCAACGACTGGGGTGTGGATTTCGCTTCTTGGTGTAGTTATAAATACCTCAACGGCGGCCCCGGTTGTGTTTCAGGCGTCTTTGTCCACCAAAAACATCACAAGAAAAAAGACCTTCACAGATTTGCGGGATGGTGGGGCCACGATAAATCCTCCCGGTTTGATATGCCCGAAGACTTTGTGCCCATTCCCTCTGCGGAGGCTTGGCAACTTTCCAATCCGCCTATTTTGGGCATGACAGCCCTGCTGGCCTCGCTGGAGCTCTTCGATCAGGCGGGGATGAAAGCTTTGCGGGAAAAAGCCGTAAAACTCAACAAATACCTGCGATTTGTTGTTAATGAAATTTCCGAACGTTCCGGTGTATCCATCAACATCATTACCCCGGAAGAAGAAAAGGCCCACGGTTGTCAATTGTCATTGGTTTTCCCAAAAAACGGAAAAGCGCTTTTTGATATCTTGACCGCTCAGGGCGTAATTGCAGATTGGCGGGAGCCGGATGTCATTCGAATGGCGCCTGTACCTCTTTATAACCGTTTTCAAGACATTTATGAATTTGGCAAAAAATTAGAATTTGCCATCGAAAAAACCATGGAAAGAAATGCGTAATTCAGAACCACAAAACATTATCATCGCCGGTGCCGGATTGGTGGGCTCCCTTTTGTCCATCTACCTCGCCCGCGAAGGTCATCAAGTCCGCGTATATGAAAAACGCCCGGATGCCCGAAAAACCAACGTATATGCTGGTCGATCCATTAACCTGGCCCTTTCCGACAGAGGCATTCGCGCTCTGGAATCTGCCGGTGTGGTAGAGGAGGTAATGAAAACCGCCATTCCCATGTACGGTCGAGACATTCATCACCGCGATGGACAAAGGGCGTTTCAATCTTATGGAAAAGAAGATCAGGCCATTTATTCCGTTTCCCGAGGCGGACTCAACAACCTCCTCCTTGATTTGGCCGAAAAACACGATAATATTTCCCTGTTTTTTGAACACAGTTGCGCAGGTGTCGATACGCATAACACCAGAATTACCCTCGAAAACGCCAGTGGTGAAGTCATCAACGAACAAGCAGATTTGATCTTTGGAACCGACGGCGCCGGATCGGTGGTGCGCAAGAGCATGCAAGACAACAATCTCGTGCAAAGTGAAACCGATTGGATCGCACACGGATATAAGGAATTGTCCATTCCCGCAAATGCAGACGGTAGTTTCCGACTGAAAAAAAATGCCCTACACATCTGGCCACGGAAGGATTTTATGCTAATTGCCTTGCCCAATCCGGACGGAAGTTTTACACTAACCTTGTTTTTGCGAAATGAGGGAGAAGTGAGTTTTGCCGCATTGGACACCGATGAAAAAGTATTGGAATTCTTCAATCGGGAATTTCCCGATGCCGTACCCCTCATGGATGACCTACTTGCTGATTGGCATCAAAATCCCACATCGCCATTGGGCATTGTTTACACTTACCCCTGGTTGCACAACAATACCATCCTCATTGGGGATGCCAGTCATGCAATTGTTCCCTTCTACGGACAGGGGATGAACAGCGGTTTTGAGGACTGCTATGTATTGGGGCAATTGATGGAAGGTGACTACGATTGGCCGGAGTTGTTGGAGGCCCTGCAAAACAGCCGCAAACCCGATGCCGACGCCATTGCGGAACTGGCCATGCGGAACTTTATCGAAATGCGGGACCTCACCGGAGACCCCGGATTTTTATTGCAAAAAAAGATAGAAGCCCGCTTTGCAGACAAGTATCCCGACAAATGGACGCCCTTGTACTCCCGCGTAACTTTTAGTCACGAGAGATACCACGAAGCCCTGGCCAAAGGCAAGCAGCAAGATGCACTGATGAAAGAAATTATGGCCATGCCCAATATTGAAAAAGAGTGGGACAGCGGGGCAGTAGAAAAACGCATTTTAGCACTATTGGAAAAATCTTAAATCAGTTATGGGAAAACCCCAAAAGTTCATCGATATAGAGCAAGTCGTAGCCAATAAAAGCCCTCGATTACGCAAGATGTTGCCGGGCTTTGTGATTCGATTTTTGCGACGCATTTTACACGAAAAAGACATCAATGAAACCATGGCTGCGGTAGGAAAATACCGGGGTTTGGCGTTTTGTGAGGCGTCTTTAAAACATATGAAAGTTGAAATTGCCGTAAAGGGTTTGGAAAACATCCCGAAAACCAATGGGGTCATCATCGCATCCAATCACCCATTAGGCGGTTTAGATGGTATTGCACTGATGCATGCTGTTGGCCAGCGCAGAACCGACATGAAGTTTTTGGTCAATGACATTTTACTCAACATAGAAAACCTGCGGGAATTATTTGTTCCGGTAAACAAACACGGGCCTAACGGTCGAGAACGGGCCCGCATGATCGAGCAGACTTATCAGGAGGACATCGCCGTTTTGGTTTTCCCTGCCGGATTGGTGTCCAGGAAAATTGGCGGAAAAGTAGCCGATTTGGATTGGAAAAAGAGCTTTATCAGCAAGGCCATTCGCTATCAAAAAAACATCGTTCCCGTTTATGTGGACGGGAAGAACTCACCATTTTTCTATAATTTTGCGCGTTTTCGAAAATTCATCGGAATCAAAGCCAATTTGGAAATGTTTTTTTTACCCAAAGAAATGTTTCGGCTGTGCAACAGTAAAATCACCATAACTTTTGGAAAAGAAATGCCCTGGCAAACCTTTACCGAAAGTGGAAAAAACCACCAACAATGGGCCGACGAAATGCGGAAACGCGTTTATGATATGGCCAATGAACAATGATTATGCAAGAAATAATTCCACCCGTTCCCCGCGATTTAATCAAGTCCGAACTGAACGAAAAACGCTTTATACGTAAGACCAACAAGGCCGGAAACGAACTCTATATTGTCGATGCCAAAAATGCCCCCAACGTCATGCGGGAAATTGGTCGGTTGCGGGAGTTGAGTTTTCGCACAGCAGGCGGAGGCACCGGACTTTCCCTGGATATCGACCATTACGATACCAACGATAAAGCCTTTAAACAACTTTTGGTTTGGGACCCTGAAGACGAAGAAATTACCGCCGGTTATCGATACTTGTGCTGCTGGGATCTGGATTTGGCCAACGGAGAACACAACAAACTCGCTACGGCACACTTACTCGAATTTTCCCCCAAATTCATCAGTGATTACCTGCCCTACACCATAGAACTGGGGCGCTCTTTTGTGCAACCCAACTACCAGGCGGACAAAAGCAAAAAAGGGCTTTTCTCCCTGGATAATTTGTGGGATGGACTGGCGGTGCTCTTTGAAGAAAACCCAATAGCAAAATATTTTTTCGGAAAAGTGACCATGTACCCTTCGTACAACAGTGTGGCTCGCGATCACCTATTGACCTTTATGCACCACTACTTTCCACAAAGGGGAGGGCTTTGTAAACCTTTTGATCCATTGATCCCCACCACAGACACGACAAGCTTTTTATCCGAAATAAAACCCCTATCCTATAAAGAAGGTCTGAAAGTGTTACAGGCCATAATGAAAGAGCACGGAGAACGCATACCGCCCCTCATCACCAGTTATATGAACATATCCGACACTATGATGACTTTTGGCACTGCGCTAAATGACGAATTTGGAGGTGTGGAAGAAACCGGGATTCTGGTGACCATTGGCGATATCTATCCGGAGAAAAAGGATCGTCATTTGTTGGGGTATGAGCGAAACCCAAATCTGAGTCTGCTCTAAAAAGCCCCTTTCTGCCAAAATCTTCCTTGTCGATAGACTTTTGAATTCTCACTTGCTCCGGTTCAAAAATCCCCTCGATTTTGATTGAAATCATCCATTTTAGAGTGGACTCAAATCTGGATATATAAAATTACAGCTGATTTTGGAAATACTTGAATAAAAAAAGCCGCAAGAGCTACTCCCTACTCTTGCGGCGTTTTCAAACTAAAACACAGAATGAAAAACTAAAACACTCGGCTAAGGTATAAAAAATTTTGGTTTCAATAACTACCTATTTAAAAATATTTTCTTTAAATATGCGTTTTATGCTTTTTATCTATTCCATTACCATTTTGTTTTCAAAATAAAATCTTATCTGAAGAAACACATAAACAAAACTCAATCAATTGAATTTACGTTTATTTTAAATGAAATAGCATAATTGCTTTCAATCAAAAATCTGACAAACCATCTAAAAAAAAGGCTGGGATTTTTTGCGAAAAATCAATAGAAAAAATTCATTCATTTCGGTTTATTCTCGATATTCACCAATAAAGCAATTTCATTTAACCCAAAATTGGTAAATAAAAGTAGCGCAAAAGTTCCTAAAAAGTTCCAAGTCGAGGCCAAATCGATAAAAAACGCAAAAAAATAACCATAAGTGAAAAGACACTTATGGTTATTTTTTGGTAGAAAATATAGGTTATTTGGCAGCTATTTTGGATGGACAAACAAAATCCGTTTTAGCAACCCCCGCTTCAGCAATGGCTTTAAAACCACCTTCAATTTCGGTAAAATTACGAATGCCTCGCGATTGCAATATGCTGGCAGCTATCATGCTCCGGTAGCCTCCTGCACAGTGGATAAACACATGATCGTGTTGACCGAGGTCCGTAAACCATTCGTTGATAAAATCCAGTGGCCGACTATAAGCTTCCTCCACGTGTTCTGCAACATATTCACTTTCTTTGCGAACATCAAATACGATGTGCTCACCGATTTTCACCGAGTTGGCAAATTGATCTGCTGTAATTCGGTTGACGGTATCGAGTTCGCGATTATCAGCAACCCAGCGGTTGACTCCACCCGCCAAATATCCCAAAACATTGTCGAAACCCACCCGACTCAAACGGGTAACAGCTTCCTCCTCTTGTCCGTCTTCAGTGACCAATAAAATGGGTTGATTTACACTTCCAATCATAGCGCCTACCCACGGGGCAAAATCACCATTGAGACCAATGTTGATGGCGTTGGGCACAAAACCTTTGTAAAATACGCCATTGTCTCGGGTGTCCAAAATAAGTGCACCGGTTTCTTCCGCGGCAGCCTCAAATGCAGCTGGGGATAATGCCTGCATGGCTGATTTTCGAACTTCCTCAAAGCTTTGATATCCCTTTTTGTTCATGGCTACATTATCGCCAAAGTAAGCTGGAGGTGGCAGCAGTCCATCAGTAACTGCGGCCACAAAAGCCGTTTTGTTGGGTTGTTTTAAGGCGTAGTTCACGGCCTTTTGGTTGCCCAGGGTATCTACAGTTTCCTTCATCATGTTTTTGCCGCAAGCACTGCCTGCTCCGTGGCCGGGATAAACTGTGACCTCATCTGCGAGGGGCATAATTTTTTGGGTCAGACTATCGTACAACAAACCAGCGAGTTCCTCCTGCGTCATACTCGCCGCCTTTTGCGCCAGGTCGGGACGACCCACATCTCCGAGAAACAGCGTGTCTCCGGTAAATATCGCGTGGTCATTTCCGCTTTCATCCCGAAGCAAATAAGTTGTACTCTCCATGGTATGGCCGGGGGTATGAAGTGCGACAAAAGTCACATCACCCACCCTAAAAATCTGGTTATCTTTAGCGATAATGGCATCAAATTCGGTTTTAGCTGTAGGGCCAAAAACGATATCCGCGCCGGTGGCCTTGCTCAGATCCACATGACCGGAAACAAAATCTGCGTGAAAATGCGTTTCGAAAATGTATTTAAGCTTGACTCCGTCGCGTTCTAAGCGATCGATATAGGGTTGAGTTTCCCTTAATGGGTCGATGATGGCTGCTTCTCGATTAGAGACAATATAGTAGGCGCCTTGTGCCAAACAACCGGTATAAATCTGTTCTACTTTCATGGTAACTATTTTACGTTAATGCCATTGAACTTATTCAATGGCGTTGATTTCAGTTTTCGCGTCAAATCAGAAAAACCCTTTTCCTGTTTGACAATGCAAAGGTCGGGGTAGAAATTAAAACTGAATGTTACTTTAGTTACCTTCGTAAAATTACGAATGCCAATTTACCACAATTGCTAATTACTTATTGCTACCGCTTATTGGCCTCCTTAATGTAATTCTCCAAGGCCATGGTCATAGAAGGCGCTTCGGGCGTGGGTGCTCCGATATCGAGGCGCAATCCTGCTTCAGTAATCGCTTTGTGGGTGGTTGCGCCAAAACCGGCTATGCGGGTTTCGCCTTGCACAAAATCTGGGAAGTTCTCAAACAAAGACTTGATTCCGGAGGGAGAGAAAAACACAAGAATATCGTATTTAACCTCTTCCAAATCGGATAGGTCGCTACAAACGGTGCGATACAAAACGGCCCTGGTATAATCCACCTTTAAGGTGTCTAGCGCTTTGGGTACATCGGCCTTGAGCACGTCGCTGGTAGGCAACAAAAACTTCTCAGTTTTGTGTTTTTTCAAAATGGGCACCAAATCGGGGAAGGTCAGTTTACCGTAGTAAATTTTACGCTTGCGGTACACCACATATTTTTGTAAATAAAAGGCAATGGCCTCGGAAACACAAAAATACTTCAGGTCGATGGGCACCTCGTGCCGACATTCCTCACACATGCGAAAGAAGTGATCGATGGCATTTCGACTGGTGAAAATAACTGCCGAAAAGTCGGCGAGATTGATTTTTTCTTTGCGAAAATCTGTGGCCTCTACACCTTCGACGTGTATGAATGGACGGAAATCGATTTTGAGCTTTTGCTTGGTAGCGAGCTCTTCATAGGGAGATTTTACGTCTGAAGCTGGCTCTGGTTGAGAAACCAAAATGGTTTTTACCTTCAAAATGAACAGGTTTTAGTTCGTAATTATTTTCCCCCTGTATCGGTTTACAAGAACGTTTTGTTGCCGACTACTGGTAATTTTAGAAAGAGAAGCGACACAGACCTATAATTGCTTAAGTTTTTAACAAATACTGCACTAATTGTTTTTTAGAACAGCTGTAACATTATTTAAGCTAAGGCTTTTCGTACGACTTTTACAATCTTAATAACCATAGAAATAGCCAAATCAGGGGGGCTATTTCCAAGGTGCAAAGGTACAACAAAATTCTGACGAGAGAAATATGTCCTTTCGAACGAATTTCCATGATGGCTTTGTATAGGGTTCGACCCATAAAAACAGACAAATAACCCACTGAAAGTAGTCCGAAAAACCATGCGCCACTCCAAAAGTAAAAGGACAAAAACACCAGGGGCATCAACCAAATTCCGGCAGATATCCTATAGTAATTTAGGTATTCTAACCACCAATCGCCGACAAACTCAACCTCGAAAATTTTTGATATTAACTTAATGACAAGGTTGCGTAAACTTATGTATAGCCCCAACCCAAATAACACCTGTAAAAATATTTGCCAATCCGTATGGCTAGCCTCCCGAATGTTCAATAAATGCAACCAACGCATAATCAAAAGCGACAAAACCACCAGGTACTGCACGGTGGTAATTAGCTCAAATACACCCGTACGAGACTTCTCATAATCGGGGTCAAGGGGCTTGACGAACATTCGTTCCAATGAGGATAAATCGGAAAAACGGCGGGGAAAAACCAACTTGACATACAGCATTAACCCACCACTCAAAAGTAGCGTTATAAACACCCAATCTATATAATGATAAACCCGCTCTTCCATCCGTGCGAAAGTAACACATGCAGTCAGTTGTAAACAAACTGAAATTTTTTTTAGATGAAATTTGTAAATTTATAAATGATTTCCTACTTTTGCCCCCATGGAAGTCAATGTTAAAAATATTTTGAAACGTTGGGTTTTTCCCTCCAAACAGGAAATAGCAAGCGCTAAATCCTTTGCAAATGCATGGAATACCTCGGAAGTAATCGCCATGTTGATGGTAAAACGCGGCTTGATTTCACGATGCGACCACCGACCGTTTTTTATTCCATCTCTTGGCAATTTACATGCACCTGAATTGATGAAGGACATGGACAAAGCCGTCAACCGTTTGGCAGACGCCATTCAAAAAAAGGAAAAAATTATGATCTTTGGCGATTATGATGTGGATGGAACAACTTCCGTTGCCCTCCTGGCATCGTTTTTCAGTAAAAGGTATCCCAATTTCATCACCTATATACCCGACAGATACAAGGAAGGTTACGGCTTATCAACTGACGGTATCGAATATGCGCTGCAAAATCAATGTGGTGTTTTGGTAGCGCTCGACTGCGGAATTAAATCGGTGGAAAAGGTCGCGTGGGGCCAAAAGCGCGGAATTGATTTTATCATTTGTGACCACCATACTCCGGGCGCAAAACTTCCCCCGGCAATCGCTGTTTTGGATCCCAAACGCAAGGATTGCCAATATCCTTTTGATGAACTTTCCGGCTGTGGTGTCGGGTTCAAATTGCTTTGTGCTTTGAGTAAAAAAATGAATTGGCCGGAATCGGAGGTTTTCGATCACCTCGACCTGCTGGCTTTGAGTATTGGCGCAGATATAGTTCCCATTACCGGTGAAAATCGGATTTTGGCACATTTTGGCCTTCAAAGAATAAAGATGGCGCCCAGACCGGGCATTAAGGCGTTAATTGACGTTTCTAAACGAAAAATCAACACCATAGATGACGTGGTTTTTTCCATTGCACCGCGCATTAATGCAGCAGGTAGAATTGAACACGGCTCTTTGGCTGTAAAATTACTTTCTACGCAGGATGAAGCCGAAGCCAATACACTGGCCGAACAAGTCGATTTACTCAACCGGCAAAGGCGAACACTCGATCAGGAAATTACCGAAGAAGCCATAGAACAAGTGGTGGAAAAACTCGACCCAAATGCGGCTGCTACCGTTGTATATAACGACGATTGGCATAAAGGCGTGATCGGCATTGTCGCATCTCGCCTTATCGAAAGGTATTATCGTCCGACAATAGTTTTAACCAAAAGTGGCGATGTGTATGCCGGATCCGCTAGGTCTGTTGAAGGTTTTGACCTCTACGAAGCACTCGACACATGCAAGGATCAGCTCATTCAGTTTGGCGGACACAAATACGCCGCCGGCATGACGGTAGAGCCGGAAAAGGTTGCAGATTTCGCCAAGGCATTTGAACGTGTTGTTAAAGATCGCATTTCAGAGGCACAGAAAACCCCGGCTATATATGTGGACGCGGTATTGCCGTTTGATGCCATTGGCGATCAACTTCGCGACACCCTTCAGCGCATGCATCCATTTGGCCCCAAAAACATGAAACCTGTTTTTGTAACCCGCAAACTCGTTCTAGGCGATGCGTCGAGATGTGTAGGTGAAGATGAAAAACACCTCAAACTTCAGGTAGTAGATCCGGATACAGGAATTTGCATGGACGGAATTGCTTTCGGAATGGGGCATCTGCTCCCCGACTTAAAATCCGCAGAAAGTTTTCATCTGGCCTATCATTTGGAGGAAAACCATTGGAACGGTAAAGTCAGTCTGCAATTACACGTTTTGGACATTCAATTTCCCGGGTAAATTTTTTGGGCTATTCACCAACATATACAACCCTTTTTACAACAACTCCATTTTCATTAGAAATTCTCACGAAATAAATCCCGGTTTGGAATTTTCGCATGGAGAAACGATGTTCACCCGCTTCCAAAGCAGATTTGGCAAAAACCACCTGCCCGCTTCCAGACGAAATAGTAATATCAGAGGATTTATTTACGACGAGAAAAAAATCTCCTTGTGTGGGGTTTGGAAACAGGCTAACTTTCTGGTTTTGAGTAAATTCATCACGTCCAATTTTAGTAAATGCAACACATTCGGAAGTGTCAATACAACCTGATTGTGACACAATAACTGCGTAGTTTCCATTTGACCCCGGCGCAAACACCCTCTGAGTTTCTCCAAATATGGGTATATTTTGATTGTCACAATCCAACCATTGATAAGATACGCCCGGACTGGCGGAATGATTGGATCGTAAAAAGGTGTTTTCTACCGTAATTCCAGTATTTAGTTCGTATAAAGACAAATCCACAACAATAATACTATCGCAACCAAAGCGGTTGGTTAAGGTGTCGTAAAAAATGTTACTTGCCGTCCAAACATGGTTTCCACTTGGAGAAGTAAACGAAGCTTCGCAGTGGATTACATCCATACGGTTAACGGTATTACACGGATCGAATTCCGCAAGAAAGGCCATCATATTACCATTTGGGTTTGTCGTTTGATATGTATTTCCTAAGGCTATGTTTTGTGTTGAGGCCGTTTGTCCGGCCAAATAAACATGACCCGAAGAATCCACGGTAAAGCATGCAACTCCGTAATCCTGATTATTTCCACCAAAATAACTGCCCCAACTTCTAACCCCCGAAGTGGAAAAAACAGCGATAAAGCCATCCGAAGAACCACCTTGAAACTGGCTCATGTGAGCACCGTCAGTTGCAATAATTTCGTTGTAATTAATCACAGGGATCTGATTCGGTGACCGAGTATATCCGGAGATATAAATGTTCCCATCAAGTCCGGCATGAACGTCAATCACCTCATCTTCTATACTACCGCCGTAGTAGGTTCCCCATTGCTGAACCCCCAGGGCATTGAATTTTGTTAAATAGCCATTCATGGCCGTGTGGGAAATGCTTAGTTTCTGATTTTGGTGTGCATTTGGGGTAACAATATCAAAGACAGAAGATGTACCACCTACCAAATAAATGTTATCGTCGGAATCTGTGTGACAATGGTGTCCTACATCCTCGCCAAACCCACCAAAATAAGTGCCCCACACCCGGTTTCCCGCAGCATTAAAACGGACTAAAAATGCGTCAGAGATGCCTCCGGCGGGCGCATATTGGTGGTTTCCAGTGGTGGAAATATTATTGGGCGAATTTGTTGTGCCGCTAATTACCACAAAACCTGAATGATCAACGGATACCCCATTGACAATATCAAAGGCACTACCACCGTAATAGGTTGACCATTGATGATTGCCGCTCGGGGAAAATTTGGCCAAAAACCCGTCCCACATGCCTCCGAAATCCGGTTGGTGACCACCAACAACAAAGGCCGAATCGGAATTGGTTAGCCCCACTATATATACGCTATTACTCAAGGGGTCTATCGCACAATGACTTCCTGCATCTTCTCCTACACCCCCAAAATAGGTTCCCCAAAGTCTTTGACCCAAAGCGTTGAATTTGACCAAATAAGCATCTCCGAAACCACCGTTTGTGCCGGCATAATTTGATTGATGAGCACCAGAGGTGGAGATGCCAGAATCTGCTCTAGTTTCACCTGTCAAGTAAACATTACCAATGGTGTCAACCGCACAACCCGATCCATTTGTTCCGGCATTGCCGCCATAATAGGTCGCCCAAATTAAATTTCCTGTTGGGTCAAATTTGGCCAAAAAAGCATTGTTTAAACTAGAAACATTGGTTTGGTGAGCGCCTGGTGTCGCGATATTCATGGTGGAAAATGTTGTTCCCGATAGATATAAATTTCCCTGCATATCTGCTGTTCCGTATGTTAAAAACTCACCGCCATTACCTCCGAAATACGTCGCCCAATTTACACTTGGATCAATAACCAACACTTGGTCTTTGCGGTAATCACCCACTTTAAATTTAATTTCGTTTTCATTTAATTCAAATACTGTGGCCACTTCCTTTTCTGACTGAAAACTCACAGGCGCATGTTCTATTATTGAACCCATTGAACTTTTTACCGTTAAATTTCCATATTTATCGAGTTTTAGTCCATCGTGATGGGTAAAAGACAGTCGGATGTCTGAAGGATTCCCGCCGGGATGTACCACAAAATCGTATTTTATACTTTCCCCTTCCCTGTATATTACCCAGTCAATAAACGGATAAACAGTTTTATAGGTGACTTTTTGAAAAACCCGAGCAGAGACTTCGCTACGGTAGTAAAATCGAAATGAAGCAATTCCTTCTTCTTCTTTTATTATTTCTGTAGGCGGGTTAGCCCCGATGAGCTTCATATCAAATCTATGGGTATTGAGCATAACCTGATCCTCATTACTCCAGCGATTGGTTGCCCTGTTTTTAGCAAAGTCTTCATCAGTAGAATATTGTGAAAATTGGTAGGATATACCATCTTTCATGAGGAATATTTGGATAGATTGGCTAGGAAAAACAAATTGAACATCGGAAGCTAAATCACCCCCGGTTGTTGTTATTTGTCCGCGATTTTCTAAAAAACCCGGTACTGGAATGCTTTGATTATCCCCAAAGATTTGGGTTATTGTCAGAACAATTATAAAGGAAAAAATAATGCGTTTCATGGTCTTTGTATTATAACGACAAAAGTATAGGATTCTATAGGGTTTTTAAATGACCTTAATCACATTGTACGAAAATTAACAAGTGACTTGATTTTTGAAATCCTAAATTCAAGTCTGAAATCCATAAAGCTTTTCTTGTATGTTTTTTTTAAAAGACTAACTTATATCTTAGAATCACCCTGAAACTCTACCATAACAAAGGATCATTATTTTTTTAAAGTCTATTTAGAAAAATTCCAAATAAAGATTGCGCCAAACAAATTCCTAATATACTTTTGCCGCGTTATTTTTAATTAATCTAAATAGAAAAAACATGCGGAAGTTGTTGATATCATTGGTTCTTTTCGTAGTGGCCGGAAGTATTATCGCCGGTTCAGAAGAAGAAAAACAAGGGGTATTGGTTCACGGAATTACAGCTTTTCAAGGCACACCTCTATCCGGGGCTTCGGTGCGCTTATTAAACACAAATTACAATACCATCAGCAATGGCGATGGATATTATGTTTTCCGACAAGTTCCCGAAGGTATATATCAACTGGAAATTCGTTTCCTGGGTTTTAAGCCTTTTCGAAAGGAAGTTTCCGTAAATGAAAATGAGGATTTGCGGATGGACATTCAACTGGAAATCGATGAATACCAATTGATGCAAACCCAGGTCATCACCCAAAAAGATCACCTTTTTAAAAATATTCCCGGCTCCGTAAATATCACACCAAAAGAAGAACTCGACCGCCTACAGGCCGTTTCGGCCAACGAAGTCCTTCGTCGTACCTCCGGCCTCAATGTGGTCGATGAAGAAGGTGCCGGTCTGCGCCTCAATGTTGGCGTTCGCGGTTTAGATCCCGACCGCAGTCGCAAGGTCCTCATTATGGAAGACGGTGTTCCAGTGGCCCTCAATCCGTATGGCGAACCAGAAATGTACTACTCTCCCTCCATCGATAGGATGGAAGCCGTGGAGATTATTAAAGGAAGTGGACAAATACTATACGGCCCTCAATCCGTGGGTGGGGTGATAAACTTCATCACCGCTGATCCCCCAACCGAAGAGGAAGTGAAGTTGAAAGTACAGGCCGGACAAGGTGGTTTCCACTCTGTACTGGCACAATACGGAAACACCTACAACAATACCGGCGTTCAGGTGAATTACCTTCGCAAAGGTGCCAACGAACTCGGTCGCACCCAGTTTCAGCTCAATGACCTAAACGCGAAAATTCGTATTCCCATCAACCGAAAGTCGGTTTTGGGCTTGAAGTTTTCTGTCTATGACGAACAGTCCAATTCCACCTATCTTGGCATGACACAACGCATGTATGAAATGGGAGAAAACGACTTTGAAGTCATCACGCCGTTTGACAACCTCGACGTGCGTCGTTTGGCCGCTTCGGCAAACCACAGATATAATCTAAACAAAAACCTCATTATTCACTCAACGCTTTTTGCCAATACCACCACCCGCAACTGGCGCAGGCAAGATTTTGCCTTTAACGAAGGACAATTTTATAACAATGGCAGTGTTCTCCCCAGCAACTATACCGGTACAATGTATGGCGACAGTACAGTAGCGGGTGGTGCAATTTTTATGCGAAACCGAACCGGAAACCGAAACCGGACTTTTGAAGTAATTGGTTTTGAACAAAAAATGCAATTGAAAAACAACATTTCAAAGGATGTGAAAAATGACTTACAGGTAGGATACCGCTACCTCTTTGAAAGGGCTTATGAACAACGCATCAACGGGCAGGCTGCCGAAGCCATTTCCGGCGACTTAATCAACGACGAAATACGCACAGGAAATGCTTTTAGTACATACGCACTAAATCGCATTCGCTTCTACGACAGGTTTGAACTTTCCCCGGGCATCCGCTTGGAAAATTACCAATTTGAAAGAGAAATATTTAGAGCCGGTGGTGTGGATACCAACTACAGTGCCCGAAATGAAGGCGTTTTTACCGTCATACCAGGAATTGGCGCCGGCGTTACGGTAAATAAAAACCTCAACTTATACGGTGGGGTTCACCGTGGTTTTTCACCCCCAAGGGTAAAAGATGCCATTGATTTTGCTGTGGTAAACCCCGTACTTGAAATCGATGCGGAGAAAAGCTGGAACTACGAAATTGGCGTGCGGACAAAAATTTATCGCGGTATTCGTGCCGAAGCGACGCTTTTTGTGTTGGATTTCGAGAACCAGGTTGTCGCCCAATCTGAATCAGGTGGCGCAGTCTTCGGAGTTGTCAATGCCGGAGCCACCCTAAATCGGGGTATAGAAGGTACTTTGGAAATAAATAGTCGTGAATTGCTGGGCGGTTCCTGGTTGGTTTTATTTGATGCCCAAGCCACCGTTCTCCGCGCAACCTATAACGAAGACCGGGAAGTAGGCGGCGTCAATATTCGCGGCAATCGCCTGCCCTACGCACCCGATTTGACCGTTTCGTCCGGACTGGCCATCGAAGCGCCTTTTGGCACCGGATTGCGCCTCACTTACACCCATGTAGGCGAGCAATTCACCGATGAACTCAACCGCGTCTTACCCACAAACAACGGGCGATTTGGCAAGATGGATGCGTTTAATTTATTTGATTTTACCGCTTACCACAGTGTACGCGAATGGAAAACCCGGTTTAATGTTTCCATTAAAAACATCACCAACGAACGGTATATTGCAACCCGAAGGCCTCAAGGGATTTCACTAGGTCTGCCGAGATTTATTACCTTTGGCGCAGAAATTCAATTGTAACGCATTTCGTTTTACTACCAAAAATATTTTTGTACGGCTAAACCATGAAATCAAACACAACCTTTTCTCCCGCACAGCAAATCATTCTCCTTTGGCTCATAATTACCTTGGGTATGTTGCTTCACCAATTTTTTAGTTTACACAACCTGCGTTTTGGTGCAGATGTAATCAAACGCGGATACGCAACCACGCCCACAGTGGAATTGGTCAAACGGTTAACACTATACGTTTTGCCATTGGGCTATATGGGGGTAACCGCATTTTTTCAACACCGCATCGTACGGGTTTTGCACCTCATCGCCTCTCCCTTTTACCTTGCCTTTCACATTCATCACTTTGTACATGAGTGGGGCAAAATGAAAGATCCGGTGCAGTGGGTTTTACTCAGCTTTTTAATCGTTTTTTCAGGACTACTGGTGTTTACCGCTTACCGATGGGCTAGGGAAAAATAACGTCAAGGGCTATCATAACTTTGCAATGAGCATATAAAGATTGAGTCTGCTCTAAAAAGTCCCTTTCTGCCAAAATCTTCCTTGTCGGTAGATTTTTGAATCCTCACTTGCTCCGGTTCAAAAATCCCCTCCGCGTCGATTTTGATTGAAATCATCCTTTTTAGAGTGGACTCAAGATTGAGTCTGCTCTAAAAAGACCCTTTCTGCCAAAATCATCCTTGTCGGAGTGGACTCAATCTTTTGTAACCTACGTTACCGGGAAACCACACGAAAAGTAACAACCTTTGCAAAAAATTTATAGCACCAAATGATTACCCAGCAAAAGCTATCCAAATATATTCCGGCCCTTTCTTGGATTACCGGATACCAAAAATCTTGGTTGGCCGGTGATATTTCCGCCGGACTTACGGTAGGTGTAATGCTTATTCCCCAGGGAATGGCCTACGCCATGCTCGCCGGTCTTCCGCCCATTCACGGATTATACGCCGTCACCATACCCTTGTTTTTGTACGCCATTTTTGGCACCTCTCGACAGCTTGCGGTAGGCCCCGTCGCCATGGTTTCTCTACTTACCGCAGCGGGCATTGGGGCATTGGAACCCACTGGCCCGGAGTCGTATTTGCTATATGCCGTCACCCTGGCCTTTATGGTCGGGGTTATTCAAGCGGGAATGGGATTGCTTCGATTGGGGTTTGTGGTCAACTTTTTATCTCACCCCGTTTTGAGCGGATTTACTTCCGCAGCCGCCATCATCATCGGTTTGAGTCAGGTCAAACATTTGCTAAAAATAGATCTGCCCAGAAGCGAACACGCCCACGAAATCATCATCGCCATGGTAAAAAACATCGGCGAATTACACTGGCCCACTTTCGCGCTTGGCATTGCGGGCATCATCATAATAAAATACGGTAAAAAAATCCACAAACAATTTCCCGCCCCATTGATCGCCGTCATATTCGGCATCCTCATGGTCATGATTTTTGGTTTAGAAGAAAACGGCGTGGTCGTATTGGGCGCCGTTCCGGCAGGTTTACCCGGCTTATCCACGCCCACTTTTGAAATGGAAGCCTGGCGCGCACTTATTCCGGTGGCGCTGGCCATATCACTGGTGGGTTTTGCCGAGAGTTATGCCGTCGCCAAAGTGGTTCAGCAAAAACACAAAGATTACCGACTGGTACCCAATCAAGAGCTAATCGGTTTGGGCATGGCCAATTTCGGAGCTGCACTATTTCAGGGATATCCGGTTACCGGCGGATTTTCTCGCACCGCAGTAAACAATCAAGCGGGTGCCAAAACCGGATTTGCATCCATCATCAGCGCATTCCTCATATTGCTTACCCTACTGTTTCTCACCGGATTATTCACCCAATTACCCGCAGCCATATTGGCCGCAGTAGTCATCGTTGCCGTTTCCGGACTAATAGACTTCAAAGAGCCCTTAGACCTGTGGAAAAAAGACAAAACGGATTTTTTCATGTTAATGGCCACCTTTCTCGCCACCCTTACCCTGGGCATCGAAATCGGCATTGTCACCGGATTGGTTCTGTCTCTAGTCGCTGTAATATACCGCGCCTCACGTCCGCATATCGCCAGACTAGGCAAGGTGCCTAACACCGACCTACACCTCAACATCAAACGGTTTCCCGAACTCGAAGAAATTCCCGAAACCCTAATCACCCGCATAGATGGCGTAATATACTTTGCCAACCTCGAATACATCAAGGATAAAATAGACATCTGGATTGCCGATCGCAAGGCAAAAAAATTGGTGTTTGATTTTAGCGCCATTCCCCATATCGACAGCTCGGGCGTTCACGCCTTAAAAAGCTGGATCGAAGACTGGAAAAACAGCGGCATTCAAGTAGTGCTTTGTGGCATGCACGGCCCCGTCCGCGATGTGCTTACCACCTGGAAAGTGCTGGAACTGGCCGGACATGAAAACTGCTGTCTGACCATAAACGAAGCCCTTGGAAACGGCAACGGTATGGACACAAAACCCTATATACTTCAGAGCAACTCAAAGAACAAGTAAGTCGTGTTTT
>JAFIEY010000148.1 GCA_020832345.1 Cryomorphaceae bacterium | reverse complement strand
TTTGTTTAACCCTTAATTTTAATTGTCATGAAAAAATGTTTACACTTTTTCACAACTTATTTATTATGTCAATTTAGCCTCTTTGGTCAGGTTGACACAGTAGAAATTTCCGGGTATGATTCGCTATTTGCGCCTGTTATTCAATACAGCCACACTGGCCTTCTACCCTATTTACATCCATCAGAAACCCCAATTGACGTTTTTAACGGCGAAAGTTCTGAAATGTACCCATTGGAAACTAAGGAGTTCAGACAGATTTTGCTGAATTTGGAAATGTCAAATCTTTCCGGCCAGTACGAAATGCTCGACTCCATTATGCCTGCATTTAAAAAAAGAATACAAGAACAGAAAGAAGTCCCCTTTGTGTTTCTGCATCTTGAATATGATGAATTACGGGAAGACACACTTCTTATGGAATACGATGAAGAGCTTAAACAATTATTTATCTTAGACCCTCAGGGGGAAAGTCCATTTATTACCAATGAGCTTTTTATTGTAGGCATTCCCGATTCTTTTTATGCTAACAGTGTACGTTTTGTATTGGACTCCAACCTCTATTTTACCAATACCAATGAAAAACCGCTTTCGTTTGAAATCAGCTTTAATGAGGGAACTACATGGATACCTTTTGATTGGGGCGACACCCTCACCAACGCCCAAAGCTTGAGTACTTCTTTTCATTTTAAGGCATTATTTTCGGGTAGTATAAATAGAAAATCTATTATGAGCGGTCCTGAAATGATTTTTTGCGATGCGGGTATTTTTGTGCCAGAACCTTCGTTGGCACCATGGAACCTAAACCCAAATCAATTTGAATATGGCAATATTTCAGCCTCATTTACCCAAAGTGTAAATGGTGTAGCCATGGGAAATGCATATACTTGGTTTAGACCAAATCCTAAACAGGGAGAAGAAAATAAATACAAAAAACCCGTTATTATAGTAGAGGGGTTAGAACTTGGTGAGTATATACAAGACAATGCAGGAAATTACAGAATGGGAGATTTTGGCTGGTGTGAACTTTGGGGCGCGGGAGATTACCCATTGGATAATATGCCGGATTTGCTAAATGATTTACACGATAACGAATATGATATTATAATGCTTGACTTTAAAGATAATAGAAGAGATATTCGTGAAAATGCATACCTGCTAGCTGAATTGATCCAAAAGATTAATGATTACAAAACTGAAGATGCCGAACCCAATGTGGTTATCGGTGCCAGTATGGGTGGTATTGTAGCAAGGTTTGCTTTACGGTGGATGGAAAACCATAATTTGGATCATTGTACAAGATTGTATATTTCTTTAGATGCTCCCCACAGAGGTGCATATATTTCTCAGGGAGCACAATATATGATTCAGCATTTAGCACTCAACAATGTAAAAAAAATACCAGAAGCTGAAGATTTCTATAATATATTACACGACAAAGCAGTAAGGCAAATGGTGCGATACAATGTTACGCTTAATGCAGATCAGGAGTTCAGCGCTTTTTACAATGAACTCAGTGCGCTTGGGTACCCACAAAAAACTAAAAACATATCTATCGCATCAGGTAGCAAACAGGGAAGTACTTTTGGATTTAATGACGGCGATAGACTATTTTTTGCTTCGGGCTCTTGGAACATTCCCTTTTTTTGGAGGCAATCGATGAATATGGAATACTACGCCATTCCCGGAAAATCAGGAAATATTATTTATGATGGATTAATTACTGCCGGGGTACGTATAGGTTTTCTTTTTCCCATATTTATTGGCCCAACAAGTCCATTGACCAAAGAGTTTGATGAAGCGGATCAAATCTGCCACGACAGAATAGCCGGAGGATACAGACCTACTGCCAGACAACTTAATAGACAGTTTGATGATATTGATTGGGTGCAAACCATTGTCGATCACAACAATCACTCCTATGTTTCACTCGTTTCCGCATTGGACATTAATACAACAAATTGGTATTATAACGCTATAAATATCGATGAAGATTACCCGGATCCCAATCTCACACCGTTTGATGCCATATATGCTCCATCTTTAAATACGGAGCATGTAGAGATTACAGATGGCAATCAGACGGGAAAAGGCGACAACATAGAATTTGCATTACGCCAAATAAAAGGCGGTGGCTCACTACCCTCTGTAGGCAACACCCTCACATCAACCTATAACTACGGCAGTAATACAATGTCTCTTATCACCCATGAGCTGGTGGAAAATGGCGGCCAAATGCTGCTCTACGGAAACCAAGGAGATGGTGATGGCAGTGGGCAAACACCCCCATCGGGCAATATTCATGAATACCATATCGGCAACGGTGATTGTCACAGTAAGGATCTCCATATTGGCGATAACGGTGAGCTGATTATTGGTACTAGCACTGTAAACAACCAAGCCATACTTCATATAAATAAAGAAAGTACCCTGCATATTGAGGATGGAGGTAAGCTTATTATTCAGGATGGCTCAAGGCTCATTGTTGAGGATGGCGGAAATTTTGCCTTTTACGAAGGGGCAGAAATCGAACTCCAAGGCCCCAACTCCATCCTCGAAATCCGCGGCAAAGTCACCATAGGCGACAACGCTACTTTCACCTTTTCCGGAAACGGCAGAATTATTATGGATCAAGGAATTTACCCGGCGGTATTCGATGATTTTTGGGACATCGGGCAAGATGCTAAATTTGAAATAGAGGGATCTTTCCCCTACGATCAGGTCATGCTGGAGGTGAAGCGCAATTTTTCGCCCAAAATGAGCAACCATCACACTTTTGAAAATGTAAAACTTTGGGGCTGCAAGATTTTGATACACCCGGGGAAACACATCAGTATTCCGGGTGCGGCCCATCTGCACCACCTCGATGTAGATTTACCTTCGGGCGCCGGGGCAAACGACAAACACGATGGTTTTATGCTTTGGGGAGATTTCAATAGTCAAACCATGATCTTTTACAACACCATTAAAAACGCTTCCAAAGGATTTGATGTTTATCAACCTGGCGCAACCTCGCCCTTGCTTATAAATAACAGTGCGTTTGAAAATTGTGAATATGGTGTATTTGTTAACGGGAAATCTTTTGAGGTGAAAAATTGCACTTTCGACGATAATTTTATCGCGGTAAAAGCTGAGAATTTACACGGGACATCTAAAATTAACCATTCGGTGTTTACCAACAATATGGGGGGTGCAGATTTACACGGACAGTCGGGCGCATTAACCGAAATATCCTCTTGTGAGTTCATCACCAATGTAAGTAGTTCCACTACAATAGGTGTATTATTAGAAGAGCACACCGCGCAAATCACTTGTTCGGATTTTAAAAACTATTTCTATTCTATTTTGTTGTTGAACGATGGTTTTCTGGATATGGCAGAGAACGCACACAACAATATTGAAAATAGCTTTACGGGAATTGGTAATGGAGGTGTTAGATGCGGATTTAATATTGTGAATGGAAAAAATAATTTTGCTAATAATGATAATGATATTTCAATTGGTGTAAATCAATTTTCAGATTTGGATGCGCCTATAACCGACAACAACCCGGCAGAAATAGATGTTTCCGGAAACACCATGCGCTATTGTGCATCAGGCTGCTATCCACAGCCTAATTTACCTCAAAATTTCTTTGGTAATTTTTACATCATGATTACCATTGGAAATAATATTGTTTTTCCTTACAACCCCGATCATGGCGATCCCTTTGACCCATGTATTGGCACACCTTCAAATCCTTCACTGATTCCTGAAATAGCCATGCTCAATAACCTTTCCAGCCTAAGGGTTATCAACACTGGGGATGGTGAGCAAGAAATCATGGCGGTCATTGGTGAAGCCGGCTTGATGATTACCAACTCCAATGATCCTCAGGAAATTTTAGATGATGAACTGGCATATTCCATGCTCTTACAAGTGGCTCAATCCATGACCTCCGATTATTCAAACCTTACATCTGATGAGAAAAAGATTCTAAAAATTGTCATCAGCATGCAGGAAAGGGCACTTGCGCAAATTTATGCCCAGGAAATTCTCCCATTTGATTTTGCAAATGGAGGAGAACCCAGCCAGGAAATAATGGATTTTGAAGATTTAATTATTTCCGTACAAGATGCCCTCGGCACACCTGTGGATACTTTAGGCTTTGAAACCCATGCCTTGTACGATCTACGGAGGGTTCACGCTTATCGCCAAGGCGGTTTTTACCCACAAGCCCTTGATATTTTAACCAATACACCGGATCAAGTAAAAAGTAATATTCTCGACAAATGGCTATACTGGAACTGTATATGCCAGAACGAAAGTGACTATTTTACCGGCGTCATTGAACAATCACAGTTCATCGATTCCAACATATATTGTCATCAAACATATTTACCAAGGGTTATGCAAGATAATTTTGACATAAACACCTTAATTCAAAATCAAGACGAACCCTATTCATTGGAAGTATATCCAAATCCCACGAGAGATTTTGTCTATTTCCGTACCGATAAGCTCACAGGGCCAGATGAATTAATCAAGGTAGCTTTATATGATGCCAACGGGGTTAAACTTCAATCATACAAAATTGAAGCATCTTACCTGCAAAGGGTTGATATCGGCAAATACCCTAAAGGAGCGTATGTATTGGAAGCCACCTACAACCAAAAATCATACACAGCTAAATTTGTGATCAATTAGTGGTTTCCCCAACCACATAGACACATAGAGCACATAGGGGTTCACATAGAGGTTATTATTAAACGCTAAAGTGTTTTGTTTTTTTAACCGCAAAGGGCGCAAAGGAGACGCAGAGTTTCGCAAAGGGTTTTTTTAGAAAAAACTTATGTTTTCTATGTGCCTATGTGGTAAAAAAAGAACCACTTCGTGGGTCCCAACCACATAGACACATAGAGCACATAGATTTTCACATAGAGGCTATTATAAAACACTAAAGCGTTTTGTTTTTTAACCGGAAAGGAGACGCAGAGTTTCGCAAAGCGTTTTTCTATAAAAACTTATGTTTTCTATGT
>JAFIEY010000147.1 GCA_020832345.1 Cryomorphaceae bacterium | reverse complement strand
TGCTCTAAAAAGTCCCTTTCTGCCAAAATCTTCCTTGTCGGTAGATTTTTGAATCCTCACTAACAGCTGGTTAGCTCCGGTTCAAAAATCCCCTCCGCGTCGATTTTGATTGAAATCATCCTTTTTAGAGTGGACTCAATTATTAAACACTAGAATAGACAAATCAAGGAATTGCTGAATGGTTTGTTTAGGTAATCAAATCACCAAAATAAAATTTGAAATGATGAAAAAATATTTCACTCTGTTCGTTTTACTTGGCATATTTGGATGTCAAAAGGCAGACATTGTTTCTACGGAAACATGTGCATACGAACCGAATATGGATTATCTCCAACATCCGAAAGCGGATGAACTTTCTGCCTTGCTCGAAAAATACCGGAAGCTTGGGCTACCCGGCATTGTGGCCCTGGTAGAAGACGACCATGGGATTTGGGTTGGTCATGCCGGAAAGGCCGATATTGATGCCGGCGTTCCGTTTTTACCTTGTCAACCCTCCAAAGCGGCAAGTATCACCAAAATGATGGTGGCCATCGTTGCTTTTAAAATGCAGGAACGCGGCGATTGGTCGCTGGATGATAAAATTCAAGATTATATTTCAAAGGACATTATTGACAGAATTCCCCATGCGGATACGGTCACCGTTCGACATTGTCTGCAACATACCACCGGTTTTTACGACATCATTTCCGACTCGGATTTTTATTTATCCGTACTGAACAACCCAAATCGACACTGGAAGGCGGAGGAGCTCATTCGCTTTGCCTACGACAAAAAAGGTGAATTTACCCCCGGTTCGCGTTCAGGATACAGCAACACCAATACATTACTGGTTTCCATGGCCATGGATGCGGTATTGGGTTACAGTCATGCACGGGCGTTGCGGGAAGAAATTTGGACTCCACTGGGCATGGGAGATACGTATTATCAATCCAGAGAATCACTACCCGACCATGTTGCTCAAGGATATTATGACTTGTATAACGACGGCAGCATCCTCAACGTATCAAATCTGATTACCGGCAGTGGAAACGGATATGGCGGTGTTTTTTCCACTGTATATGATTTGCATGTTTTTTTGCGGGCTTTGTTTTTTGAGAAAACCCTAATTTCTCAGGAAAGTCTGGATCAAATGCTCGTTTTTGTCAATGAAAATGAAAAGAGGGATATCGGTGTAGGCGTATTGCGCCCCTTTTTAGATTTGCCAGTTCCTCCGGGTGTAGGTCATACCGGCAGGGATTTGGGCTACAGTGCCGATATGTTTTACTTTCCCACGGTCAATGATCAAATCATGATATTTATGGTGAATTACGGCACCGATGGGGACACCCCACTTCGCGAAGTTTTTTGGGCATTTGAACAGGAGATGATCGAATTGGTTACGGATTAGGTTGGGATTTTAAAAAAAAGACTATCTATCTTTGCAAAAAAATTATCACCATGCCGCACTACATCGCCCCTTCATTACTCGCTTCTGACTTTTCAAAAATAGGAGAAACATGTAAAATGCTGGATCGCAGTTCGGCAGACTACTATCATCTGGATGTAATGGACGGCGTTTTTGTGCCCAATATTTCATTTGGTTTACCGGTGATATCCGCCATGCGGCCCTTTTCGGAGAAGGTTTTTGATGTACATTTAATGATTGTACAACCGGAACGTTACATTGAAGATTTTAAAAAGGCCGGCGCGGATATACTTACAGTACATTACGAGGCGAGCACACATTTGCATCGCACCATAGGCGCCATTCGCGAGGCGGGCATGGAGGCCGGTGTGGCATTAAATCCGCATACACCCGTTCGGCTTTTGGAAGACGTAATTGCCGATGTAGATTTGGTGTGTTTGATGGGAGTTAATCCCGGGTTTGGCGGACAAAAGTTTATAGAACACACCTACGCAAAAACCCGGCAGCTGCGAGAAATGATCGATCGCGTAGGCGGGCATGCCAAAATTGAAATTGATGGGGGCGTAAACCTCGACAATGCACCTTTGCTATTGCAAGCTGGCGCAGATGTTCTGGTTGCCGGTTCATTTGTGTTCAGTTCTGAAAATCCCGAAGCCACGATTAGCGCATTAAAATCGGTGTAATTTCTCAAGTTTTTTTAAACACTCTTTGAATCTATCTGTTCATTGTGTTATCCATCACAATAAAGCAATTAATGGTCAATATACTTGTTATTTCCGGATCCACGCGAAGTGGAAGACAATCTGTTAAAGTTGCAGATTTTATCGTCGAGACTTTAAATGGCGCTGAAAACGCCAGTGCATCCCTGCTCGATTTGGCAAAATATCGCTTACCCGTTTTTGAAGACGGCGATAAGCGCGATGAAACCCTTTTGGCTCAATTGCAGGAAATCAGTCAGAAAATGTTGGCTGCTGACGGTTTGGTTGTGGTAAGTCCGGAGTACAACGGCGGTATGGCCGGCAGTTTAAAAAACACCTTAGATTATTTCCGAAAAGAATATTCTTGGCGGCCATTTGGGGCGGTAAGTGTTTCCAGTGGTACCCTTGGCGGTCAAAATGCCATGAACCAACTGACCCATTTTGCCTCCTACGTCAACGCCTGTTTACTGCCCAATCGGTTATTGGTGAGTCAGGTTGAAGAAGTAGAAGACTCAGGAAAACCGGGTGATCGATTCAGAAAAAATGCGGAGAAATTCTGCCATGATATGATTCGGTTTTCAAAAGCGATTAGTGAGGCGGGATTGCGGTAGAGTAGGGAGCTTACTTATTCCAATTTTAGCTAACACACAACAATTCAGCATTTGTTTCGGCGGGACGGATTTTTCGCTGTGCTTCATTCCGAACCTTCTAAGGAGTCCTTGTCGGATGCGCCTAGCATGTTTCATCCGTTTGGCGCTACCAACATACCGTACTTAACAGCACGAGTAGTGCCACGGGATTTTAATCAAATAAAACATCATTATTTTTTATACATTTGAAACAGTCAAATGTGTGATTTGTATAAATTATGATAGTAAGAGAGATAACAGATACATTACGAGAGTACGCCAATTCCTTTCGATCCGTATTGATTGTGGGGCCACGACAATCGGGTAAAACTACCATTGCTAAACACGTATTCCCATCGAAGCCCTATGTTTCGCTAGAAAATTTAGATGAGCAGGAATTGGCATTGAACGATAGGCCTTTTTAGCTCGATTTCCTAATGGAGCTATACTGGATGAAGTCCAGCGTGCACCCAATTTGTTGAATTATCTTCAAGCGGTACTTGATAAAACCAATGATGACGGACTTTTTATTTTGACGGGAAGCAATAATATTTTACTGCAAGAAGGTATCACGCAGTCGCTAGCGGGTAGAGTAGGTATCCTTGATTTATTCTCTATGACGGCGATCAAGAATTTACAGGATCTGATGGTATTGAAGTAATGAATTGGCGGTCGTTTTTGTTGGGTTAAGTTGTGTCTGGCTATAAAGCTAATATTGCCGACGGTGCAAATGAATGGGTTAAATTCTTATATTTATTACTATGAGGTTTGGTAGTGAATTAAATTGAATCTTTCAAAATCTAAATCCGCTTAATACCGCCTTTTCTTTCCCTCCACTTCAAAAACACCCTCACTGCTTTTATCGTCAGTAATACCGGAAAAAGGACGCCGAGAATGAGTGTGACTAATTTCCCAAACCCATAAATGACATAGAGTTTAAAACCCATTGAGGTGTCATGGGAATCTATTTTGTGAAGGTAATCGTGGACTTCCTCGGAGAAGTGAAGATGGTAAAATAGCCACAGACATCCCAGACCGACCGCATAATAAAACACAAAAACCACTACATCTAAAATTAGGTCAATGGTTTTTGGGAAAGTGTAGAACGGCTTCATAATTAATGCTTTGCTGTCTTTTTCCATTTAATCCTTTGGGGGTCATGCTGTTTCTCCTGTAAAATGGCTTCCAAAATATAAAATTCTTCCTCAGTTGGTTTGCGAGTTGATAACCAAAAAGGTTGCAGTTCGTTTTTTAATTTGAAATATCGTGGATCAATTATGGTGTCTCTGTTGGATATTAAGTAAATTCGGGGTTCCTTCTCGAACTTATAAGGATCGTTTTTTATTTTGAAAATTAATTGGTTGATATCTTTAATGATGTCAAAATCGTCTGGTGAAAGATTCATGTAAGGTGGACGTATTTCGTTTACCCTTTCATTCATTCGACACATCGTATTTGTCGTGAAATGGAATAGTATATCCAGGGTGTCAATCAGGATTATATTGTGATCGAAGTAATAGGTTTTAATGGTAATCTTTCCACCTGTCGTGTCAATTGGAGGCGGTTTTTTTATCACGTAAACGGAATCCCAAACAACCTGTTCATTCTTGGTTGTGCTTGAATGACAGCTTACTAATATTATTTGGAATAGTAAAATGCTGAAACTTTTTACAAAAAAAGCATGACCGGAAATCACAGACATTTTTTTGCAAAGATATTTTAAGTTGTATGTCAACTTATCCGGCTTCATTTCTCACTCAATGCCTTTCTTATCCCATCAATACCTTCATTGAACATCGCCAATTGTGCGATGACTTGCGACATACGGTCGTTGCCACCCAGTCCGCGAAGGGTTCTGTTCTTCATGTAGGTTTCTTTGATCGACTCCCAGCGTTGTTTTGATTCCTCATCGAGATTATCCATGATTTCGCGCAATTTCAGCAGGTTTGCCTCCGTGTCCGAGGTCAATGTCTGCGATTCGTTTTGGTAATGGTCGAGCAGGATTCGTTCAACTTCTTCGTCTTTTAATATGGGCACAATCTGAGTCATCAGTTTGTTCATGTCCCTGTAGGATCCTTGAAGTTTAAACGGTGGCTCTTCCCTGTAGTCATCGGCCATGGCGGCGGAACGAATGTATTGGGCATTGACCTTTAAAACCACATCGCGGGCGGCCAGGGCTTTGCGAAGCACACTCAAACAATCCTGAATTTCCTGAGAAGATAAATTCCCGGATAATGCGGGAATCTCGGTTTCGTTGTTTTCCACCATCCGTACAAGTTGGTAAAGGTTTTCCATGCCGCCTTGGGTAAGCGATCGCAAAAAGGGATTGGAACTCACCCCGTTTTCGATCATACTTAAATCGAAGAGGTTTTTGCGATTGCCCGCCGTTTCACCGAGGTTGTAAATATCGGCACGGTTGGAAAGCATGTCCGGAATCTGAAACTTTTCACCGGTTTCGGTATAGGGGTTTCCGGCCATGACGACGCAAAACCGTTTTCCACGCAAATCGTAGGTTTTGGACTCGCCCTTAAATACTCCCTCAATTCGTCTTTGTCCGTCGGCAAGGGAGATGAATTTCTGTAAAAACTCGGAGTTGCAGTGTTGGATGTCGTCGAGATAAAGCATGACGTTATCGGCCATTTCAAAGGCCAAATTGAGCTTTTCCAATTCTTGTCTAGCGCCGGCGTTGGTCGCCTGACCGGGGTCAACCGAGGTAACTTCATGACCAATGGATGGTCCGTTTATTTTCATAAAAATGAGACCCAACCGCTCGGCCACGTATTCCATCAAGGTCGTTTTTCCGTAACCGGGAGGCGAAATAAGCAAGAGCATCCCCGAGCGATCACTGCGTTTGTCGTCGCCGGAAGCCCCGAGTTGCTTCGCGAAATTTGCACCAATTAAGGGGAAATAAACATCGTTGATGAGTTTGTTTCGCACAAAGGAGCTGAGCACCTGGGTTTGTAATTCGTGTAATCGCATCGCACGTTTTTTGCGATCGATCAACTGGTGCTTTTTGGCCTGTAGCGCTTTGTACTGCGGACTAATAACCTCACTGAAATGATTCAAACGCTTGACAAAATCGTGGTAGTCGAGGGTATATGAATCGTTTTCTCCGCGAATGGACTTGATACCGTCGATGGTTTCCACCGTGTCGAGCTGGGTGACGTCAAGGGTTTCCATGGCATCCGTGAGTGCAAAAGCCGTTGCCTCCATCAAGGCATTTTCGCTGCTTATTTTTTTGATCTTACCGTAGGTCATGATCCATTTTAAGCAATGATTCCAGGCGGCAGAAGGGTGATCGGCAATTTCCTTCTTGATGTCGTCGAAAGCGATGTCGGCATTTTTTTCTTTGAGGGTTTTGCGGAAATGTTCTAAAAAATCCAAAACCTCGCGCGAAACAACAAAGGTTTCGTGGTTTTTTTCTTCCGACAAATACCTGGCGGCATCGGTGTGTGAGGCGGTTTGAAGGATGCTGTTGTTTTTGGAAAATGTCGTAATCTCATCCTTCAACATTTCCAGCAAGAGATGGGCTTCTTCACTTTGGGGAAATGATTTTCGCAAAAGCGCCAAAGAATGAATTTGATTTAGGTAAAATTGCTTTTTTTCATCCGATAAATAATGCCAGGTAAGTTGTGCCAGGGCGCGAGATGCCCCATTGTATCTAAGCAATCCCAAAAACCGATGTTTTTCAATTAGGGCTTTGAGGATTTTTTTTGCGTCCTCATCGTGAACGCCTTTGACATATCCCTCTCCGTAATTGACGGATGTGTAATCTCCAATATGTGATCTGAGTTGTCCTTCACTGTACGAATGCGAAAGGTCGAGATTTTTAAACACCTGCCAGGTCAAGTACTCCGCGCGGTGAACACTACGGTTTTCAGAGGGCAGTTCCTGATTCCATAGTGGACGGTATTCATCCAAAGTATTTTCCTCCACCGCCTCGTAATAGGATGTTCCTGTAAGGTGGTAGTAGTAGGTATTGTCGCGCACAACCAAGGCGAGATCGAGGTTTTGTTTGTTCACAACAAAGCGATGCTCTCCCATACGGATGATGTTGTCTCCGTCTTCAAAGAGTTCTTTCCTGTCTTTTAGTCCGCGGATGGCCTCCTGTTGCAATACGTTGATCTGGTTGAGCAGGTCTTCGGACTTTGCGGAATCGTCGAGTTCTTCCAACTGACGTGAAGTTTCCCGTACGCGTTCGATCATGAGGTCGCCGGCAAAATACCCGTTGATTTCGGCTTCGGTATCGAACGTGGCCGCCTTGGATTGAATGGCTTTGAGCACGCGTTGGGCGGAGTTGAAAAGCGATCCAGCCCGGCGGTTACGGGCTTCAACCTGACTGACTTTTTTGGATTCAAAGGCGGCGTAAACCGATTCCCTTTTTTCGGAAATCTTATCGATGAACTCGTCGAAATCGACAAACCGGCTTTCCAATTCTTCCAATTGCATGGAGAGCTTGGTGAGGTATTCGTCGCAGCGCTCGGGTGTGGAAGCCAGGTCGAGATAGTTGGCTACACTTTGCTCAAAAAGGGTCATTTGCGCTTTAAAATCGGCGATGGCTTCCTTTTCAGATAATTGTCTGCGTTTGTTTTTTAGGGCAATGCGCTGCTGATTGAGCTGGGAAAAAATCAGGGTGATGTTTTCGATGATCTTCGTGGAATGTGATGTGTCTTCCACTTTTAGGTTGTTGACGATGTCGATCAGCAACTCTAGCTTTTTGGCCAATTCGTCAAACTCCTTTTCCAGCTCGCGGGTTTCGATAACCTTAGAGACTTTGTTTACCTGTTTCTCCAGACGGCTCATTTCCTTTTGATAATAGGCCAGGGCGGAGTCTTTTAACAAGAAAGAAACGCATGCTTTGGAAAGACTGTCCGACCGTTCGGCAATGTCCTTATCAATTTGATCCACGGCCTCGAGATCGATGTAGCGGAGGTTTTTGAGCGCAATGACCTCGCCTCGCAACCCACGGAGTTGGGTGAGCAACGATACATATTGGTCGAGTGTGTCGAAGTTTGCGCTGCGGGTTTCAAACATGATTTTGTCCACCCGCTCTTTGACGTCATCAAAGGACTTTTTAGTGGATTGTTTGATTTCCTGCACCTTTTCAAATTCATCGATGGCCGAAAGGGCGATGGATCGAATTTCTTTGAGTGGCTTGATCAGGGAGGTGGCCTCCTCGGTGTTTTTCAACCAAAAGTATGCATCGATGATGCTCTGGCTCTTTTGGGCAATGTCTTCGTAGAGTCCGTTATAGGAATCTTCTTTGGATAATAGCACGTTGAGTTCCTGAATTTCGGCCATCGCCCGAACGATGGATTGGTTCCCGATTTTGTAAAGTTCCTTGTCTTTGTGATTGCTGTCGGGTAAAAATTCATCGGCATAGGGCGTTTGCCAAATTTGAATCAGGTGGTGTTTGCCGGGTTCTTTTTCCGTGTTGAAATAGCAGAGTTCTCCATTTTCAAAAAAGGTGAAACCATTGCAAAAAATGGGATTCTGCACCGTTTGGTCGATGACATTATAGGAGAGCAGAACAAAATCGTGTTTCTTTTCCTCGTAAAAGACAAAGAGGTGATCTTCGCCGTTGGGGGAGCTGATTTTCTCTAGGAATTTTACCCCCTCAATTTTTCGGTCAAACAGTTTGCTTTCTCCGGTTTGCAGGTAGTAACCGTTAGATAAAATTACCCCTTGGTCGTCGGGAAGAAGGATGACAGCATCGCGTGCACTATCTGCGCGAACCACCTTTTTGGTTCGGTGATTAAAGATAAAATAGCGATCGTTTTCCAAATAGGGTTTTACTCGTAACACGACCAGATTCCCTAGGTCGCAAAAGGAAATGTCAGCATCATCGAGGGATTGGTCTTGTTGTTCGAGGTCTTCGCTGTAAACACCTTTTCCTTCGTCGGTATTGTCTTCAACCTTAATGGTGAGTTTACCGCCAAGGGTTTGCACAAACAATTTATCGGCAATGGAGATATGAGGCTTTTTCCCGGTACGTTGCATATCGCGTGTGGCCTTTATCCATACAAATTCATGCTGTTTGGGAAAGACCACCTCTGCAGCACTTCGGGAGTCAACATAGGTGAGTTTATCGCCATCCACATGCCATTTAAAGGCTTTGATGTCGGTGGGGCTTTCGGACAATTGAAAGACCAGATAAAGGAATGCGCCGTTTTGGTAAAATCGGGAAAATCGTGTATGCCGATAATATTTGTAGAGGTTTTGAAGTTCCACCGCGAAAGTGTCGTCGTTGAGCAGGGTGTTTTTCTGCTGAATAAACTCATTGTTTTCAAATGAAAAAGTGCTGAAAACATCATTGACTTCCAGGATGGTTTTTAAGCCCAGGCGAACATTGTAGCCAAACAAACAAACATTACCGATGGAGACAATATCGCGTGCGAGGCAATTGTGTTCGGTATTGATGCGCACACTGGAAATCAAGGAAAAGTCCACCGAACCAAAGATAACTTTTCGGGCTTCGTTTAGGGCGTTTACGTTTTTGCTCAGGCTTTTTTGCTGTGCCTTGAGTCGGTCGCGAATGATTTCGTATGTGCCTTTTTCGATGTTCATTGGTTAAATATGTTTTTTTAATGCTTCGATTCCTTTTTCAGTAAGCAGATATCTTTGCTTAGGATGGTTTGGGCTATCGGGATACTTCATTTTAATATATCCGTCTTCTATTGCAGGCTCTAAATAATTGTCCCTAAAATTTCCTTCGTGTTTGAGCTGTAATGCACGCTGAATATCTTTTCTGCTCATTTCACTATTTAGCACTTTCAATAGGTTTTGAACTTCTACGGAGCTTCTGCGGAGCTCCTGCGGTACTTCTACGGTACTTCTACGGTCGCTTTCCGTAACTGCCTCATTGTCAGGTCGATAAATGATGGTTTTAAACTCCTCACTTTGCATAAAAACCGGCTCTTTTAAATTTTGTTCTCGTGCAATTCTGACAATATCGGCTGTACCGATCAGCTAAAATGTAATCGTGTAAAGCTTGCCTTTCATGGGCAAACTCAACCTGTACACTGCTTATGAATATTTTTTGTTTACTCATTTTCTAAATGTGAAACTACTTTGCGATAGTAAACCCAGATCATTTGAGTTATTAAGCGAGAAGTTTTTAGGGTAATGTGCACCCCCGGACAATTATTTCCGGAGGTGCATTTTATTGAAGATTAGAATTGTACTTTGTTTGCTTAGAAAATCTTTTTATCCTCCACACCTAATCCCTTGGCGAGATTAAGCATATTAGCTAAAAAGCCCTTATCTTCCTCATCCGTAACCTTGGCCTGGATTTGAGCGATAAGTGCCGCGATGGACACATTTTTAAGATCTTCGCTGGTAAATCCGTATTTGTCGGCGATGTTTTTTACGCGTTCAAACAATCCCGCTGCCGGACCGTCATTGGCCAAAATGGAGTCTTTGATTTCCGTAAGCGCTTTGGAACTGTCCAACATCTTGTCAAAGCCTTTACCTCGTGAGATTTGGCGAATGATATTGTCGAAGAAGGTAGCTTCTCCGCCAATGATTTCGATGTTCGCAGTTTTGAATGCTTCTCCGAGGACAAGTGCTTGAGCGTGGGCAATATCCTTCTGCATTTCGATCTGTGCCAATTCCACTGCCTTGTCTTTCTCCAGATTGAGGCGGAACTCTTCGAATTCTTTTCCGGCCTCGTTGAGTTTTTTCATGGCATCGGCTTTTTCGGCTATTCCACGGGCATCTGCAAAAGCTTTTTCCTGAATGATTTCCGCTTCGGCCAGTCCATCTTTGCGTTTGGCTTCGGCTTTTTTCTCAATGACATTGGCCTCAACATATCCCTGACGTTCGGCGGCGTCGGCTTTGGCGTGCATGACTTGTGCCTCAGAAAGTCCGATGGTTGCTTCTTCTTTGGCTTTGGCTTCGGCGATGATCTTGCGCGCTTCGGATTCGCGGTCGGCTGCTTCCTTGCGGGCATTGGCCTCAATGATGATTTCCTGTGCCTTATGCGTAGCGGCTTTTTCTTTGGCCTCGGCGTCTTTTACATCTTCAATGAGTTTTTGCTCGGCATGCTGCGATGCTATGATAATGGCAACTTCTTTGTTCCGATTGGCGGTTTTTAAGGCTTCTACATCCTTGATGTTTTCCTGTTCTTCCACCACCGTTTTCTCCATGGCCACGCGTTCGCGAATGGTTTCCTGGATATTCCGGCGTTCAATCTCGACCGCTTTGTCTTTTTCAATGCGGGCCAATTCAACTACGCGCTCTCTTTCGGTAGCCTCAATTTCTTTGTCTTTGGCCACGCGTTCGGTTTCTACAACTTCCGCACGTTCTTTGTTTTTCGCCGCAATGATAACCTGACGAAGTTTGTTTTCCTCCTGAATTTGCAGTTTTTCGTCGGTTTGGATACGAACGGTTTCGGCTTTGAGGCGTTCTTCGGAAGCTACCGTGTCAATGGTGGCTTGCTCGCGAGATTTGACCGTTTCTATTTCTCTGCGCTGTCCTTCTTCTTTTTCCTTGAGTTGTTTTTCTAATTCCAAGATGGCTTCGCGGGCTTCTACATCTTGCTTTTTAATGGTTTTCTCTTCGTCGCGACGAATGAGGTTGGCTTTGATGTTTTGTCTCGCGGTGAGTTCGGTAATTTTCTTGATACCTTCGGAATCGAGGATATTTTCGGAATCCAGAAACTCCAATTTGGTTTGTTCCAGATAGTCGATGGCACAATCGTCGAGTACGTAGCCGTTTAGGTCGGTTCCGATGATGTTGATGATTTCATCGCGGAATTCCCGACGGGCTTCGTAGAGCATTTCAAACTCAAACTTTTTACCTACCGTTTTCAGGGCTTCGGAAAATTTGGCCTCGAAAAGGGCCTCCAGGGTTTGATGATCGGAGGCGCGTGCACAACCGATGGTTTGGGCGACATTGATGATGTCTTGTGTCGCTTTGTTTACGCGGACAAAAAATGCGACTTTGATATCGGCGCGAAGGTTGTCTTTACAAATTAGTCCGTCTTTTCCCATCCGGGAGATATCTAGTTTTTTAACCGAAATATCCATGATTTCCTCTTTGTGGAGGATGGGGATGACGATGCCGGCATTGAAAAAGACTTTGACACCGCCCTGTCCGGTTCGGACAAGTACTCGGCCCTGATTGACTTTTTTGTACATGGAAATTAACCATATCAATAAGCCGACGGTGACAACAACGCCGAAAATGGCGATTACATAAAACGATTCACTCATTTTGTTTTTGGTTTAGGTGTTAATTTAATTTTTAATGAAAAGGGTGATTTGGAGGGTTGGGATTGATTTAGGTTGCGGTGAATTTTTGAACCAGATAAAACTTTTCGTCAAAGGATTTTTCCAAAATGATGACTGTTTCATCTCGCCCTATGGGTTCATCTTCCATGGGTTTGGCATACACCAGTAGAAAATCGGCGCCAATTCTCACCTCAATCTGTCCCATCCGGTCTTTGGCCAAAGGAGAAGTTACGCGTCCCACTTTTCCGATAAAATCTATCGGTGGTTCGCCCTTGTGGTTGAACATAGCGTAGAGTTTGACAAATGGTTTGGCGATGATTTTGGTGGCCAACATGCTCAGGATAAAGCCGGGCAAATACACGACAAACCCGAGGATGTTGTGACTGATACCGAAGATGTAGGTTACGTTGACATTGATGAGCCACATGAGAATGACCACAATGGAAATGATGAACATGATGGGCAGCTCACCGATGTAGAAAAACTCAAGGAAACTTTGCCAGCCACTTTGTGCGTTGACGTTACCCACATCGGCGGAGGATAGGTCGCCTTCTGCTTCCGGACTGTCGATGTCGGGGCCGTCAATGTCAAAATCGAAACCGGTGAAGATGACAATAATCCAGTACAGGAACACCAGCAAAGCCAGTAGGGTAAGAATGAAATTAGCCGGCGCAAAGGATATGTCTATCAGTTTTTGCATAGGAGAAATTTATTCGTCGTTAGACTTATCCATGCCCAGTGATTTTTTGAGCTTGGCCAATTCATCGTCCACGGAGAGGTCTTCCACAACCTGATTGAGTTTGGCTTCGTGGTCGGTATTTTGGTTGGCCAATTCACCGTAGGCTTCGGCCAGCGCCTCGTCCTGATCCACTTTGTCTTTCATGCGTTCGAGCATGGAAATTACGCTGGTTGAATCCATTCCGGTCATTTGTTTGTTGATGACTTTCGTAGCGCTGCTCACTTTCACACGCGCTTTAAGGGTGCGAAGTTCGTTTTCCCATTGGTTGATGTTGGACTTGATTTTCTCCACGTTGTTTTGGAGGGATTGCACTTGTTTTTCGAGATTCTCCACATCCATTTGCGCGAGGTTCATTTCTTTGGTCGCTTGATTTTTCAGACGAAGGTTTTCCCGGACCAGATTGTCGGCTTCCTGTGGATCAAGTTCGTTGTTTTGTGCTCTTTTGAGCAATAAAACAGACTTGTCTTTTAGGTCGGTTTCGCGTTCTTTCAGGGCGGTGAGTTCGCGGGTACGACGGATTTTCATAGCCTTTACTTCGGCGAGCGCCTTCATGGCTTTGTCTTGATCCTCGCGCATATCGCGCAGACCTTGTTCGATCATTTTGATGGGGTCTTCGAGTTTGTCGATGGCAGAATGGGTTTCGGCCTGACCTATTTTAAAGAGTCTTCTGAATACATTCATGGTTTTTAGATTTAAGATTGTTTTGAAAATTCGAGCAATTCGGTAGAATATTCGGAAAGTAAAAGTCCGAGGGCGTTTAGTGTACTTTCCAATTCTTTGGGGTCAAGTGTTTCCACTTGGAGGGTATTGCGGTAAATGACTTTTTTTGCGGATTCATCAAGGACGAAAGCACCAAAAACGATGTCGCGGTTTTTTACCAGCAAACGTTTAAAAACTTCCGGATCGTCGCGGACGTCAAAAAGGTATTGTTCGATGATGACGATTGGCGAAGCGATGCCAATGACCATGTTTTTTACACCGATATCTTCGTTTTCTATGACGATGAGATTATCCACTTCGCTCTCGAAAACAATGGCGTGACCGAGTTCTAGGATGTAGTCTTTAACTTTTTGGTAATAGATGTCCATACGCTGTGTTTTTAGACGATAAATGTACTTGTTATTTTGTTTGTGAAGGCAAAAGTAACTAATAAATTTTTATTGTGCAAATAAAATTAGCAATTTTTGTAAATAAATAATTTTTTTCGTTTGTATTTAGTTTTTTGCTATTTTTGTTTTTCAATCGATTGTAAAAATTATAAAATAATTGGACATGTCGCATTTCGGATCGAACATCAAAAAGATACGGGGCATAAGGGGGTTGACGCAGCAGCAGCTGGCAGATAAGCTGAATGTTACACGGGGTTCGGTGAGTTCTTATGAAGAGGGGAGGGCAGAGCCGAAAATTGAAACGATATTAAAAGCAGCTGATTATTTTCAGATTCCCGTGGAGGATTTGCTCAAACAAAAGCTCACGGTCAATCAGCTTATAGGATTTAAACATCCGGATGTATCTGCCATTTCAAATGAGAATGCTAATGAATTTAGCATTATGACGCCCGACTTTGCCTCTTTAAAAGGTGATTTTGTAGTGCTCGATACATCCAAATACGTTTTTCATTCGGAGTTGTTTTCCCACGGTCAAATTTTATTCGGTGTGAAATCCGCAGAAATCCAATCCGGTGTATGGGCCATTTTACTGGAAAATACCTGGTATATCGATCGGGTTGAATTGTTGAAAAACAAATCGACATTTAGGATGCTGAATCGGGAATTCAATACCGTGGATATAAAAACAGCCATTTCCATTTTCGGGGTTTATGCCCCAGTGCAGCATTGGAATTTGATGGACGATTTACAGCGCCGAATTGAGGTTTTGGAGGCGCGGTAAGTATTGGCGAAAGTGCTTGCCAACACCCGTACACTTCATCCAAAACACTAACCGCCCATTATATTCCCTTTACAAAAGATAAAAATACGTCTTTATGGCGTTCGAGGTCAATCTTTGGTGAAATGGATATTCGGGCGATATAATCTTTATCGGTTTCCTTTGTCGTGCCCTGGGTCGAGGTGGCGGGAATGGTCCAATAGCTGCCTTTTAACTGTCCATAACTCACGCAGTATTTGCTTTCGTTGGGGATTTCACGAATCATTAATTGGATTAATTTTAGGTTTAGTGCCCTTTTATAATCCTCGCGCTCTTCAGCTGTATTGCCTTTGGTGGGGAGGTCGAGGGAAAATACAGAAGGTGTAAACCCGGTTTTGGCCAGTTCCTCGGAAACAAAGTTGATTTTTGCATCGGGTAATACATCCCGGATGAAGTTGACGAATGCCCGGGTGTTTTTGTAAGCATCCACAATTCTTTGGTTCATAGAGGGCAACTGTTCGGCTAAAATGGCGATTTGCAAATCTGTCGCGCCATTGTCGCAGAGGTTTAGATGCTTTTCTATTTTAGCCATTACGTTTTCGGCTTTGTGGTTGGCCACACAATAACCCGCAGTGCATTTTCCGCCGCTCGGAAATTTTGATCCGCTCACATAAGATATGGATCTGATGTCGGACAGGATTTTGTTTTCTCCCAAAAACTGCACATTGGGGCAAAAGGTTTGATCCAAAATAAATACGGGATCAATCGCAGTTTCACCCCCCGGGGTTTTTCGCGATTTGTGCAGCACATCTCTTAATTTTTGCAGGTCGGGTACTTCCACCCTCGGGTTGGTCGGAATTTCCGCGATGATGTATGGAACGCCATCATTTGCGGCAACTTTTTCGAGCACCCTGTCTATGCTTTCTACCATGTCGTTTTCTCCGTCAACGTGTAAGTCAAGCACCTCAACAGCATCGAGGCAGGCGGCAACCCGACGGGCCTGGTCGTTGGTTCCGCCATAACAATTTGGTGGCACAATAAACTTGATTTCCTTACCGGGATGATTTTCCAGTGCGTGGTCGATAAGCCCCATCATGATGGCGTATTGGATAGACAAACCGCTAGATCCGAGCAGGGCCTTGGACTTTGTACCGGTAATTGTTTGAATGGCATCTGTGACCTGAGTTCGGTTTACAGGTCCGGGGTTTTCCCCGAATTTAACCTTATTATCGATGATGAGTGATAATGCGGAAAAACAATTGGCGGGTGTCATGGCGATGGATTCTCTTCTTCGCACATGCTGAATTTCCGAAACGTATTTTTCGTTTTGCGCACCATTTACCAAAATGACACTTCCCAATTTTGGGTGAATGTGGACGTAAAAATCGATGTTTGGTGTTAGTTCTATTTGATCCAGGTCGTCTTTTTGCGAAATAAAAATCGTGCGATCGTTGGACTTGGTAATATCTTCCGGCTTGTCAACTTTTTTTAAATCAAATGAGTAGCCGTAAATATTTTTCAAGGCTTCCATGTCAAAATACCCGGGCAAGGCATCGGTGTGGAAAATTTGGGTGTTCTTTTTTTCAAATAGATTTTTTCTTAAAACCGCTAGCACGGGCATGGTTCGGGAAGAAAAGCTGATGACGTGTGCGGGTTTGAGGTTGTATGATTTTGCCATAGTCCATTCCAACACACACGAAAGCGGATGACCTAAGCGAATATAGTCGAATGCGGTGGGTAAATTTTGCAGCGCGGATGATTGGGTGTTTTGGGTATTATATAAAACATCAAACTGTTCGGTGAATTCAGTTTTAGCCAATGCTTCGTTGTAAATATCAAGTCGATGCGTGGTGAGTTTCAGCCAGTCCTCCGGCATATTTTTCAGTACCTCAACGATGAATGGGCGCAAATTGTCGGTCATAATATGTGATGGTTTTTAAAAGCCGCAATATATGAAGGTCAAATGGAACGTTGGGGTTAGTTTGTATTTCGAAGTTTCACTGCTGATGTGGCAGATTAAATTCTTTGTTTTTGGCTTCTACACAAATTCTAATAGATTTTATCCCAGCGCATATCCTGCTTGAGAATTTTTGTAACGTTTGATGTTTTTGTGCATGATATTAAAACCACAGTGTTTGTGTGGGCTTTTATCAAAATGACGAAGCAGTAGATATTTTCAGCCTGCAAGAAAAGTCCAAAGATCCAAGTCTTTGATAAGAAAACGCCAGAGACGAGGCTTTTTTCCCCGAAAGCTTTCGGGGTTGAATCCAAGGCGCTTATAGGAATAAGTAACTGATTCAAAAACTAAAAGTAACGAAGTGTATGGTGTTTTCTTGAAAAGCCAAACTAATTTATCACAAAAGATCGTACCGCCAATCCATCGGGAAATTGGATGCGCAACTGATACATGCCTGAGGAAAGATGTCTCAAGTCGAAGGTTGATTCAAAACGACCGTGATGATCTTTGATACGTTTTTTGAACACAATCCTGCCACTCATATCAACGACATCCAGTTGCAAATCCCCCGGGAGTTGCTGGTCGAAGGAAATACTGAGTTCACCGGATGAAGGATTCGGGAACAAGCGAAGATTATCAAGTTCTCCATAGCGTTTTACAGCAATGTTTTCCGCCCAAACCATCTGACACGTGATGGCTGACCCACATTGGTTGAATGCTGTTAAACACACATTAAAACTATCGGTGCGTGGAAACTGGTAGCTTATGCTGTCGCCTCCCAAAGAAGCTATTCCACCAAGATTCCAAATTACATAATCGGCATTTTGACTGGTACTGATAAATTCTACCGTATGGCTGATTGTATTCCAGGTAAAGCCGGCCTGAACTGAGTCAATTTCTTCAGGAATAACCTCCGTACGTATATCCGAGCATGCAGTAACTTCGTAATGAACAACTCCCATCCATGGTCGTGGGCTACAACAGTAATCAAAAGGTGTACACAAACCAATGCCGGTGGTTAAAGTCATATCTGCATTACTAAAGGTGAGCGCCGTTGGTCCCGAGGAGTAGTCCGCATTAAACATGAGGTAGATTCCGTATGTTGTATTGGCATTAAGTGTTAGCGGATTGGTTAAATTAAATCGCGCCAAATTATATCGTGTTACGCTAGGAATTGTTGTACTATCCACAAATGTCCAGTCTTTTTTTATTGTGCCCTCATACCCACCTGAAACAATATATAGACTTATGGGCATATTGGTTTGGGTTACACGAGGGCTTACTGAAAACCCTGAAATATTTAAAATGGTGTTTGGGGTGATATTGAACATATTGCCTGCATCACATCCTCCGGGACCCTGAAGAATGGTAGTTAACGAATCTTGTCGGTCTGAGTAACCGACATAAAGTGAGCCGGATGAAGTTGGCCACTGAATGGTGTCTCCTGTAGCTACGGGTGCGCCACCAGTCGGCTGGTCATACCATTCATAAAGCCCAGTAGGAGAGGGGTTCATTATAACGGTAACATCCGGATCGCCGGGACAGTAGGTCGGATTATCTATAGTAGGTGGTTGGTTTGGGGTTATGATTAGGCTATCGATTTTCAGGGTATCATTTTGGGTAATCTGATCATTGGGCAGGGAAGTGAAAGCCTCCAAATTAATGACGCCTCCGTGGTAAAGGTTAATGGTGCCCACGACAACGGTATCTACTTCGTTTTCCTGAAGATTGCCCGTGTAGGTGTGCGTTAAGGTCTGGTTTAGGTCGCCGGAAATATTTACGGTAATGGGCATTGATGTAATAGGAAAGAAGGCATTATTTTGTATTTCTACTTTAACTTCTATTAGGCTATCACCACATGACATGGTCAGCGGATTCACTAAGCTTTTTAACTCGGCATCGTGTTCATTGGGCACACATATTTTTATGGGGCCGGTCCAAACGCCATACCCGCTGGGAATACATTTTTCACGCACATATACACAGATGCATTCTCCCATGGGTAGGGTGAGTTGGAAATTTGAGTTGGAGATTACCATGGTGAGGAGGTTGCCAAAACCCGGCGTAAATCCGCAAGTGTCCCACTCTACTTGCCATTCGTTGACGGGCCAAACACTCTGCCAGCTGATTTCTGCACCGCCGGGAAATACAGTGTCCACTACAAAGCTGAATGCACCGCTGCAATATGTTGGGTCAAATTGCAATGCACCCGGATCAGGGCTGGTGGTTCGAGGATTCCCATTTAGGTCGAATGGCACAACCGAAAGTAGGTTTTCTCCTCTCGCTTTTACAGATCCTACAGTAGGATGGTAATCCAAACCGGGAGTAGCAAAGACAGGGTTGACTTCAATTCCATTTGGATCATGGCCTGCCGCCTGCCAATCGGAGAAATCATTTAGGTTTGTGCCATTATATCCAAAGGTCATAGCATTTGGATTTGGGGTATAATACACATTATTGTCAATTTCAATGTCGTTTGTAGGAATCACCATATATATCATAAAGTTGGTTGAATTTGGCCGATGGTGGTAGAAAATGTTGTTTTTTATTTCAAAATTGTGCTGTGCACTGTTAAAGTTCACCATACGGGCGTGTGTATTAAAATTCATGCTGGTTGATTCCAGGGCAATTGTATTGTGATAGAATTTCCAGTAATCGTTTAAAAACCCAACAATCCAAAGGCCGAAGAAATTTCCGCCGGACTTAATATTGTACACCAGATTATTTGCCATAATATTTGGTTGAGTGGGGACACCAGTGGCACCTTGCATGTAAAAAGGATAGCTGTTGCTGCTGTTCGCGTTTGGTAATCCACTGTGAATATCGTGGATGATATTATTGGTAATAACCGCTCTGGAAATTCCGTTGATGAGATACAGACTAAAAAAGGACGAAACCGTTGTGCGGGTCTCTCTACTTATATCATTTCCGGAAAAAGTAAGACTGTCTTGTGCGTTGAGGTAAGCCGCACAATAGTTCTGTTCCTCAAAGGTGCAATTTGTGACTGAGTTGCCCACATTTCGGTTTGTGGTGCTATCACCATTTAACACCAATCCATAATAACCACCAATGAAGTTGCAATTATCAAAACTTGTGAAATTGGAATTGTTTCCAAAACTCAAGGCGGAGGATGTATCTCCTGCGGCCACAACATTGGCCAGGCTTGTAGAGGTACCCACCAAATCTGCTTCAAAGCGCATGTTGGTAAAACTATTATAATCTGCGCCATTCGATAAATGCATTGTCCAGCCAAAAGAAGCTCCAAAAGCTGCAATGGTTAAACTGTCGATAGACATATACTTGGTGCCCTTCAAATTTAGCGTTGCTATATTAGATAAGCCGGTGGCTGAAAAACCCAAAAGATTTCCATTTCCGTTTATTGTAATAGTATTTGTGGTGGATGCCCCCTCTATGTCATCAAAAACGACACGTTCAATATAAGGGCCGGAACCGGGCATTACATCGACGACAATGGGGCCACAAATTCCGTAAACATTTAAAAAATTAGCAAACTCAGAAAAACTGGAGAAGTTTGTGCCGCCGGTAGAAATTAAAGCATTTATGGAATAAGTGCCACTTGCCGACGGAGCTACCGTGCGAGAAATAGAATCATTTAAAATGTTGGAGTCCATTTGACCATTGGGCATGCTCGTCCAGGCTTCGATGGTATAAGGTGTGTTGGCGGAAAAAGTATGTGAGCCTAAATTCACATCGATAAAGTGGGGATTATTACCCCCAATGGTGTCGATTGGTACGGAAACCGAAGTGGGCGTTTGCATCACCCCATTGATTCGCCAATTGAGGGTAACGGAGTTAATTGGGTTTGTTCCAAAGTTACGCACGCGGACAATAACATCATCTGAGCCCGGACAAATAGAAGTAGGGGCAACCAACATGGTAACGCCGGCATCATTGGGAGAGGTAGGTGAACTATAAATTTCTATTTCTCTGAAACTGGGATTTGAATTCTGCCCCAGCCCTGTCATAAAGAAATTTGTAATACGCATTCGGTTGGTTGTAAGTCTCGGAAAGGTGATGGAGTTTTCACACTGTATGGGTAAATTTGAAAAAGTATAATGGTTTTGCCAGCTCGTACCATCCCAATACTCCATGATGGCCCCGGTGAGAAAGTGCGAATTGATTTGGCCGTGGTAAATAACCATTTCATCAAAAGTCTGCGGATTGGTCCAGTTCCACTCAATCCAATCAAATCCCGGGAAATTAAAAGGAGGGGAGAAGGTAGGAATCGAAACATTAGGCACACCACAAACGCCGTAATTTTGGTCGTTAAGGGCAGAGCAAGCGCTCATATTGCAGGAACTCGCTGTAACAACAGCATTTGGTGCAATGTTAATTTGGGCGGAAATTTGGTTAAATACCAAAAAAGCAAATAACGAAACCCCGACACGAAGCCATTGCCATTGAATAGGTAGATGGTTTTTCATAGGAAGAACTTAAGGAATGAAGCCCACAAAACTAATTTTGAAACAAAGGGAAAGTTTAAAAATATAGGTTCCATAGGATCATGTTGAAAAAATTTTGAACTAATAAGATTTAATGGGGTAAAAGTACAACAATATTTTTTTATAAAAAATTTTGCTAATTCAAATTTTATTGTATATTTGCCCTACTAAAATAATGTTATCAATAATTTTTAGTGTAAGGTTAATAGGGTACACTTCATTTTAAACATTGCTGATAGTCATTTATTTTTGATTTTGTATTGCATCAAATTTTAAAATTAGATATTGTTTTCTAAAGTTAGTTGATTGGTTTATGTAGTGAGTATTTGGTTAACTTGTCTATTTAAAATGTATTAATTTTAAATTTAACGACATGACTATCAATGAGTTTCAAGTAAATCTTTGTGGAATTGCTTTAAAATTTTGGCTAATCTTATTACTTTTATTTCAATTTGTTTAGTTTCACAACGTTGTTGATGGCATCTTCCAGCCCTTGCAGCGTAGTGGAGGC
>JAFIEY010000146.1 GCA_020832345.1 Cryomorphaceae bacterium | reverse complement strand
CAAAGAAATTTATCAAGCCCTAGGGTATCGAAATTATCCCTTTGTGAAACGAAAATCCGTAGTACACAAATCTGAACTCAAAAAAAATGAAACCCTGTGTTTACGGGAAATTGACGATGGATAGCTGCAATGTGGGTTAATGACATCCATGCTTCTTCATCTGTTTTTTTATCCAGAAAAGGAATATTTGCATCATCTATTCCTGAAATTTGACCATACCCAGTACTGCGTTCGCCTCCTATACCATTATATTTTAACAGTTCCCCAGCAAGTTCAAAGTCCGGTTTATATTGGTTTTCAACTTCATATAAAAAATAGAAATGAACTTTGAGTTTCAATTCCTGGTAATCGGGAATCTGAATGTAACTTACCGAATAAGGGCCATACGCATTTTCATTTGGTCTGTGAAGGCCGACATGGGTGGCAACTCCCTTTGAAAACAGCTTGAAATTCGTTTTTCGTTGTTTTTTTTCCGGAACTCCATCTCCTTCATAAACAAATGTTTTTTCACAATCAATGCGTTTTCTATTCGCTGCTGAAACTGCAATATTGCCTAATAGCTGCCATGATTCCGGGATTGTGCTCAGTGTATCCGGGCAAACAAACAGCACTTTTTTGATCTGCTTGATACGGTCATAATTATCTATAGAAACAAAATTAGGTGCGGTAACAGGACGCGGAAATAGATAAACATATTCGGAAAGTTGTTGGTCTTCGAAATTGCTTTCAAGACAATAAAACCCTGAAGAGATTTTGATAGTTCCTTGTTCAAATGCCTTCACAAATTTATCCACGGCCTCTTTTGACTTAACCTGTGCCAGATTGTTTACCAAAGCAGCAAACAGGACGTCTGAATGCAAAAACGAATCGGTATCAGTCAATGATGCACTTACATCAAAATAATGTTGCCCGTTGCCCTCCTCAGCACCTTCTTCAACTCGCAGGCGTGAAATGACATTTGATTTGCCGAAATGGAAACGGCTGTTTGGCTGTAATTTTAGAATCTTAGCTTGCATATCAGGCATTGCTCTTCAAAAATTCGTATTTTACAATTTGTTTTGAATCATCAGGTTCCAACTTCATTTCTTTAATATTCAAATATTTACCGATAACCGGAGTTGCTTTTACCCTGCCGTTTCCCCTTGTACCCCCACCACCAAGATAGTCTTCATTTAAAAGTTGGAAAGCCAGATCAATTAATTTCAGGTGCTCTTCGGCTTTTTCTTCATTATATACATCCAAGCATAGCTCCATGTCAAAAATGGTTCCTGGAAGTACACGTTCATGCGGCCTAGGGTTGGCTTTCCCTGTTACCCGGTTAATGCTGTTTTCCATTTTTTCTTCTGTAAAACTTTCAGCGCCATCCGGTTTGGATTTTAAATATGCATCTCGTACTTTAAGTAATGCCTCTCCTCGTTCCTCAATGTCAGCTGCGCCAACACCAAACATTTTCGCCAGATGTTTAAAATCACCTTCAAGACCGAGATCATGTTTCACGCTTTTAGAACCGGCAGCTTTGGCCAGTAATGCACGTAGTTTTCCCTTCAGTGAACTACCGGGTATAAAAGGTTTCCCATTGTAGGTTTTGATAACGGGATTATCCATTCCGCCAATTTCGATACCGGAGGCGTTGCCTCCAATAGCCAATCCGGTCATCACTTCAATGGTCCCTGAAATAATAACCTTTCCAATGAGCTTTTTTTTCTGATTTGACATAGTAAAATAATTTAGTTTCTTGCGTGAAATTTATGATAGGCCAATGCCGATTCTATAAAGGTTTTGGCTGTTTCCTCATTCTCATTATAAATGTCGATAAGTAATTTGATAAACTCTTTTACTTCCCATTTATCTGACTTTCCGGCAATATAGGTCAGCCTGATTTGTCTACTGATTAAATCATTTTCATCATTTTTATTTTTGATCAAATCGAAAATGTTTCGCATTTGAGTTTTTGTGAGTGACCTTGAAAGTTTTGATTTCACGAATTGCTCCATGCCTTCCAACAGGATATATTTTCGATGCTTTTCATCTTGTAGACCGTTGATGAAGTCTTTCTGATTCGCCGGTTTTTGATTATCACCCTTCTGATAAAAGAATTTCCATACATTATTCTCTTGACTCATAATCTAATTTTTTTCTGGTTAACAATTCCGTGATTCTGACAGACGTAGGATATATTGCGGTGTTTGTGGTACCACGCAATTTTTTATTGCTTGTTAATAGCTTTTCCTGTAGGCTTTCGTAGTAAGGTTCAAACAACAACTCTACAAGCCCCTTCAGTTTTTCATTCTGCCGGCTGATATAGTATTTCAGCTTATAGATTTTATCAAAATTTATCCCGTCATTATTTTGTAGCGCATTGAATCCTTTGGCACTCTTTCGTATCTTATCCAAATAAGAGCGATTGATGTCCTGCGTCTCCATAAGGTGTCGCAATTCTCGGGAAAATTTAAGAATATACCGATATTCTTGCCAGGAAAACACCATGTCGAAAAGGCACACTTTATTTTTCTCATTTGCTTGCTCAGTCTCCTCTTTATACTGCTTTGCAATTGCTAAAGCTTCTTCAGCCATTTCTGAAAAAGCCTTAACAGGCAGTGTTGGGTCTGTTATAACGATGCCAGCAGATATTGTATTCTCATTATTAAATGTACCCTCAAACCTTCTTTGCAAGATTTCGGCAAAACAAAGCACCGCATCCCAAGCCCCAATAATAAAACAATCATCTCCTCCGGCAAAAATGGGGTAGATATTAGCTTCAAACTTTTCAGGTTCTCCAGATATACAAAAACATTCCTTTTTATAAATATCAAACAGTTCCTTGTCAAAAAAATCTGAAAATTGCCGTGAGAGTTCTTTGGCGATTTCTGCATTATTCTGATCACCAAATTTTTGTCCCAAGTTATCTACATCAAGTTTTAATACAGCAATTTTGTTAGTGCCGGTGCGGTGAGCTGCAAAATCACCGAAAGCATCAAAATCAATGATGTTTCCAGTTTTCAGCTCACTGTTATCCCAGTATTCACTTTCGTGGTTCGTTCTGTATTCCTGATACTTTTCTAACTCAGAATATTTCCCCCAAAATGGGAGCTTATTTACAAGACTACCATCGAAGTCTCCTTTGTTCTGGATTAAATTTTCATCAAACAATTCACTGCTATGCTTTTCCTGTTTTATCCATTCCTGTGCAATCATACAATACAATTGGTTGTCATCCGATAAATCGTTCCCAAGCTTTCTCAGTTTATTTTTGATCTCTTCAGACACATTTTCCTCATTAAAGGTGCTATCAGACAAGTCTTTTTCAAAAGGTTCAAAAAATCCAATTGTATCCTGATTCATTCGGAGTTTTTCATGATTTGAGGCTTTTCGCACGGACTGCCATGAGCTACCAAAATCTTCTTTTAAATCAACCCATGCTATAGCAATGGATAAGTTATGATGCAATAATGAATTGTTAATTATGCTCCTGAGTTCTTTAGCTGATTCTTCGGCACTGTTTTTATCTTCAGCTGAAAAAAACACAAAGAAACTCCCTCCTCCATCATAAAATAATTCGGCCTCCGGTAGCGTATTTAAGGCTTTCTTGTATGCAAGGTGACCAATAACCTGTACCATATATGACCGCACTTTCAATGTCTTCGCAGCTCCTTTAGAAGAGACATTAAAAATAAAATCCTGTATACCGGAAATGTCACCTTTTAATAAATACTTCATTTTAGGATTTGTGCTTTGATTCATGTTTTTTTGCTAAAGCATTATTCAAGCCTCATACTCATACCCCATCATCAATTCTATCAACTTATCCTCTGCTTTAGACAACGCCTCTGCTGATTCACTTTTTGTATGCAAAAAGCCACCTGCTTGCAGCGTCACAAACGTATCAACGCCTTTTAGGTTTTCATCAACAATAGGATCAGCTTTTCTTGAATCTTCCTCGGAAAGCTTTGCACGGATACTGCCTCCCACCAAATTAGCATTGTCACTAATGGCTATGGCAAGAGTGTCCATTAAGCTAAATGTACGAGATTGATTGGATGTGATACGCCAATTGATGATTGCGTGCGCCAGTCCTTTAATCCATTTATCTCGAAGTTCTTTTGGCGCTACAAGACACGGCCCAAAGACATTCTCGGTTTCTATCCAGCCTTCTTCTTTTAGCTTCTCTATGGTCTCATCCGCCATTTCAGGCTCCAATTGATTGGTGCTTACTGAAAATAATCTTCTTAGATCAATGGCAATATCAAACACGAATAATCCGGTAGCTCTTTTGTTGTCGGGAATCCATTTACGACTTAAACTTCTGTCTTTTCCTTCTAAAAGTGCAACTATATCTTCTTGAGACATTTCATTGCCTTTCTCATCACGTACTATAACCTTGTTGTTTGGTCGCTCACTTCTATCAAAAGATGCGTTTTCAGAATCCATTCCTGCTAATAATGGATGTAGTGCACGCATTGCAGAAATTGATAGTGGACTTCTTCTTTTCAAAGTTCTGTCTTTCCCACCTTTAGCTGCTTTCATCCACCCTCCAAAAAGTTGATCAGCATAAGTTGGGTCACATGTCCCGTAAACTTCTCCTTCTTTGAGTTCTTTTTGTTTGGTTACATCAAAAAGGAAGGTGGTGGGGGAGGGAACTTGATTGATGCTTTCACACAATGAATCAATTAAGGAGCGCTTGACCTGCTGTCCACTCGAAAATGGAATCCTTCGGCCAAATTGGTTGTCGTAATAAAATTTTTGGCCGTCTGAAACATTGAAAACAGTGTGTTCTGCTCTTTTTAAAGTTCTGATATAAATGGTATTCATGGTTACATTGTTTTTGGGTTATGATTGTTTTTCTACAAAAGCGTAGTCGAATTTTAAAAGGGTTTTAAAGTATCCGAACTCCTCATGCGTCATAAGGTGAACCTCATCCTTTAAGTCTTTGAAGGTTTTTAAATCTTCTCCATCAAGATCTTTGACCATATTGGTTAAGGCCTCGATAAATCCTTTTTTTGAAGTGGAGGTAAATAATTCTTTCTCAATGAGCGTTTTCCGGTCAAGTTTTGATCCGGCTGCTCTATACCGTTGAATGGCTTTGGCCAACTCCAAGGTATAATCCGTGATTTCTTCTTTGTTACGTGTCATCATAGCAATTAACCAGGTTTTATTAATTTGATAATTGATTTCATCTTCTTCTTTTTTGAAAGATGGTTTTTTATCCTCTTTCATGTATTTGGTAAGGTTTTCAGGTCGAAGCGCCATCAAACCAATACTGCCCAATTCGCAGGCACGTTTGATGTGAATGCCAAAAAGGTTTTCAAATTCTTTTGGAGCTGAATATGTTCCACCAAATAACTTTTTGTACACATCCTTTAGTCGTGCCCCGAAACTGAATTGAAATGGAATAAAGCCAATGGTTTTGTTTGTTTGTCCGAAACCATAAACGTATCCCATCATTTCAGTTTTTGGGAATTGTTGTGATAGACTAAAAAATAATCGAGACCAAAAGATGGTGTTGACCTCTAAAAGTGTTTCGCCTACCTTAAAGATTCCTTGATTTTCCAGTTCAGTAAAATCAAAATCCTTTCGGTACTGTTCAGGGTTCATTGAATAAGCCAGCCATTGTCCATTCCACGTGTTTATCTGATTACCTCTGAGTTTATCCAATGTTGGATCATTCAAGTATTTGCGATACACTTTCCATCCCTCGTAGGTCTGTAGTGTAATAACAGGGTCATCAAATAAAATCGTAAATCCCCCGGCAACGCCAATACCAAGACCACTTCCAATCCAAGACAAATAAACCCCGTCTTCATCTGCCGGAATAGTGAGGTCACTTACCAATCCTGATGTACTAGCAAATTCTTTGGCTTCCGAAGCAGGAAATCCCAGCGCAAAACTTGCGTCCGGTGTTTCATTAGCAGCTTTTTCAAACAAGACCTCAAGTTTTTCTTCCCTTTCCCTTTCATTGAGCAAATGTGGCTTTTGGCCTTTTTTCATTTGCACAAATGGTGAATTGGTAACCCATTGCATATATTTTTCGTGGTTGAAAAAGAGTTGCCAAAACTCTTCCTCAAAAAACTCTTTGGGAGAATAAGTTTTTCCGTATTTCTCGTTATACGCTTTTAAAAATGTCCTTCCAACAACAGCGGTAATCATAGTATTTGTCGGTTTACATCAAAATTTGATTCCTTAATTAATGCCAAGTCCAATCCCCGTTCTTCATCATAGGCTTTATCGGGAATGATAAAAGGTCGATTCCCAACTTGAAGATGCCTCATTTCTTTGACGCTAAAGTATCTTGATGGAATTTCTAAATTGAGTCTTTCCTCATAAAACGATTCCTGATATTTTTCTTCGTCGCTTTCTGTGATACATGACACAGAGTCAATCTCCAAGAGTTCAAACAATATGGACTTGCCTCTGTGCGTCAGCTTATCTATCTTTATATTTCCATCCGATTTAAAAATAGCGTGCTCTTCAATGTTCAGGAAATCTATTGAGGGAAAAACTTCATCGATCTTTTCTTGAAGTGATCTCTCCCTTAATGCTCCTCCATCTGGAAGAACATCAAAAGATCTTTTAAGCACATCAACATCATAGGGCAATGCGTCTCGCTTTCCCTCAGGAGGCGCTATCACATAAATTGGTTTTTTAAGTCCGATAGTGTCTTTTGTGCGCTTGCGGTTGATGCGACCAAACCTTTGGATCATGGCATCTATTGGAGCGCATGCAGTAATTAGTAGGTCAAAACTGATATCCAAACTCACTTCTACAATTTGGGTGGAAACAACGATACAAGCTTCATTACTCGTGTTGAATTTTCCTATTGGGTTTCCATCCTCGTCCTTCCCAATAAGCTCTTTTTCCTTAATATTCCTGTCGCCTCGTTTAAACCTGCTGTGCAGTAAAAGGATATCAATGTCCGGGTATGTTTCTTTTAAATCAATGTATGTTCTTTGCGCATCAGCTACACGGTTGCATACCACCAAAACCTTCTTTTGCGATTGAATCGCTTCTTCGATAACCGAATATGCACTTTCAAATGATTCTAGCTTATGAATTGTATGTCTGTCAAATTGATCCATTTCGACATCATTCAGCTTTTCTTCCAAAACATCCTCACCTAACACATTTTTAATTTTAGCATAAAGAACTGTGGGCATTGTGGCTGTCCCAATATGTATTCGGCAGCCAATAAGGTTGAGAATCTCCACAAGCTTTAACACAATTGCTTGAGAAATGCCGGTATATGTGTGTATTTCATCCAAAATTACATCACACCCTTTAAGGTCAAGAATTAATGCTTCATACCCTTTCATTCCAAAAGCAATTGAAGCTAATTGGTGAGGGGTGAGAATTTTGATGGAGGAGCCAAAAAGTGACTGTAAAACACTTTCTTCTTCCGCCCCCTTTCGTTTTACTACACTGGAAGACGCATGCAGCACACGTATGTCAAGGTTAGGATTGCCTTTTTTTAAATCCTCATCTAAACGCTTGTACATGGCATTGATAGAAGCCTGAAAGGGTAGTGTGTAAAAAACCCGTCCTTTCGTACGTTTAAATAGGAAATCTGTTTTTCCTGCACCTGTGCAAGCAACTACAATTGTATGCTTTTTAACTGAAGTGGTGTCTTTGTAAGAGAGGGGATAAAGAGGGTGTTGGCGATTAAAAAAATCAAGATTTGGGGTTTTGAAAGCATTGTTAATATACTTTTCTGTTTCGTCAATTACCGCAGAAGCAAAATGATCTGCGCCCATCAATAGCCCGCGCCACTCAGAAAAGCCTCTTTCTTTAGTTTTAGCTTTGCAATACTGTATTACCTGAATGAGATTTTCTGTTGCCTTGGTTTCGTCAAATGGCTGACAAACAATTCCAAGTTCATTCAACAACTCAAAAGCATAAGGACTCCATTCCCCCCATTTGCCTAAATGAAAATCTTCATATTTATATCCATTTTCCAAGTCGAGCAAACCCTTTTCCCCTGCGTCGTTTTTTACTGATTTATGGTGTCCAACAACCATTTCAATTAATTCAGAATGGATTTCATTTGGAAAGGCAGATAGAAAAAACAAGGAAACGATCTCATGTCGTAAAACTTTTCTACTATTATCATTGCCTTTCAGGCGGTTTTGGAATCTGGGATGCGCTTTGCCAATATCGTGAAGGACAGCTCCTTTAAAGGCGATATTCTCATCCATTTGCAGGTTGGCAGCAAATGCCTTAGCAGCAAGAGCTACATGCAGTAGATGATCCTTTAAAGGAGTCCATTCCGGTGCTGATTTGGCATATAGTTGCTCCATCATTAAGCTTTTACGGGTTGCCCAACTGTTTTAATCCAACCATACATCGCCTGATTGCTGACTCGGTGATAACCAGAAAGGAAGGATTTTTCATTTTTCTCGAAGACAAGTTCATATCCAGAGAATTTTTCTTCATCTGCATCAAATTGCTCTTTTGTCGTTTCGATAATTTCCTCTGGCAAAAGGATGTCTTCATTTCTGCAAAGACAGATGTGCTGTGTCATGGCAATCTCTGCATCTCTCCGGTCATTGAAAGCAAGATGTAGAATAGGATTTTGAAGAATGCCACGAATAAGCACAGCAGTTGGCCTTTCAAATAAGAACTGCTTACCTTTTCGCGTGGAATTCCATCCACGCGTTTGAATCACCTCTTGTTGGTTAGTCACTTGATTATAGGATAATCGATGACCAACTATTTTATTAATACCATCGACGCCAAGTAGATTAGGAAACAGCTTCTTTTCAATTCCCTCAACAATTGAGGGTGTTAAAAACTGCTGACTAAATGTCTCGCTGTCTCGCACTGCCGTCCATGGTTTAATAAAACCAAATGGGCCAGAATATTTTACAACGTATATTTTTTCCATGTCATTACAATCTTATTGCGCCAAATCCTATTCCCGTTGAATTGCCAATTCCAGCATTCCATGCAAATGCTTTTTGTTCTGGTGTTCCAGTTATTTTCACCGGACATAAATTCACTTTGTTTCCGATTTTTTTATAGTGCACAACCTTGGTTTTAGCTTTAAAATATCCGGTATCAAACATTACACGAATACCTTCGTGTGGGAGGCCTGCTTTCTTTAGTTTGTGTTTCAGTGTTTCTGTGAGGAATTGGCTTGTCTCACTGGATTTATAGTCAAAATGAATCTCGTTGTCATTTACTTTTCGTTTTACCAAAATGGGACTAGCATAATAAAAGGTGTCTTCGCCGGAGTTAAATGTTGGGTCTGGCTCAATTGTCACCTCATTTACGGAAAGACCAAAATCTAATTCGGGATGTTTTTCAATTGAGAAAACCAGATTTTTGAGAAGTTCATTATCAGTTGAGCTGATGAAGTACCGTGCTCCATCCTCAAAATTTAATCCGCCTTTTACCGCTTTACCTCCATTTAACCAGGAAAATGAATATAGGGATACGTCATCGTGTAGTTCATTTTTTTCCCCTATCCAACGGTGTAATGCACCTGTTAACATGGGTTGGTAGTTAAATGGCACCAACTCTTTGTTTGCTGTTGTTTTGATGTGTATTCTCATGTCTAATATAAATTTCCAGTTAGGTTCGATTTAGTTTTTGGGTTAGATCACCTAATTCTTTTTCAATTCCAGTTAGGTTCGATTGCCCTTTACATTAGAAAGGATTTGAACCTTTATCTCGGACTTCGTTTATCCGGCTCTAACCATAGAGCTGCTAATGTAGAAGGAGCAACAAAGGTAAAACAAAGATCCTAGAATAAGGTGTTCTAAATATAAAAATTTCAAATATTTTATTTTGCGCCTTTTCTTCTCCATTTTATTGATTGTAAGAAAATTAGCAAAATCTAAATCCCCCGCAGAAATTATCCTATAAATCACCGACGATAACTCATACTGGTAATTGATCGGAAGAATCCGGGGGTGGTGAAGCCGTTCTATGTGAAGTCTAAATCTCATTTTAATATTGGTCTAAGGTACTGTTACCCGGTTTTGATTTGTTTATTAATGTATGAAGTATCACTTTTAATGGATAAACCATACTTTTTAATGTATGAACATTGATTTGACAAATTTTCAACCGGGAAGGTTTGCCGTGTAAATTCCCCTCCTATAGCGTAAAATGCTGTGGTCAAGGCTGCAATATCCCCCCCTCCACCAAATCACCCCGCAAACCTACCACCACCTTCCGACAATTAGTGTCGCAACAAAAAATTCTTCACCTTTTTTTCAATGTGGGTCTTGAGGGCTTCGGGTTGCTCTATGGTGATGTCGTCCATGAGGCCGGCGACAAAGCGGCTTACGCCTTCTAAGCTGTTTACCGGGGCTTCGAAAATATAGTCTTGGCCGGATTTGCGAATGAATGTTGTTGCGCCGGGATGTTCTTCGATGAGTAGCCGCTTGGCGCGTAAGCCCAATTGAAGCCGAATGGGGATTTGTTGGTCACCGCCCATGCCAAAAATATCAATGGAGGTGTAGTGGTGTTTGTCTTGGTACTGCCAACTTTTATCGGTTGCTTTTACGGTTTCGATTCTGCCGGTTTTGTACTGTTTTACCATTTGGGATTCAACCTCATAAGCCAGCAGATAATTGTAGTAATCAAAAAACCGAAAGGGTTCCACCAAACGATCTTTTATGGTGCTGCTGTTCACGGATTCGTAATTCTTTAGCCAAATACTTTGTTTTGCCTTAATGGCTTTTCGTATTTCCGAAATGTTTTTCGAGGTGGTGATGTTGTATAAGGTTTCGGCCATCTCGTCCATGTCGGTAAGCGCGTATAGTTTGTCCAGAATACTCTTTTGCAAATGACCGGAAAGGTCGGTGTTGACCATGACATCGCGAACTGCTGCGGCTTCTTCCACGGTAAAAGCCACCAAATCATCCGGTAAATGCCGACTGTCATTGTGAGACACCAATTTAAACCGTTCTTTGTGTTTGGTAATCTCAAAACCTATATCCTTTAATAATTGCAGATATCGTTCAATGGTGCGTTCGCTCACCTCGAAATCCTCGGCTATGGTTTTTTTGCATAATCCCATCGGGCCTCGCAATCGGGCAATCATTTGAAAAATTCGGTAAATTCGTTTGTGGTCAGTCATGAGTAGTGTATTTGAAGGCCACAAATTACGGATTAATTGTGAATGAAGGAGCTGGGATTTAATTAAAGGTTAAAAATTGAAGATTAAGAATTTTGCTGTAATAAATATTTGAGTCCACTCTAAAAAGGATGATTTCAATCAAAATCGACGCGGAGGGGATTTTTGAACCGCAGCTAACCAGCTGTTAGTGAGGATTCAAAAATCTACCGACAAGGAAGATTTTGGCAGAAAGGGACTTTTTAGAGCAGA
>JAFIEY010000145.1 GCA_020832345.1 Cryomorphaceae bacterium | reverse complement strand
TCTGCTCTAAAAAGTCCCTTTCTGCCAAAATCTTCCTTGTCGGTAGATTTTTGAATCCTCACTAACAGCTGGTTAGCTGCGGTTCAAAAATCCCCTCCGCGTCGATTTTGATTGAAATCATCCTTTTTAGAGTGGACTCAACTTTGAGTCTGCTCCAAAAAGTCCCTTTCTGCCAAAATCTTCCTTGTCGGTAGATTTTTGAATCCTCACTTGCTCCGGTTCAAAAATCCTCTCTGCGTCGATTTTGATTGAAATCATCCTTTTTGGCGTGGTCTCAACTTTAGGAACCTATTTTATGAAAAAGTCTGTTGACCTGACTTTCCCATAATAATTTGTTTTCTTCAAGTTCGTTCTCCTCAGAATAATCAATGACCATTAAAGAAACATCTTTGGTGAGTTCATCGACTACAATTTGAAACTCAAAATAATATTCATCTCCATTTTCTTCATCCTCCATCCAACGAAAGCGGATCATTTTTCCTTTCTTTTTGGTGAGCAATTTTGCAGATTCCTCACTATCACCCCAGATAAAAGTAAAAATCTCTCCGCGAGAATTAACGTCGTCAGAAAACCAATCGGCCAAACCGCTGGGGGTGGATAGGAACGGAAATAGCATGGTAGGTGATGCCTTGACCGGAAATTCTATTTGAAACTTAACTTTTTCCATGAGGATTGAAGTAGATATTATTTATGGCGCAATATAGGTAAAAATTTTGTTGTGAACCAAACAAAAACCAACCTAAAAAAATCCCTCTGAAATTTTTAAAAAAAGTGGTTTTTAAAACCGAGGATGTTTATATATTTGCACCCGCTTTTGGCGAGGTAGCTCAGTTGGTTAGAGCGCAGGATTCATAACCCTGAGGTCACGGGTTCAAATCCCGTTCTCGCTACGATTAAACCCCGATTTTTTCGGGGTTTTTTTTTTGCCCATTTTTTGGTTTTTCTGTTCATCACGCAAAATCTAAAACCTTTTTTCTCTTTAAATGGTTATCTTCGCACAATGTAAATCCACTTTTTATGAAAATCAATGACGCCTTTCCGCTCGATGTACTCAAGGATCAACGCGGTGAGAATTTTTCCATGGAATCTTTATTAGGCCAACCTTTTGTCGTGTATTTCTATCCTAAAGATGATACGCCGGGTTGCACAAAACAAGCTTGTCGTTTTCGAGATTTATACGAGGATTTTCAGGATTTACATGTTCCAGTGGTGGGCATCAGCAGCGATTCACCAATTTCCCATGCACAATTTGCCAAAAAGCACAATTTGCCTTTTACCTTATTGTCTGACCCTAATAATGCTTTTAGAAAAAAGGTTGGGGTTCCTACAAATTTATTGGGCTTGATGCCCGGACGTGTGACCTACGTAATGAACGGTAAAGGAAAGGTCATCCATACTTTTAATAGTCAGCTTAAGGCCGAGCAACACATCGACGAAGCTTTGCGTGCAGTGAAAAATGAATTTTCTTCCTAATGGTCAACCTTCCGGGTAGTTATTCCACTTTAATTAAAAAACTCGAAAGCAACTTCGATCGAGGTGAGGTACGTGCTTTGCTTTTTTTATTCTGGTCAGAAAAAATTGGAGATGAATTGGCGCACAAGTTTTTGCGACTTGGAAACTTTTTACCCGCACCAAAAGATTTTATTGCATTTGATGATTTTGCCAATGCATTGTTAAGTGGAATACCCCATCAATATGTTTTGGGAAAAACGACTTTTGGCGGGTTGACTTTTGGACTCAACAATCACGTCCTCATCCCGCGACCGGAAACGGAGGAACTGATGTATATATTGGTGGAAATGTTGACATCCGCACAATTTGCTATTTTTAATCCCGACTATAGTTTTAATCATCCTTTTCGTTTGTTGGATATTGGTACGGGAAGTGGATGTTTGCCTGTTTCCCTAAAACATCATTTACCAAATGCATGGTCGGTTTTTGCCTGCGATATAGATGAATCAGTACTTAAGCTGGCAGAACAAAATGCCAAACTCAATAAGACCGAAGTGGAGTTCTTCCGCTGGGATGCCTTGAATGAACCTTTTCCAAAAAGTGAAAATTACCAAGCTATTGTCAGCAATCCGCCTTATATTCCTGAACGAGAGAAATCCAGCATGGAGTCCACCGTACTCGAACATGAGCCTCATCTGGCGCTTTTTGTGCCGAATGACGATCCACTTTGCTTTTACCGCCAAATCAGTTTGATGGCTGAGGAAAAATTGGTGCCGAGTGGAATTTTGGCTTTTGAAGTCCATTATGATGGTGCAATTCCTGTGGCAGATTTGCTGTCCCAACGTACTTTTACCGACATAGAAATTCGAAAAGATATTCAAGGCCATGACCGATTTGTTTTCGCAACCAAATCCCGTAAAATCAAGGATTGAGGCGCTTCGCAGTGCGCTAAATCGTCACAATCACCTCTATTATGTAGAGGATAAACCCGAGATATCCGATCGGGAATTTGACTTGTTGTTGGAAGAGCTTCAGCGATTGGAAGAAGAGAATCCCCAATATGAGGATGAAAATTCGCCCACAAAAAGGGTAGGGGGTTCCGTAACGAAAGGATTCCTTACGGTGGAGCATCGCTTTCCAATGCTGTCGTTGAGTAACTCCTATAGTCGTGAGGAAATAGAATCATGGGTATTGCGCACAGAAAAATTACTCGGCCAGGCCTGTACATTTGTTTGCGAATTAAAATATGATGGTGCGGCCATTTCCCTAACGTATCGCAATGGGGAATTAGAACGGGCAGTGACTAGGGGAGACGGGAGTAAAGGCGATGAAATTACCAACAATGTGCGAACCATTCGTACCATACCCTTAAAAATCCAAGGCGATTTCCCCGAATTATTTGAAATTCGTGGGGAAATATTTATGCCCAAACAATCTTTTTTAAACCTCAATCAAAGTCGTGAAAAGGAAGGCCTGGAACCTTTTGCCAATCCTCGTAATGCGGCTTCCGGGAGTTTAAAACTTCAGGACAGCGCTGAAACCGCCCGACGAAAATTAGATTGTTTTACCTATTCTTTGGTGGCAGATGTTCCCGTTGCCGATACGCATTTTGACGCGCTGAATAAAGCACAAGCCTGGGGTTTTCAAACACCCCTTCGATTTGATCACTTCGTTCGGCGCGCAAAGAACGTGGATGAAGTAATGGCTTTTATTTCGCATTGGGATCAAAACAGAGGAAACCTTCCTTTTGAAATTGACGGAGTCGTAATTAAGGTCGATGCACATCGTTATTATGATGAATTGGGCAATACGGCAAAGTCTCCCCGATGGGCCATCGCTTATAAATTTCCCGCTGAGGAAGCTGTAACTAAATTACACGATGTAACTTATCAGGTGGGACGAACAGGCGCCATTACCCCGGTGGCTGAGCTCGAACCGGTTTTGTTGGCCGGAACTACTGTAAAGCGTGCATCCTTGCACAATGCAGATCAGATTGTGCGCCTCGATTTGCGGATTGGAGACTGGGTAAGGGTAGAAAAAGGAGGCGATATTATACCCAAAGTAACTGGAGTGGTGATGGAAAAGCGTTCGTCAAATAGTGTCCCGTTTTCTTATGCAACCCATTGTCCGGAATGTAACACACTCCTAGTAAGGCCGGAAGGAGAAGCAGTTCATTATTGTCCTGCTGAACTGATTTGTCCGCCACAGCGCATGGGTAAAGTTCAACATTTCATTTCCAGAAAAGCCATGGATGTTGATGGATTGGGAAGTGAAACGGTAAAACAACTTTTCTCTTCGGGTTTAATATCCAACATTGCAGATTTATACGATTTGAAGGTTTCGGATGTTTTGCCGTTAGAACGCATGGCGCAAAAATCAGCTGAGAATTTAGTCAACGGATTGGAAGGCAGTAAATCACAACCTTTTGAGCGTGTTTTATTTGGAATGGGAATCCGTCATGTAGGAGAAACGGTCGCCAAAAAATTGGCGCGCCACTTCAAGTCAATAGACGCCATCATGGAAGCCGATGTTGAAACTTTGGTCGGGGTGGACGAAATTGGTGAAATCATTGCAGAAAGTGTTTTTGCCTTTTTTAGGGTGGAAGAAAACCGCAAGCTAATTTCCCGTTTGCGGGCTGCCGGATTGCAATTTGAAATGGATGATTTGTCGGGGCCGAGCAGTGATGTGTTTTTGGGTAAAACCTTCGTCGTTTCGGGTGTTTTTACCATTTTCGATCGGAAATCCATCAAGGCATTTATCGAAGATCATGGAGGAAAGGTTTCCGGCAGTATAAGTGCCAAAACCAGTTTTTTGGTGGCTGGAGACAACATGGGGCCGGCCAAGCGCGAAAAGGCGGAAAAGCTCGGTGTGCCGATTATTTCTGAAGAGGATTTACAAACCATGGTGAAATAATGTAAGCCATTGAAAAATGAGTCTGCTCCAAAAAGTTCCTTTCTGCCAAAATCTTCCTTTTCGATAGACTTTCGAATCCTCACTTGCTCCGGTTCAAAAATCCCCTCGATTTTGATTGAAAGCATCCTTTTTGGAGTGGACTAAAAAAATACTAATATCGAAGTCCTTATAAAAACTGAACCCAGCCACAATCACATTTAAGCGAGAAACCATCGTTTAAGAAAAATTCCATTTGGAGGTTAAAAGGTGTAGCCGAAAATTTTTCACGCATGCGCAGGTACATAAAGTAGGATTCGCTGGATTGCCGGATGTTTTGAATGTATTCGTTAAAATGGTCTTTGCTTCTGCCGTAGTCCCTGAGTTGGAGATTTGGATAATGGACAAAGGTGAAAACTGAACCAGCCAGTTCAGCGCCTGCCGGAATGGTATCGATGTCCACTGAAGAAACAATCGAAATAGAATCGATGCGCTGGTAGGATCGCGAGGTGCCCCGCGCCCAAATTTTCCCACCGGTATTTCCACCGGAATAGCTGGCAATGGCTTCGGTGAGGAACATGATTTCCAAAGCGGATTCTTGGTAATTTAGGATCGATGGTTGATCCTCTGTTCCGTGACGGTAAAGTATATCTTTTTGAATCCAGGAGCAAACTGGCGAGGATAAATTGAGCAAACGAACATCATCAGGCCCGCAACCAATAAAGAACAGGTGGCCAAAGCTGAAAAAAAGTACCAAAACGACAATGCGTGTCTTCATCATATATTATTGGCAATTAGAACGCTCATTCACCATTTTTATTTCGGTAATACGAAATAATTCCCTTTCTCCGTAATCGGGTTTGGTAAACAATCCTTCGAGAATGGCACTCGCTCGTTTTTTTTCTCCCACCAATTGTTCGTGAAAATTTTTGAGAATGGTCAGGTGGTGGTCTTCATAAAAGGCCAACAATATATCATCCTTGCATCTTTGAAAGGTTACCCCCGGGAGAATGATTCCACTGGTTCGCCTAAAAAGTGGCAAGAAATCATGGTTTTCAAGTTTTTGTAATTTGGCATAAGTTCGTTCAGAAACCAGTCCTTCATCTGTAATTCTGAAAATGACCGTGTTGCCTGCCGGATCGGAAACATGGATGAATTTTTCTCCCTCAACGGTTCTTTTGATATAGGTGTCGATCATTTGTTTGGTTTTCCAATCACCATCGACAAAAGAGATTTGCTGGTAAATAGCTAAAGGCTGCTTTTGGTTGCCCTGAATTTCTTCGTAGGCAACATAATAGTAGGCAGAATCGCTGTCTTCAGTTTCAACAAGGGTGAAGTATTCCTCCCAGCCACCTATGCGCTCTCCAAAAACGGACGAAGATTTCATCACTTTTTGATGAATGGAATTAAAAGCCTTTTCTGGACCCGGAGTTTGATCCTTATTGGTATTTTGGTTGTTTCCTTTAGAGGAATCGGGGTTACAGCCAATTAGCAACCCAAAAATTGTGAAGCTCAAAAGTATTTTTTGCATTTTACAAAGATACGAAATTCACGGGTATTTACTGTTTGACTTTTCTTAATTTAGCGCCCACTTTTTTGAAGACGGGTTTTTATGCGTAAACGACAGTTTGGATTCGTTTTTGGTTTTTTTTTGATGTTAGGAATGCTTTTTCCTTTCCGGTTTACCTATGCACAAATCAGTTCACCAAACCAATTACAAGCGTATTTTACTGAGGAAGTTATAAAAATGGACGGACGATTAAATGAACCGGCCTGGATGCTAGCGCAACGCATTTCCAATTTTACACAACGGGAGTTAGAGGAGGGAAATGCCGCAACGGAAAAAACTGAAGTGGCTGTGGTGTACACGGATAGAAATTTATACATCGGTGTATGGTGTTATGATTCAGAACCCGATAAAATTATAGCCAAGGAAATGAAGCGGGATTTTAACGATAATCTCGACGATAATGTTAAAATCATAATAGATACATACAACGATAAGCGTAATGGATTTTTGTTTATTGTAAATCCCAATGGCGCTCGTGCCGATCTTCAGGTTTTCGACAACGGAAGCTCGGTCAATCGGTTTTGGAATGGCGTATGGGATGTGCGGGTTACCCGAACAGAAGAGGGCTGGTTTGCTGAATTTGAAATACCCCTGTCAACCCTTAAATTTAGAAATGATAAGGAAGATATTAACCGGATTTGGGGATTCAATGTGGAGCGCAATATCCGAAGAAAACGGGAACAAGTCTTTTGGCAGGGTTGGTCCAGAGATGCCAATATTCAACAGGTAAATCGAGCCGGAAAGTTAACGGGTCTCAACCGATTGCGCAACCGGAGGTTTGTTGAATTTAAACCTTATGGTATCGGTGGTGGATCAAATGTTGCTGATAATGTCTTTCGGCGTCAGGGCAATATGGGCGGTGATGTCAATTACTTACTCAGTCCTACCTACAGACTAAATGTGACTGTGAATACTGATTTTGCTGAGGTCGAAAGCGATCAGGAGCAGATAAATCTCACCCGATTTCCTTTGTTTTTTCCGGAGTTGCGCGAATTCTTTCTCGAAGGACAGGATTATTTTGATTTTGGTTTTGGGGGAAATCGCATCATCCCCTTTTACAGTCGGCAAATTGGACTAGACGAGGATCGAAATCCCGTTCCGATGTTGGGCGGTGTTCGCTTACTCGGGAAAGAAGGCGGTAGTACAATGGGTTTGATGAGCATTCAAACGGGTGCCACAGAATCCGAACCCATGACCAACTACACGGTTGGATCCTGGCGACAGGATGTACTGGATCAAAGTACCGTAGGTTTTATGACGGTAAATAAAATTACCGATGAGGGGTGGCATACCACAACCGGAGGAAACTTTCGGTATGCCACCGATAAGTTTTTAGGAAAGCGAAACCTCAATATTGGGGGCGCATATATTCATACGTTTAATTCCCGAGGAGAGTTTCAGCGAGATGCTTTTGCTTATAGATCGTATCTGGCATACCCCAATGACAAAATAAATGTCTTTGCCTCGATGCAACGTAGTCCGCAAAATTTCAACCCAGAGGTCGGTTTGCAAAGACGGCAAAATTTTCAAGAATACTTTGCTCAAGTGTTATATCGCCCAAGACCAAAAAGCACCGGGGCACTTAGTTGGATCAGACAATGGGATTTTACACCGGGTCAACTTACCTATACCATTTATAACGACACCCGGTTTATTCAATCCTTTTTATACGAAATTCGACCCTTTGGTTTTTTTACCCGTTCAGGAGAATATTTCAATTTTATGATAGATCGGCATGCGGAGGGACTTATCGAAGATTTCATCATTTACCGTAAAGATGAAGGAGCAGAAACCCGACAGGTGGTCATTGATAAAGGGGAGTATTGGTACACCCGATACCGTTTCCAAGCCGGGACATTTGGATCCAGAACCTTGTCCGGTGATGTCCGATTTAGTTTTGGTGAGTTTTATGGGGGATCCAGTACACAGCAAGTTTGGTCAGCTCGCTGGCGGACTTCGGCTTACCTTACGGTTTCTACGTCGGTAGAGTGGAACAACGTCAACTTACCCGATGGTTCTTTTAGCAATCAATTGTTGGGAACCCGATTTGAGTATGCCCTAAATCCGCGGGTGTTTGGTTTGATTTACGCCCAAATCAATCAAGACAGGGATTTGTTTATTTTCAATTTCCGATTGCAATGGATTCCCATCATCGGTGCGGATTTCTTTTTTATAGTCAATCACATTGTCAATACTTCGGAAGTTCAGCTCATTGAACCGCAAACCCAAATTTTGGGTAAATTGATTTGGCGGTTTGTTCTGTAAATTTCTAAAAACACGCTGATAAGGGGATGAAAATCTGCGCCATCATTTAAGTTTAGCGCAAAAAAAAACCGGACAATGCCGGTCTTTTGCGTGTGACTCCGGGAGGACTCGAACCTCCAACCTCCTGATCCGTAGTCAGGTGCTCTATCCAATTAAGCTACGGAGCCATTTGGGAATTGATTCCCTTATTTTGGGGCTGCAAAGATACAGTCGATTTTTAATTGTGCAACCCTTGTTTTAATTTTTTTCGCCTTCTTTTTTTTACCAATGATTCGGTAAAAAGTGCGCCTAAAATTATCAGGGTTCCCACATAAAAAAGTGGATCCATTTTTTCACTTTCACCAAAGAATAAATAGGCAAGGATAATTCCGTATATCGGTTCCATATTGATGCTAAGAACTACCGTATATGGGCTGAGGTATTTCATTACGGATACAGATTCAATAAATGCCCAGGTGGTGGCAATGGTGCCCAAAACAATCAAGAGGATGAGATCACAATGTCCGCCAAGAGATAGCCAAAATCCGGCTTCGGTGCAGTTTCCAAGGGCAAACATTTTTTCGTTAAAGTTTCCGGTGAAAAGCATGAATATGGAAATCCCCAAAACGCCACCAATGAGTTCGTAATTTGTTATGGTGGTCGGTGGATATTTTTTTATCAATTTCCCATTAATAACCGAAAAGAGCGCAGAAAGAAATGCGGAAGCAAGTGCGATTAAAATACCCACTATGTGTTCGGTCTCTGCACGGAAAATGAGGTATAACCCTCCCACAACGACCAATCCCAGGCCTATTTCCCAAAGATCAATTTTTCGTTTAAAAAATATGGGTTCTAAAATGGATGCAAAAAGCGCCCCTGTGGACATGGCAGCCAAAGTAATGGATACATTGGCCACTTTTATGGCTAAAAAGAAAGTGACCCAGTGAAGCGCTATGACCATGCCGGCGCCCAAAATGGGTAAAACCTGGCGAAAGGGCAGGGGCTGAAGTTTTTTTGTGGCCAATAAATACACCATCAAAACAGAAGAGGCAATCAACATCCTGTGCCAAACTAGGGGAACCGCCTCCAACGAAATTAATCGACCCAGAATGGCGGTAAATCCCCAAACAAAAACAACGATGTGCAATCGCCATTGGGCGGTAGTCTCACTTAGGCGCAATGTAATATAGGTATAAAGCTAGAATAGAAAATCCGAAATTAGGTATCCAGACGGCAATCCATGGAGAAAGGTTCCCATTGGTGGCAAAGGTGGTGGAAATCTGCATAAAAAATATGTAGATCACACATATCATTAATCCAAGTGCGATATTGACACCCAGTCCGCCTCGTTTTTTCCTAGAGCTTAACGATACCGCAATTAAAACCAAAACAAAGGTAGCTGCCGGCCATGATGTTCTACTGTAGTACTGAATCAAAAACACATTGATGCTTTCCGCTCCACGAATCTTTTCTGCTTCAATGAGCTTTTTGAGTTCGGGCGTTGTCATGGTTTCGATATTATATACATCCGGGGCTAAATCCTCGGGCAGAAAATGTAAAACCGTATCAATTTTTTTCCCCCTATGGAGGGTTTCCACCCCAACATCTTCAATGGTTCTGATGACGTAATTGTCCAATGTCCATTTTTTTGTCAGTGTATCATACCGGATAAAATCGGAGGATATTTTCGTCTTTAGAACTTGATTGTCGAATGTTTCAAATGAAAATCGATAACCAGTTTTTCTTTGAAAATTAAAGGTTTCAAGAAATACCAATTCTCCGGGACGAACTTGTCGGTGGATATTTCTAAAGGTCGTCTTTTTGACGGTGTGGATATACTTATTGTCAAACTCAGATCTTGTTTCGTTGGTTTGGGGAATGAAGTAGTGGTTGAGTACATAGCTCCCTGATGCAACAATAGTAGCACCGATAAGGTAGGGCCACAACATGCGAATAAAGCCAACGCCTCCGGTGAGAATGGCCACTATTTCGGTGCGATTGGCCATTTGAGAAGTAAACAAAATGGTGGAGATGAAGACAATCATCGAGCTGAAGAGATTCCCGTAATACAGTACGAAATTCAAGTAGAAGTCAAAGATGATTTCCTTGAGGGGCGCGTCTTTGGTTATGAAGTCTTCAATTTTTTCCGAGACATCAAAGACGACCGCAATCGACATGATTAGGATCATCACCAATATAAAGGTGCCCAAAAACTTGAGGAGTATATAGCGGTCGATGATGGTGAACATGCTATAGTCGGGTTTGCAATGCTGGTATTATTTGGGCTTTCCAATGACTAAAAGTCCCCTCAGTGATTTTTTCACGTGCGGTTTCCATGAGCCAAAGATAAAATCGAAGGTTATGCAGTGAAGCAATTTGTTTGCCCAAAAACTCATTGGCAACAAATAAATGTCGCACATAGGCTTTGCTGTACATTTGATCTACATAGCAATCGCCGTCGGGGTCAAGCGGTGTGTGATCGTTGCGCCATTTTTGATTGCGCATGTTGAGGATTCCGTTTTTGGTAAAAATCATCCCGTTGCGACCGTTTCGGGTGGGCATTACACAATCAAACATATCAACGCCCAGGGAAATACATTCCAATAAATTGGCCGGGGTACCTACGCCCATGAGGTATCGAGGTTTTTTCGCCGGTAAAATTCCACAAACCAAATCGCACATGGCATACATATCTTCGGCTGGTTCACCTACACTTAGTCCACCAATGGCATTTCCCGCGCAATCAGTATTGGCGATGTATTCGGCAGAGGCTTTGCGCAAATCTGGATATACACTTCCCTGTACAATGGGAAAGAGTTGCTGGTTGTAACCGTAGGCCATAGGGTTTTTTTTCCAATGTGTAATACTTCGGTCGAGCCAACGATGGGTGAGGTGCATGCTGTTGGTGGCATATTTTTTATCGCAGGGGTAGGGCGGGCATTCGTCAAATGCCATAATGATGTCAGCACCGATTTGTCGTTGGATTTCCATTGATGTTTCGGGACTCAGGAAGTGTCGCGATCCATCAATATGCGATTGAAACTTGACGCCTTCCTCGGTTATCTTCCTGTTTGACGCCAGAGAATACACCTGATAGCCACCGCTGTCGGTAAGCAAAGGCATGTCCCAGGAAGAAAACTTATGCAGCCCGCCGGCTTTCGTCATAATTTCCATACCGGGTCTCAACATGAGGTGGTAGGTATTTCCCAAAATAATTTGCGCCTTTACGTCGTGGCGCAAATCGCGATGGGGTACAGTTTTTACCGTTCCGAGTGTTCCAACCGGCATAAAAATCGGTGTTCGGATTTCCCCGTGGGGCGTTTGAATTCTTCCTGCACGCGCACTGCTCTTGGGGTCGGTTTTTTCCAGGGTGAAAAAAGGCTTGTCTATCATCGCGGCAAATGTACGATGGAGTAATTTGCTTTTTGCGGAACAAATTGCCGGATTTTATGGTTAAATGATTATGAGCAATAGCGTCAATTGACCCTTTGCAAAATGCAATACCAGAAATAATAATACATCTAAAACAAACCCACCATGTTTGGATTCTTTAAGAAAAAAAGTGAAAAAGAAAAGCTGGAATATCAATATAAAAAGCTGATCCAGGAAGCACATGCGTTGTCCACAACCAACAGAGCTGCAAGTGATAAAAAGGCAGCTGAAGCCAATGAAATTATAAAAAAAATTGAAGCTTTGGAGTGACAATTGGAAAACTGCGAAAAAACCAGTGATTACTTATTCAGTTTGCATTACTTTAGCGGCTCAAGAAAATTAGTCTATGCCGCATACGCTTTTGACCTATACCTGGGATTTTAGTCAGGGATTAGATATCGGATTTTTTACCCTGAGGTATTATAGTTTACTTTTTGCCCTTGGGTTTTTATCTGGTTATTACATTGTAAAACGAATTTTTGAACAGGAAAATATACCCATCCAATGGCTTGATTCCCTGTTGACTTATGTTGTTGTTGCGACCATTATTGGGGCCAGATTGGGTCATGTGTTTTTCTATGAATGGTCATATTACTCGCAGCATCCGGGAGAAATTTTAAAAGTATGGGAAGGCGGACTTGCAAGTCACGGAGCCGCTGTTGCCATCATTTTGGCCCTTATCATTTTTTCCAGAAAGGTTTCTAAAATGAGCGTACTTTGGGTATTGGATCGGGCGGTAATTACAATTGCTTTAGCGGGATGTTTTATACGAATGGGCAATATGGCCAATTCGGAAATTTATGGTGCCATAGGAAACTCTTCCATTGAAACGGTGTATTTACAACCCACAAAAAGCCGCATTCTCCGTATCTACGAAGGCGTGGAAAGTGTTGAATTTGAAAAAACCGACGCCACCCAACAATATTCAGATCTCGGACAATTTCCTATTTACAACATGCGGGTGCAGTTCATGCCCGAGGTATCCGATGAATATGTAAAGGGCATTGTACAGATGCAAATCCCCTCCATGTTGAGCAATCAACCCATCGATAACAAAACGGTCGTTCCACCCAAAAGCCGGGTGCTGAATGATTCTTTACAAATACATCGAACCACCGAGGCCGTTTTTGCCGAAATTCCCATGCTCGGTGTGCCCCGATATCCCACGCAAGTCATCGAGGCACTCGCCTACCTGTTGATTTTTATTTTACTTTATACCCTCTTTTACCGCACGAACATTAAGTTTGCCATGGGTAGAATTTTCGGACTCTTTTTGATTACCATTTTCGGATTCCGGTTTTTCGTCGAATTTTTTAAGGCCAATCAGGTTGCTTTTGAGCAGCAACTTCAACTCAACATGGGACAATACTTGAGTATCCCTTTGGTTTTACTGGGTATTTTCTTTGTTTTAAAACCTACCCATATAGATAGGGCAAAGGTTGAACTCAACGAAGCGGCCAAAAACCCGCCCAAAAAGAAAAAGTGACGACTTTTGGGTTTGACCTTGAAATTAAAAAAATCAAAACATTATATCTGCATCAAAAATGAAAAGATGGATTTTTGCACTGTTTGTTGTAATACCATTGATGGCCGTCAACTGCGATGGTTCGAAGGAAAGTAAACAAACCATTAAACGGGAGCGATTAGAACCCAAGTTTCGCGAAGATGGAAAACTTTGGTTTATGCGAGAAAAAGGAGGGGACACCATCAGGGAAATTCGCATTGAGGTGGTTGAAAAGCAAATCGATATACAGTACGGAATGATGTATCGGAAATCCATGGAAGACGATACAGGCATGTTGTTTTTGATGAAGCAGGAAAGACCGCAGAGTTTTTATATGAAAAACACCTATGTTTCGTTGGATATCATTTACATCAATAGCGATAAACAAATTGTTTCCATTGCCGAAAAAACAGAACCTATGAGCGAAAAGAGCCTGCCGTCGGGGGCACCTGCGCTTTATGTACTCGAAGTTCCCGGAGGTTATTGCCAGAAGCACGGTATTACCAGATTCCATTATGTGGATTTTTTGTTTTAGCACTTCAATTTTTGTTTATACCTTCGGCACATTCAAAATTTAACTTTTGACATTATAATTTACCCAATATGTTCGGATTATTTAAAAAGAAAAAGAAGGTTAGTTTACTCCCCGGTAAGCCTGACTTTATTATTGTTGGCGCTCAAAAAGCAGGCACAAGTTCACTCTATGAAGCCTTGTGCTCGCATCCTGAAATTGAAGCGGCACAGAATAAAGAAATTCACTTTTTTGATTTTAATTATGAAAATGGAAAGGAGTGGTATCAGGAACAGCTTCAACGCGCTCAAGGTAAAAAATGCGGAGAGGCCAGCCCTTTTTACATTTACCACCCCAAGGTTGCAGAGCGAATTGCCGAGATGTACCCCAAGGTAAAATTGATTTTCCTTTTCCGCGATCCCGCCGCTCGTGCCGTTTCCCACTTTCGCATGAATGTAGCAGATGGAACTGAAAACCTCAGTCCATTGCAAGCTATGGTCGCTGAGGAAAACAGGGTGCTTGAAGCCATGAAAAAGGGTGAAAGTTGGGATACCCCTGATTCCGCCTTTCAGCATTTTACATACAAATCAAGAGGTCATTACGAAGAGCAATGGTTGCGATTTTCAAAACATTTTTCTCGCAGCCAAATGTTTGCCCTTCGGTTGGAGGATTTGGTTTCAGATACTGAAACTTGCCTAAACGCGTTGGCAAAGTTTATTGGTGTAAAATCGCATAATTGGGGTGAATTCCCAAGATTAAACAGCACAGAGGATTCCGGACAATATGAGGGCTATGCACAACGATATCTCGAAGTGTATTTTGAGCCGCATTACGCCAAAATGAAAACCATTATTCCCCTTGCTGTGGGAAGTTGGGAAACAACCATGCTCCCGGAAAGTTCTGAAGACGAAACCGATTTAGCAACAGATGAGTTGGAAGTCATGGAAGAACATGAAAAAACTGAATCTTCCGAAAAATAATTTTGGAGGCATTTATTCTTGAGTCCACTCCAAAGTGGAAGATTTTGGCAGAAAGGGACTTTTTGGAGCAGACTCATCCTTTATCAGTGGGTGTAATTTACCGTTATCAAAGTCGGTGTATAGCGCTTGTTTTCAATATTTGAGATAAATAGCAGTGTTGTTTCCGAAATAAATTCAAACTTTTATGCTTCCTGCTTTTTCCGCTCCGTTTATCGTTATCGGATGCCATAGAAGTGGAACTTCATGGTTGACTAAGGCCATGCACGATGCGGGAATTAACATGGGTGTATCGCGGGACAAAAATCAGGAAGCTTGGCATTTTTTATCACTCAATCAACAAGCTTTACAAGCAGCGGGTGGTGCATGGGATAATCCGGTTGTGCCCGAAGAACGACATTGGCCGCCTCACGATAAGCGCAGTTTACTCAAAAGTCACTTCGGGGTAACGCAACGTCGTGAACTGCTAACTTTGTGGCTGCGCCGACAAAAATGGGGATGGAAAGATCCGCGGAATACTTTTACGCTTGACCATTGGTTAAAAATGTTTCCAGACGGAAAAGTAATTTACCTGCGTAGAGGTGCAGAGGAGGTTGTTCGTAGCCTCATGGAAAGACAACAACAACCGGGAGAAGTGCAATCGGAAATCCTTGTGGACGAAGCCGCAGCCCATCAGCTTTGGCGCAAATACAAGGAGCAGGCAGAAAAACAACTTCGGGGAAATTCACGCATCGTTTTGGATTACGAAAAGCTGTTAAATGCCGATGTATCCCAAATTTCACTTTTAAATCATTTTTGTCAAACCGACGTGGGTGCAGCCTTGATCAAAACGCGAAATAGATAAAGGGTTGAAGTTCTGCAGACATCACTTGGTAGATGACTAAAAACACAACAAAGCCCACAACAATTTTCCCCGGTAGTGGCAACCTAACAAAGGTGTGTCGGTACTGAATTTTCCATGTTGCGGGAAGCCAATGAATAATATAACCGGCCAGCATGAGCAGAAACACATTGGAAAACTCAGTCATGACGGCCCAAGCGTTTTCCCATTGAAACTTGTAGGCGATTTGATTTAACATAAAATTGGACTTCTCCCAATTTTCTCCTCGAAACCAAACCCGGGTAAAAGTGATGAAGTTGAGGGTAATGAATACCCCAATAGCATGGTTGTACCACTTTTCTTTATTGCGCCACGGTAGGATGTTTTTCACCCATTTATAAATCACTAACCCTATGCCGTTTAATGCGCCCCAAATCACCATACTCCAACTCGCACCATGCCATAATCCGCCAATGGTCATGGTGAGCATGAGGTTGATATTGGTATCGATTTGCTTTTTTGCCTTGGGAAAATTCAGTGCTAAAATGGTGAATATTATTATGACACCAATCGCCAACATAGGAACCCATAACGCACCCGACAAAATACTGATAAAAAATACAATAACGCCCACCATGATATAGGAAAACAAGGAACCTTTTCGGTTTCCTCCCATGGGAATATAAAGGTAGTCCTTAAGCCAGGACGACAAGCTGATGTGCCAACGCTTCCAAAAGCCGCCCACATTATTGGCTTTATACGGGGAGTTGAAATTTAAGGGCAGATGAAACCCGAGTAAAAGCGCCAGACCTATGGCTATGTCGGTGTAACCCGAAAAATCGGCATATACTTGCAACGAATATCCATAAAGGGCCAGGACATTTTCAAAACCTGAATAACTCAAGGGATTGGCAAAAACCCTGTCGATGAAGTTGACGGCGATATAATCTGCCAAAACCATTTTTTTAAGTAATCCGTTTAAAATCCAAAAAAGGGCCATCCCGAAATCTAGCTTGTTGAGCTGGTAAGGCTTATAAAGCTGTGGAATGAAGTCGGATGCGCGGACAATTGGCCCTGCGACCAATTGCGGAAAAAATGAAACATAAAATCCAAAATCGAATATGGAGCGAACCGGTTTTATTAAGCCCCGGTAAATATCGATGGAATAACTGATGGTTTGAAAGGTGAAAAACGAAATTCCGACCGGCAGCAAAATGCGATCTACCCGAAACTCCGATCCGAAAAAGCCATTACTCCAAAGGGCAAAGTGGTTGTAAACCTCGATATTTGTGGAAAATAGCGCATTGAAATTTTCGGTGAAAAAATATGCGTATTTGAAATACCCAAGTACAAGCAAGTTGACCGTAATAGAAAAAGCAACCCACCATTTTTTTCCGACATCTGTTTTGGCTCTAAATATTTGTTTTCCAATGAAAAAATCTACTAGCGTTGAAAAAATCAGGATGAGAAAAAAGAAACCACTGGTCTGGTAATAAAAATACAGGGAAATGAAAAATAAATAAGCGTTTCGAAGCCGCATTCTCGGATAAAGCAGTGCGAAAAAGAACAGCACCGCTGCGTAGAAGTACCAAAAATATACCTGTGTAAATATCAGGGGCGATTCACCCGAATGTGTGAATAATTTACCGAGTATGTAATTGACGACTTCCATTAGGGAACAAGTGGTTCAGCGTAAGTTTGTGATAAATAGTCAAAAAAGGCGTGTTGTATGGCTTGGAACATCGCGTCTGCCTGAATGCGGTATCCATCATTGGTAAAGTGAATTTTGTCGCGTTTTCCCAAACCGTGGTGTTCCCATATTTGCGAAGCATTCATGCCACCCATATAATTGAATAAGTCAAAAACCCAACCGCCGTATTCGGTTGCGAGTTCCTGCATGATGCGTTGAACTTTTTTGGCGTTTGGATTGGGCATATTTTTATAGTAGCTATCATTATTGGTCACAAATAACAGCGCGACCTTGGGGTTTACAGCTCTTAAACTATCAATAATTTTCCGATAATTATCGGCATATTCTCTTTCCGAAAAAGCCGACTGTGATTTATGTGCATCGTTTATTCCCACACCAAAAACAACCAAATCACTATGGAGGTATTTCAATTGTGGCCAAAGGGCCTCACTGCGAACGAGGGAGTTTGTGCTGTTTCCATTTGCGCCCATGGCGTGGTAGGTGATGCCGGGCTTGTCGTTGAGCAATTGAACTCCGTCGATATACAGTACTTTTTGCAGACTATCGGTTTTTTTCCAGTGCATAACCACCTCAGTTACTTCCTTGTCAAGCACATATTCTATCATCCCGGCCATGGTGTCTATTATCGTCTCAATGACCGGAAGGTTGGAATCGGGGAATAAGGCAAAGCAGGAATCTCCAATTGGTGTATAAACCCTGAAGCGGTCAAATTTCCAGTACCTATTGTCATCATCCTGATTAAACATTCGAAAAAAACCGGTGGTGTCCATGGTTTTAGCCGTAATTGCAGCCATACCCCAGCGGGCATGCTCGGACGGTCTTGCTGAACGAATGCTTTCAAAGCTAGCTCTTGATTCCGTTTTGTAATGTCTTGGATTGTTGGTTTTGGCCAGGTTGAAGGGAAATACAAATCCCGGTGAACCGGGCGCGTCGGGGTAAAGAGATTGTAAATTTCGCCAAAGGGTGCGGGAAAGCGTTCCGGCCTGAACGTGACTTCCTCCAAAATGGGTGACGTTTATTCGGCCCTCCCCACATAAATTGAGCATAATGAGTTTTTCGAAGAAATATTGCGCAGCTTGTTTGTCCCCGTAGTGTTTTAGCAACGCATTTTCGGCGTGTAAAAATGGATATTTCTTCTCAATCTCACTCAAAGTTTTGGGATTTTGCCCCCAACTTGTGATGCCAATAAGGATAAATAAACTTAAAAACCAAATTCGTATCATTGTATTTAATCCTGTGTTTCTAATGTTTCTTTTTCTGCATTTTGCACACTTTCCTCTTCTTCACTTTTTTTTACCGCTTTGTCCTCTTGCGATTTTTTCCACGTTTCAAAATCCTTTTCAAGTGCCTCACTAAACCACTGAGCGACCACACTTGCTCCTTTTACGGTGAAATGCACATAATCCGGTGCTGCGAGTGGTGGGTCATTTTCCACCCACGCGGTCATGGCATTTTCTCCTCCCATTACTTCAAAAATATCCCAAAAGGCAATGCCTCGATTGAAAGCGGCTTCCTTTAAAGCATCCCGGACGTGAATTAAATAGGGAAAAGTTTCCATTCGGGTTCGGACTTTGGTCGCCATATCTGAGGGGCCTATAAAAATGAAATCAGCACGGGGAAATCTCGATTGGAAAACCGCAATTTGTCGCTCGATTTGTTTGCCATATTTTTTTGCTCTTTCTTCTGAATCAATATACGGCACTACATTTCCACCAAATTGCAACACAATTAGCCGCACCTCATCACGGTTGAAGTGTCCGGTGAAATGCCTTTCCGGAATATTGCTGAAAAATGTTCCAGATGCACCGCGAAGGGGAATGTTATCCACGATTATTCCCGAGTAACTTTCCGCTGAAAACCCGTACCAATCAGGGGATTCTCCGTCAAAGGTGAGTGTGATGGGTTTTAGGGGTTTGGGAACTTTAAGTGTATAAGGTGAAGGCGTTTGTGGTCCCAGTGTATCCCGATAAAATATGCTGTCTTCCAAAGCAACCGACAGACCCACCGGCGTATTTAATTTACCGAAGTATATTTTAATTTTGTCGTAGCTGCGAATGCTCCCATAACCTGATTTACTGGGGCCTATGGTGGCTGTAGCCGTCGTCAAACTGTCGGTTCGCTTATACCGGGAAAGCGAAATCAAGGGCCCGTATTCGTTGTGGGTTATACTGGTGTCCTTTTTTCCAAAACCCGGGTATCGCTTCCAATTGGCAGATGTTTCCACCCGAATGGAGTAATTGGTGACCAATGGTGTAAAAGATTGTAATCCCGGTCCTCGTCCGCCGAATTTCCTTTGCAACTCCTCCCGAAAGCGTGAAGTAATTCTGTCTCCCTCAATTTGTGAATCACCGTAGTGTAAAACCCGAAACACCTTTTTCTTTTGCTCGCCACGACGAAGGGATGTGTAAAAGCGGTTTAGCGGATGTGGTCGGTCACTATTCCACTGTAAATCTCTCGGTGGCGGAATATATTCTTCTGGTTCGTCCTCAACTTCTTCCACTATAGTGTCCACGGGTTCTGCAAGGGGAAGGGAATCCTCTGGGGGAATTGCTTTGCCTCGTATATCAATTTCGTGATAATCCTGAAGCAAGCGATCCATGTTGACCTTTCGTTTGGGTTCACTTAAATCTTCCACGGTGGGAAACAAGAATTCAAAATTTCCAATTTTAACGCCATCCAACTCAAATGCGATTCCCAACCCAATGATCAGTCCTACGCTGAGTAGGACGAGCAAAGTTTTCCAAGGTGAAACAAAATCGCGATTCATCAGGGTTATTTTTTTGGTAATTTCAATACCTGACCAGCAATTATATTCGCATCCTTAAGGTCGTTTATGGACATAATTTCTTCCACCGAAACACCATCGTGGTTTTGGGCAATAAGCCAAAGGGAGTCACCGGGTTTTACCGTATAGTCAATGGTTTCGCCGTCAAAACTTACAGGTTCCGATTTTTTCATGGGTTCCGTTTTATTTACGGATTCCGTTTTTTGCTGAACAACTTTTTCTCCCTGAATGAGCAGCTTTTGTCCGGGATAAATTCGATCACTTGCAAGTTTGTTCCAGCGCATAATTTCACTTACCCTAACGTTTTCCCTTTCGGCAATAATGGACAGACTTTGTCCACTCTTTACGGTAACGGAATAATACTTTGCCTGGGATTTTTTCGCAAGTTCTTTTTGGTAATCGCGATAAGCCACTCTGGCCATATCCAACATGGAATCGATAAGACTGCTTTCGTAAACCGGGAAAAACAAAATGGCCCCAGAAGTGGGAATGATTTCATAAATCAAATGTGGGTTGGCATTTTTCCAGGCTTGTTCAGTAGTGGCAGAAACTTCGGCAATGTGGGAGAGGAGGAAAGGGCCATCTGTGCGAAAGGGTTGCCAACTGTGTTTTCCAGGATCGAAAAGTTCCACGGATTTTAAATAGGTTTTGGGGACTGTAATTTCTTCGGGCGGACAAATATCCGAATTTTTCCATCTTTTATAAGCCAGAGCTGATAAATATGGGTGCTTCCTCTCATCTACAGAATCAGAAATGTGTAGGCCAAAACGCACCGCATGGGTAGGCGGGAAGTTAAACCAATTATCAGAACTTCCCACATTGGTCACCATACAGGCTTTCATCACAGTTGTGTCAATTTTGGGGTATAGCGCAAATGTTTCCAGACGATTGAGCCACTGGTTCATGGGAATAACCTTAGGCTGTCCGACACAATTAATCGCGAAGAAAAAAAATAAAAATACCAGAAAAGTTTTTACATGCATCCCCCGGAAATTTCTTTGATGGTTTGGGGTCGCAATATAATGTCAGTGGTGCAATGAAACCACGGAATTATACAGTTTTTAACGATAAAATACACATTAAAAATTTTGAGCTCGGCAAAACTTCAAAACTTGAGTCTGCTCCAAAAAGGATGATTTTTACAAAAATCGACGTGGAGGCAATTTTTTAACCTGAGCTAACTAGATGTTAGTGAGGATTTAAAAATCTTCAGACGAGGAATATTTTGGCAGAAACGGACTTATTAGAGGAGACTCAAACTTGCGCACTTTGGTTATGGGAAAATAGCTTTTACAACCTCGGCACCCCCTAAGACCGACCCATAACCATTTTCCACATTAAAGTGAATAATAGTTGGTTCGGAAAATGGCGTAAAATTACCTTCTATCATTTGATAGTATGAACGCATATACAAATTCATATCTCGGGTAGCTGAGGTTATTTTTAGCAGGAAAAGTGTCTCGTCATCAGGCATGCCTACAAAAAGTTCAGGAACGCGCATTTCCAAGGTTTTCTTTTGTCCGTTAAAATTATTATCCCGCAGAATACCAATGGTAGCTGTTCTTAGTCCGGCTTCAAGTCCATCGTTTTCGTTCAAACCTATATAATCTGCATCCACAATACTAAAGAGGTTTACAAAATATTGAGAACCTTGAAAAAACGGATAAGTTGAGGTAAATAATCTAATGATATAGAAATTGACCTCCGACGGATCGTCAATGGTAAATGTAATAATTTTATCGCTGCCCGAAGTTCGAATGGAAACATCAGTAATAACCGGAAAGCTCGGTATGGTTTGCCCGGCAAAAACTTCGTCGTCAAATTCGGGGTGATTTGCATAAGCTGAATAGGTGTTTCCCGGCTCAACTTCAATATCGGGAAAGTATTTATTACCAAATGGTGTTCCTTCATTGCTGCTGTCCATGAACGCAATCGGGATTTGATTTTCGTGAATTTCCAAATTAGCATCCGTGAGGTATCGAATCTCTCCGGACGTAGTGGTACCCTTGGAAACGCTTATAGAAAAAGACGTTTGGAACAATGAGGATTTAATATTTTGGGGTAAAGTATCAACACCTTCTTCATGGGCAATAAAAAAACCATTAAGCACCAATTTTGGTTCGTGCTCCGGCAGATCCAAATCGATGATTTGCTCGCAGGCAAATAACATTAACATGGGTAAAATGATGACAATTCTTTTCATGGTTAAAATTTTACGCGGTAACTAATTGATGGTAAAATGGGAAACAAACTAACCTGACGAAAGGTTGATTGACCAAATTCGCGGTTTCGATAAATGAAAAACGGGTTTCTACGGTTATAAACATTGTAAACACTGATGTTCCAGGTACGTTCAAATTTCTTTTTCTTTTTGTGAAAATTGATAGAGACATCGCCACGGTGATATGGGGCAAAACGAAAACTATTGAGGTCGCCATAATGATCAACGCCTCCAAAAAATGATTGTCCGGTATTTGGAGGCTCCGCTACTCCGGTTTGGTAAATTGGTATATTGGTGGCAATACCGGTGCCGTACACCCAAGTACAGGAAACGTCTATTTTCTTGGTGATTTCGTAATTGGCCACAATGGATATGTCGTGGCGACGATCAAAGCGATACGGGAAAACTTTACCATTGTTTAGGTTTTCAAACTGACGGTCGTTTTTCATCCACGTATATCCTACCCATCCCGTAAAGTCGCCTAATTTTTTCTGTACAAAAACCTCCATACCATAAACCCAACCAATACCTCCGGTCTCGACCCGCGTTTGCCAGTCGTTGGGATTTATAAACGAACTTCCTCCCCTGAATTCAATCAAATCAGTCATTTTTTTATAAAAAATTTCTGTGCTGAATTCGTACTTATTGTTGCGGGAATTGATGACATATCCCAAAGCCAATTGGTCTGCCATCATGGGTGGAATGACGTTGGTGGCGGGAACCCATAAGTCGCTTGGTAAGCCAATGCCGTTGTTGCTGGAGAGTAAATGCAAAAATTGCTGCATTCGGGCATAGCTTATTTTTAAGGCCGAGCGGTCATTTAATAAGTACCGAAATGAAAGTCGGGGTTGAAGACTGTGATAGAATTTTTCCTCAAATAAATACATGCCATAGTGAAGACCGTAGTTGGCCATCAATCGGTCGGTGATTTCGTGGTCATTTTCTGCGTAGAGATATGCTTCCTGAGATTGAAGAACCGGAGAAAGATTGTAAATACTGTCCAAACTAAAACCCGAAGTCTTTTCATTTAATTGGGCGGTACTTGGACGAAACTGATGGTGAATTATATTTGCTCCAAAGCGAATGTGGTTTTTGTTATTGGGAATGTATTCAAAGTCTGCCTTTGCACCATAGTCTTCAATGTTGGAGCGCAACCCAACAGTTAAATCAAAATCGGGTTCAATACTTCTAAAACTGGTTCCAAACTGATACCGGGTATAGGTTGCAGAGACATTCATAAAAAGCCTTGAATTGTATAGGTGATTCCATCGAAGTGAACCTGTCGAATTCCCCCAGTTCAAGTTTCCGCGAACTTCACCATTGCCTTCCCGTCCGCGAAAGTAAAATTTGTCAACGTTGTAAAAATAGCTCGCATATAATCGGTCTTTATCGCTAAACTTGTGATTTACCTTGATGTTTAAATCGCCAAAATAATAACCCGCGCGAGCGCCCGGTTCCTGAGATGCAATAAATGGTTGTGCTAAGGCGTCGATATAAGTACGTCTTCCGGAAATCATAAAGGATGTTTTATCTTTTACAATAGGCCCTTCGAGCGTCAACTTTGAAGCGATTAATCCAATAGAACCTTCACCACGGAATTTTCGCATATCACCCTCCTTCATTGTAATGTCGATAACAGAACTCAATCGTCCACCATACCTCGCGGGAAATCCACCTTTTATTATGGATGCGCTTTTTATGGCATCGGCATTAAAAACACTAAAAAAACCAAAGAGGTGACTGACGTTATAAATGGGAACCCCGTCGAGTAAAATTAAGTTTTGATCGGGGCCACCACCTCTAACGTACAACCCAACACTGCCTTCGTTTCCGGATTGCACACCGGGCATGAGTTGCATGACTCTTAGAATATCGACTTCTCCAAATAAAGCGGGCACTTTTTTAGATTCCTTAATATTGAGGTCGATGGTACTCATTTGGGTTTTTTGTGCGGTGTTTTTTTCGCCTACCACATCTACTGCTGAAAGTTCAAGATCGCCTTCATTCAGAACTACGGTAATAAAGGTGTCTTTTTGGAGGGCCAGGGTTTGACTTTCCCGCATGTAGCCCACGTAAGAAAAATTAATGGTTTGGGTATCTGTGGGGACGGTAAGGCTGAAAAACCCGAAGGCATTGGTTACGGTACCTATTCGGCTATCGCTGATAAACACATTCACCCCGACCAGGCGTTCCCGGGATTGTGCGTCTTCTACGTAGCCACTTATGGTTGCCCGCTGTGCCAATAATTGTGCACAAGTTGCCAAAATTAAAAAGGGGAGTAAAGCAAATTTCATAAACATTAATAATTCAATGATAGATTAGTCTGGAAAGCAGTTGAGGATTAAAAATTTCGTTGGCTATTTCAAGAAGATCTTCAGATGTAATGGCGTTGAGTTTCCGATTTAATTCCTCCCAGGTATCCGTTTTTTCGTGGAGTAAAACGGATTTACCCAGATTCAACATGAGGTTTAGATTGCTGTCTTGTTGGAGGAAAATTTGCCCGATCCACTGTTTTTTAGATCGGTGAAGTTGCAAAACCCCGAGCTTTTTTTCGCGAAGGACTTTGAGTTCGCGTTCGACGAGCTTTATGGTTTGCTCAATGTGTTTTTGATCCGTACCCATATAAACACCAAAAATCCCTGTATCCGAATACGGGTTGTAAAAACTCTCCACATGGTATGCAAATCCGTGTTTTTCCCGGATGTTGAGATTTAGGCGATTGTTCAGTGCTGGTCCGCCAAGAACGTTGTTGAGCAAAGAAAAACCCATGCTTTTTTTATCGGTGGCAGAATAGGCGCGGTTGCCTAAAATAATATGCGCTTGATGGGTGTTTTGGTCAATCGCGACATTATTGGGACAATATAGATTAACGGGTTTTCTATTTTTGCCAGCGGTCGTTTTATGTTGATTTTCTGGCAGATGGGTGTTGAGTATTTTCCTGAGTTTCTTTTCAGAAATTTTTCCCACGGAACAAAAAACCATTTGGTTGGGACGATATTCACGGGAAATGAATGCTTTGATTTGGGCAACCGAAAACGATTTAACACTTTCGGGCGTACCTAGAATATTTCTGCCAATGGGATGTCCGGCAAAAACCATATCCTCAAAATCGTCAAATATTTGTTCTGCCGGATTGTCCTTGTAAGCGTCAATTTCTTCAAGTACGACGTCTTTTTCCTTATTTAATTCGTGATCCGGGAAAATGGAATTAAAAGCAATGTCGAAAATTAAATCGGTAGCCCGGGCAAAATAGGTGTCGATAAAAGAGGCGTAAATACAAGTTTCCTCTTTGGTTGTAAAGGCGTTTATTTCGCCGCCAACGCTGTCCAAACGCGAGAGAATATGGAAAGTTTTGCGGTGTTTAGTGCCTTTAAAAAGCATGTGTTCAACCATGTGTGCCAAACCCTGTTCTCCTACTAGTTCATCTCTTGAACCGGCTTTTACAAACAAACCACAATGTGCGATAGGGCTTTCGGTAGGGTAGTGTATTACCCGAATGCCGTTGGGAAGCGTAAAGGAAATAATTTTTCCCATAAAGTGGTTAAAAGTCGTTGCAATTTCGACCGCAAAAGTAACCACGATACATTAAAAATTTAGCGTTTTTTTTGTAATGATTGAATAATTTTAAATGACTAACAATCAATCATTTTGAAAAGTGGCTTGCTGTGGTTACAAGGGATTTCTTGCAAAGGCTAAATGAAATCGGGATCACCTTTTCCCAGTCTCAAAATTTCAGGCTCACCCGATGACATATCGATAATGGTAGAAGCGTGTAAATCGCCGAATCCTCCATCGATGACCAAATCGACTAAATGTCCGTATTTTTCTAAAATAAGCTCGGGATCTGTGGTATATTCCAAAACCTCATCATCGTCGTGAACGGAGGTAGCGATTATGGGGCGCCCCAATGCTTTCACAATGGTTCGCGGGATGTTGTTGTCGGGAATTCGAATACCGATGGTTTTTTTCTTATTTTTAAACAGGCGAGGAATGGCGCTGCTGGCGGGTAGAATAAAAGTAAAAGGACCGGGAAGCGCTTTTTTTAAGATTTTATAGGTTGGTGTATCCACAGATTTTGTGTATTCCGACAGCATGGATAAGTCGTAAAAAATAATAGAAAAGTCCGCCTTTTCGGGTTTTACGTTTTTTATACGTGCCACGCGCTCAATGGCTTTTGGATTGTTTAAATCACAACCTATAGAATACACGGTGTCGGTAGGATATATAATTACTCCACCACTTTCCAGTAAATCAATGACTTTAGCAATGTGTTTTGCATTGGGGTTTTCGGGATATATTTTAATAATCTGAGACATTGAAAAAATCGATTGATGTTTGGGGCGCCAAGTTACTAAATGGAAATTTAACAATCAATGCAACAAATTGGCGGTTACTTTTGTGCGCTACCACGAAAAAAACATCTCCAATGAAGATAGGCATAGTTTGCTACCCAACCTTTGGCGGTTCGGGTGTAATTGCAACCGAACTGGGAAAGTACCTCGCCTTAAAAGGTCATCAAGCTCATTTTATTACTTATGATCAGCCGGTTAGGTTGAATGGAATGGTGGAGAATACTTACTACCACGAGGTAAGTATGCACGATTATCCCCTATTTCAGTATCAACCTTATGAATTGGCGCTAAGTTCAAAAATGGTTCAGGTCATTCGAAAATGGAAATTGGATGTACTGCATGTGCATTACGCCATTCCCCACGCGTACGCTGCCCACATGGCAAAGTTAATTCTCAAAGCAGACGGTATTAATATACCGGTCATTACAACTTTACACGGCACGGATATCACCTTGGTAGGGAAAAACCCCATCTATCGGGATGCGGTAAATTTTAGCATAAATGCCTCGGATGTTGTCACCAGCGTATCAAAAAGTTTAAAGGAGGATACCGAACGTTTATTTTCTATAAACCGCCCCATTGAAGTCATTCCAAATTTTATTGATAAAACGGTATATTTGGAAACTAAACCTTGTTTGAGAAAACAATTTGCACCTGATGGAGAGCGGATTATTTCACATATCAGCAATTTTAGGCCGGTAAAGCGATTACTCGATATTGTAAGGGTTTTTGCGCAAGTTTGTAAAGATCATCGGGTAAAACTACTCATGGTGGGCGATGGCCCGGATAAAGAAAAAGCCCGCGATTTGGCGATAGAACTCGGCGTGGCAGATCACGTGATATTTACCGGAAAAGTATTGGATATCGACCGGGTTTTGCGATGTAGTGATTTATTTATGTTACCCTCCGAGAAAGAGAGTTTTGGATTGGCAGCCCTTGAGGCCATGGCTTGTAGTGTGCCCGTTGTTAGTTCCAATACCGGTGGGTTGCCGGAGGTCAATATCCACGGAGAAACCGGATTTACGGCTGCGGTAGGTGACGTTGATGTAATGGCGCACTACATCAAACAGATTTTTAGCAATCAGCAATTAGAAGAAAAACTTCGATTGGGGGCAAAAGCGCAAGCAGACCGATTTGATATTCAGTTTATCGCTCCACTGTATGAGGCGGTGTATCAAAAAGCAGTTTCTTCATGATATTGTTTTTATTGTAATGAATTTAGAATACCTTTATTACTGAGAAGGTTGTTTGTAAGGTTTTAGTAAATCAGCCATTTATTCGATAAATATTCATTATTTTATTTACTCATTAATACTATTTTGCTTTGTAATTTTCGCAAAACAGAAGTAAGTTGATAATTACGTAAGTTCCTATTTATTTAAAAATAATTTGACAAAAAAATTAGGTTTTTGATGGTTTTCCCTTTATTTTTGCAGTTGCCCTTTTTGTAAACAAAAAACGACTCATGTTAAAAAAGGGTAAATAAAAAACCCAAACACTCATTGATGATTTCGATACCTTTTAAATTACGAAATATTTTTCACCAATTTTTTATTATTGGTTTAACAATACTTTCCCTTCAAGGATTTTCCCAAGAGGAAGACATGAAACGAGCCTTAGAGAATTTCCCGAGTCTGTTGTATGAACGACCGGATTCTATAATTCAAGTTGCTGAAAAGGTTTTGTTTTCCGACTTTGTTTCGGATTCGCTTCGCGCTTCTGCGGCATATTGGCTGGGGAATGGCTATTATATTCAGGGTGATTATTATGCCGGAGCCGGCTATTACAAACAGGCCCTTTCGATGGATTACGTCAAAAAATCCATGAAAATGCGAGGTGCCATTCTCAATAATCTTGGAAATATTTATGATAATACGGGGCGTTACCAGGAAGCCCTAAAAGTTTACCTCGAATCGCTGGAAATCGATCGGGAGCTTGGAGATCTTCGTGGTGTCGCACTCTCTCAAAATAACGTGGGATTGGTCTATCTCAATTTAGAACAGTATCCGGAATCCAAGAGGTTTTTAGAAGAAGCCTTGGTTTATTTTGAAGAAGTTCAGGATGTTGGGGGACTTGCGCTTGTCAATCAGAATTTGGGCAAACTCATGGGCCACCAGCGAAAATTTATTGAATCAGTGATTTTTTTGGAAAGGGGATTAGAATATCACGTTAAATCTGAAAATTATTACGAACAAGCAGGTACCCTAATTTTATTGTCTGAAATGCTCATGTATATCGATGATTTAGAAGGTGCTTATGAAACGATTGCGAAAGCTGAAAAAATTGTTAATGAGCATGGTTATCAATCTGTGGATGTTTGGATTGATTTGGCTAAAGCTGATTTTTATGTGCGTATAGGTGAATTGGATAAAGCTCACGAAATTGTTAAAAACATGAATGTTGGCACACTTTACAAGCAACGGAGAGTGAAGTATTCGTTACTGAGTATTGCGATAGAAAAAAAGGATTATGAAATGATTAAAGAATATCTGGATGATTTTTTATATGTCATTGATTCAATGGCTATAACTACCTCGCAGAGCTTGGTCAATGAATATCACATACAATACGAAACCCAACACCGGATAAAACAAATTGAAAAACAAGAGTTGATAATTGAAAAAACCCGCACCCTTTTGGTTGTTTCAATTGTTTTTATTTTGATTTTGATTTCCTTGATAATTATGATTGTCACCTCGTATAAAACGCAAAAAGAGGCGTACAGAAAAATCTATGATTTTAACAAACGACAAAAAGATAAAAACAGCCCTTTTGCTTCTACGTTGAAATCTGAGCCTATAGAGATCGATGATTCTGTTGAAAATCAGGATGAGGATTTTAACGATTCTCTGAATGAGGTGTGGACTTCTATTCTGAAAAACATGAAATCCCAAAAACTCTATCGGGATCAGGATTTAAATGCCACCAAAATGGCCGAGGTTTGCGGCACCAATAAAACGTATGTTTATCAGGCTGCCAAATCATTTTTTGGTGAATCTTTCATGTATTTTGTCAACCATTACAGGGTAGAGGAAGCAAAATTGTTACTCGACGAAAAAAATGATCAGGGGAAAGAACTCAGTCTTGAAGAAATTGCCGAACAGGTCGGGTTTTCATCTAAAAGTAGTTTCTTTCGCCACTTTAAATCTATTACGGGATTACCGCCGGGTACGTATAGAAAGTTGAGCAAAGTAGATAAGATGAAAGCTACTTGAGAAATGTGTTCCTACACAATCTGTCACGATACTTTGTGGTGCCAATGCTTCTTGTCCCTTAGAAACATATATTGATTTGGAGGGTTTTGTAAAGATTTGGTTATACAGCGCATAAAATCAACAACACTGTATTTAAAACATTTCCGGTAATTCCTACAATGATATTTGTAATTTTATTATTACATAAATAAAACTTTAACGTTGCAGTTTTTTCTTACTTTTTAGTTTTGTGGCCAACAAATTGTTTAATTTAAACTTTACTGCCATGAAACGAATTGTTTTTTACTTCATCCTCTTTATTCCCATTTTAATGCATGCCCAACCGACTCCGCCTAATTCACCCGCACCTATAGATGGGGGGCTGGGCATTCTTCTGGCAGCCGGTTTGGCCTATGGCGTGAAAAAAGTACGAGAGCAAAATAATCTGTGAGATTTGGTTTGATTATGCCCGTTTTCTGTTGGCAAAGGCTGAAACATAAATGCTGATTTCGTATAGAATCAGCACCGGAATACTCACCAATATCTGACTCGAAATATCAGGAGGCGTAATAATGGCCGAAATGGCCAGCGTAACGACCAATGCGTGCTTGCGGTATTTTCGCATCCATGCCGGTGTGAGCAATCCCGCTTGCGATAAAAACAATACCACCATAGGAAGCTCAAACAATATGGCACATGCCAGTAAAATGGACGAAACGGTATTGAGGTAAGACGAAATGGTTATTTGGTTGGTGACAAACTCGCTTAACCTATAACCACCTAAAAACTGTACTGAAAGGGGGACAATCAGAAAGTACGCAAACACGACGCCCAGGCCAAAAAGAAAACTACATATAAAAATAAACCACTTTGAGGTTTTGCGTTCGCGATCATTTAGTCCCGGCTTTACAAATCGCCAAACCTCCCATAACAAATACGGAAACGCAAAAATGAAACCGCCAATCAAGGACACCCAAATATGAACGGAAAACTGTCCCGCCATTTCTACGTTCAACAGCGAAAACGGCATTTCATCCATGCAAAATGTAGAACCGTTCCACAAACGGCCACTCCACCGACAAAAAAAATCATAGGTGAAAAAATCGACCTTGGCAGGACCCAACAAAACCAAATCGACCAACCATTCCTTCTGAACAAAAAGTATAATGGCCATGGTGAGTATGGCAATAACTGAACGAACTATATGCCACCGCATGACTTCCAAATGCTGGAGGAAACTCATTTCTGCCCGGGGATTTTCTTTGCCCATTTACTTGTCTTGTTTTGTGCCGACAAAGATAGTTTGTAGGGGTTGAGTATGCATACCGATTTTCTTCTGTGGTTTTTTTTGTACACAGGATATTCCACAGTTTATTTAATATCTTCGCAGCATAAAACCACCTACGCCAATGCCTAAACCAATTTTTCGGATTACTATATGTCTGATTTTTATGGGTTTTTATCAGATCCATTTTGCCCAAGGCATTAGGGGCTACGTTATTGGTGCGGAAGGAGACACGCTTTCCTTTGCTTCTGTGTTTTTGCCCAAACAAGGCACTGGCGTATCGGCTAATATTCACGGGTATTATGAAATGCGCCTCGATTCGGGTTACTATTCGGCAGTGGCTCAGTATATTGGCTTTCGCAGTCGAAAAATTGATGTGCATTTCGACGGGAAGGAATGGAAACAGGTTGACTTTATTCTGACGTCTAATGCCACGCAATTAGAGGTGATTGAAGTTAGACCGGGCAAGGAAGACCCAGCTTATCCAATTATGAGAAAGGCCATCGCCAAGCGAAACTATCATCGAATGATGTACGACTCGTATTCGTGTAAGGTTTATACCAAGGGAACTGGAATGATTCTGGAAGCCCCTTTTCTCATCAGGAAACAATTGGAACGAGACGATATTTACCTTAATAGGGCCTTTACCACAGAATCCGTAAATGAAGTTCATTTTCGCCAACCCGATTCCATTTATGAAAAGGTCCTCGCCATTCGCGCAAAAACAGAAAACTCATCGGTTTCACCAAATATGTTTGTCAATGCGAGCTTTTATGAACCGGTGGTTGTTGGAGCGGTTTCTCCCTTGGCAGATAATGCCATGTATTATTATAACTTTGGGTATCGGGGAAGTTTTGAGGAAAATGGAAAAACCGTTTATAAAATTAGTGTGGTGCCCAAAACACGCGGAATGGATACCTACTCAGGTTTTATTTATATTATTGACGACCTTTACGCCATTCACAGCCTTGAACTCAAAACTTATATCCAGGGCATCGAGGTTGATTTGTCCCAAATGTACCAACCCGTGAAAGGTGATTGTTGGATGCCTGTAAACCACCGTATTTTGTTAAACGGTAAGGTGATGGGCGTACGCTTTAATTATGATTATGTTGCCAATGTGGATGAATTTAAAGTGGTTCTCAATCCAAATATTGCCAAAATGAAAATTGATTTTGACGCAGTGCCGGATGCGCCAAAAGATTCTGTTTTTACGGATAAAAAAGCTTTGAGGAAGGAGCTGAAAAAGATGGAGAAGGAACAGCAGAAGGAAAGAGAAAATAGTGAAGTTGTAGGTTTTAGGACATTTGAAGTTGATACGCTCGCCAAAAAAGTCGATGAAAATTTTTGGGAAAAGAACCGCCCCATCCCACTTACAGAAAATGAAATTCGGGGTTACGAAATTGCAGATAGTTTGGAGGAAGTCCAATCTGATGGCAGTGATTCTTTAAAATCATTTGATTATATGCAAATTCTCCTCGGGGGCAAATACAAATTATCAAAAAAATCTCGATTGCGATGGCACACGCCACTATGGCAAAGTGGGTTTAATTCGGTGGAAGGTTTATTTGTTGGGGCTAAGGTCAGTCACGTATATCGTTTGGATACTTTAAAGCCTTGGCAGTTGTATTCCGATGCACAGTATAGATACGGTTTTTCATCCACCACCCATTATGGACAAGGACGGATAGGGTTGAAGAAACCATCGAGAAACAAAGCTTTTGCGGTTGAAATTTCCGGTGGAAAATTCGTCCGACAATTCAACCGTGACGAGCCCATTTCCCAATTGGTAAATACCTTACACACTTTGTTGCTGCGGGAAAATTTCATCAAGTTGTACGAAGATAGATTTTTACGACTTTCATCGGAAAAGTCATTTATGCGAAAATGGGAAATTTCCGGTGGGGTAGAGTTTTCCCAGCGTCACCCTTTGAGCAACCGAACCGAACACAGTTTCTTTTTCACAAATACCCGGGACTTCACGCCAAACTGGCCCACAACGGATCCGGAAATGTGGGTACACCGCGCATATACGACCGATGTTTCGGTTTTGTATCGACCTGGACTAAAATACAGAATGTACAATGGCCGAAAATCTCCGCTGTTGGATGGTACACCGCAATTGAAATTGGATTATCGGGGCGGGATTTACCAATCGGGTGATGCATTTCATCACTTGAATTTGGGATTTCAACACGAATTAAACTTCGGTGTAAGTGGCACTCTGGAGTGGAATGTGATGGCGGGTACATTTTTTGGAACCAATCCGGAATTCCCCGATGCGCGACATTTTTTGGGCAACCGAACTTTTTTTGCCCCGCACCGCGATATGGATCATTTTAGGCTATTGCCCTATTATGATTTTAGTACCCGAAGTGAATATTCCCAGCTGATGACCCGCTACACTTTCAGAAAACTTCTCGTAACCCAGTTTTTCTATCCAAGAATGATGGGTGCTCGCGAACAAGTTTTTGTCAATGGGTTAATTACTGGAGATCGTCGTGAATATCTGGAGGTTGGTTATTCTCTCCAGAATTTATATCGCGTTTTCCGCTTGGATATAGGTATGGTTGTACATCCTGAAACGGGTAGGTTTGGGGCTATGATTGGCTTGGGTGGATTAATCCGCTTCAATTAACTCCTCCCAGGCTTTACCGGCTGCGTTGAGTACTTTTGCACGGGTAATGAGCCATTGGGCCCGTACGCGATTTTGGGTGATCTGCCCCTGTAATAGGGCATTTTCCCGATTGTTGATTAGAAATATAGAACTTTCCCCAATATCAAAGCGTTGCACCTCACCGGATAAAAGTCGTTCTAGGGCCCTGACGTTTTCTGCATTGATGGTAAGTTGCTCCGTATTAATTCTCAATTGGTTGATTTCTCCGCGTAGGTTGGCCGTAAGTTGCGCCTTGGTATTGGCAATATCGAGTTCAACTTGTTCCAGTTTGGCTTTGGTAATACGTAAGTTTCCCCTTTCTCTGCGCAGAAATAGGGGAATCGAAAATCCACCTCCAAGGGTATAATTGTTTTCAAAAAAGCCGTGTTGCTCAAATTCACCCACAGACGCGCCGAGAAAATTGTACTGGACAAAAAGTGTGGGCTTTAATTGTTCGGTTTTCCACCTGCGCTCCAAATCGAGAATTTCCCTTTCCTGGTCAAGGCTTTTTAGTAGTGGATGATCTGGGATGGAGGCCAGTAACTCCTCCGTAAAAAGTTGTGGGTCGATGTTTCGCATGGGTTGTGGAAAGGTTGCCCCATCTATGTCCATGGGCGCACCTTCATCGCTCCAGGTAAAAGTAGAGGCCAATTGGCGCAGTGAATACATCCGGGCTTCTTGATCTTTGAGTTGGTTGCTAATGTTTTGTAATTGCCCATAAGCTTCCACTGTATCAATGGCGGGAAGCTCCCCTTGCAGGAAGGAGGATCGAATGCCTACGAATCGCTGCATGGACACCGCGAGACCTTGTTCCAATACGCGATAATTTTCCACACTGAGCGCCCATTCCCAATATACATTTGCAGCATCCTGATACAAGTTGTTGAGCGCTATGCGTTGCTCTTCAATCGACTGCCTTTCAAAAGCTTTTGCCTGCCATAGCGCGAGACGACGTTGGTCTATCATCAGTCCTTGTAGGATATTTAGCCGTGCGCCAACGGTGGCCAATCCACCTGTGGGCACTGTTTTTTCCGGGTTGAGGTATTGCCCGCTATTGCGTTCAAAACTGCCGTGAAAAGAAACACCGCCGTAGGTAGGGATATCAACGCCGGCCATTTCCCGTTGGTAATAATTGAGTTCGTTGTAGGTTTTATGATTCACAGTGGCATAGGCAATGGGATCAAAAAAACCGCGGGCTGCCGTAACGGAAGCAGATCCGATTTGTGCAGTTAAGGCAGCTTGTCTGGCCAGAGGATGGTTTGTAGCAACCCACTGTACAAAAGTGTTGTACTCAAGGATTTTTTCTTGTTGTGCCACCATCCGATTGGAAAAGAAGAGTATCGCAATCAAAACGATATTACGCACATGCCTTGAGGGAGATAACCCATTGAGCAAGTTTATATTTATTTTCGGAAGGATTAATTTAGGTTTTATTCCCATATCATTTAATGATAAAATCCTGTTTGTAAAAATCAGGTGGAAATCCGTTGAGTTGTCGCCATATTTCGTACCATACGGGCACATCGTTAAAGAGCATGATGCCTTCTGCACCCGTACCTATCCGCAGTGGCTCCGGCCAGGCAGTGCATTCCGGATCGGGAGTGACTAATACGCGATAGCGGTTGTTCGCGCTGGTGAAGTTGTCGATGGCGTGTACCACACCTCCAAATGTTCCGTTGCTCACTTGAGGCCAGCCGGAAAACACGATGGCCGGCCATCCGTCGAATATGAAACGCACTTTGTTCCCGCGTTTTACCAGAGGCAGATCAATAGGATCGATATAGACCTCTGCTGCAATGCTGTAATCCGCCGGTAAAATACTGGCAATACGGGCCCCGCGTTCTATGGTTTCTCCTATTCCAACCTGAATGGCCTGGGTCAAATATCCGTCCTGGGGTGCAAGAACGTAATAGTTGCCCGCACGGACTGCAATATTACTGTATTGGTTTTCCAACTTTGTCACCTCCACCTCGGTTTCCAGTTTGTTGGAAATGGTCGTAAAAATATCTGATTCAATTTTGGCCAATTGATTTTTAAAATCCACATCAATGGAGTTCCTTTCAATCATGGCGGTAAGCAATTCATTTCTGCTGCTGATTAGCCGGTTTTCAGAGGATATAATGTTTACCTGCTCGCGTTGAAAGGCGTTGTTGCGCACTTCCACTTCGGTCAGAGATTTTAGTCCGTCTTCCAAAAGCTTTTGGCTTCGTTCAAATTGCCTTTTGGCGATGTCGAAGTTTATTTTGGATGCTTCGAACGAAATGCTATCAGACGCTACTTGTAATCGCGCTTGAATAATTCGATTGTCGGCTTGCTCCATGCGGTAAACCCTGTTTCTTCGCAAAGCGTCTGCCTGTCTTTCCATTGCGGAAATTTTTTGGTCATACGCCATTACCGAGGCTTTTTTGGCATCGATTTGCATCCGTGTTCTGCGCAATAACTCGGGATCCATAAATTGATCCTGAGTTTCCGAGAGGAAAAGGATGGTATCGCCTTTTCTGACAAAATCACCTTCACGAACGTACCAATGTTCTATTCTGCCGGCAATTATGGAATGAATTGTTTGTGGACGTTTTTCCGGTTCCAGGGCAATAAGCATTCCCCTTGCGCGGGTATTCTGTGTCCAGGGTAGAAATAAAAATACAATAAAAAACACCCCCATGCCGAGAAGGATGCGCATTTGTTTTTTGGCCTGATTGCCCACCAAGGTTTTGCGAAAGCTGCTTTGGTGCGCAATTTTTTCAGTCCCAATGGATTTACTTTTCTGAACGACGTTTAGCATGGTTATCGGGATTGATAGTTTGATAAATCACCGTCAAAAGTAATTTTACCGTTTTTCAATTCTATGATGCGATCCGCTCTTTTAATCAGTTCCTGATCTTCGCTTACGGCCAGCATGGTATATTCCTGACTAAAGGTGTAATCCAGCATATTGTTTTTTTCCACCGGAGAAAGCTGCGTTATTGGAGATTCGAGCAACACCAGACTGGGCTTGTAATACAGTGACCTCGCAAGGATGATCTTGCGGACAATATCGTTTGGAATCATCATGCCTTGCGGTAAAAGCATTTCGTCCAAACCGTGTGCAAGTTGCTTCACGTATTTGTTTAGACCTGTCAGTTCAAGACTGGTTTTTAAGTTTTCTCCGCTTTCATCGGGTCTTCCCAAAGTGATGTTTTCTCGGAGGGTTCCCCTGAAAATATTTTGTTGCGACATGCTATCACCGATATAGGTTCGAAGGGCTTTCATGTCCAATAGCTTCATTTGAATACCATTGATAAAAATTTCACCGGTATAATTGTCGTATAGCCCACCAATCAATTGCAGTAGAGTCGATTTTCCGGCACCAACCGATCCGGTTATGACAACCTTTTCACCACCCCGAATATTGAAAGATATTTTTTTGAGAATGTGTTTTTCTGTTCCCGGATAGGTAAAGGAAACATTTTTAAACTCAATGGAATACTTGTTACGACTTTCTGATTCAGGATCTATGTTGCCGGATTCTTCCAATTCGATGTCCATGATTTGCCCCACTTTTTCCGTAGCCGTCAGCGTGTCGTAAACCGTTTCTAGGGTGAGAATCAATTTTTCAATACTGCCCAACACCAAAATAATGATGACCTCCGCGGCGACAAATTGGCCCACACTGATTTCCTCATTGATCAATAAGATGCTTCCTGTAACAAGTAAAGTTCCGACAATCAACACCTTGAAGGAAATCATGATGATGTATTGTCGGATGAGCACCTTAAAATGTGCCCGTCGATTATCGACATAGGCTTCGGTGAGTTTGTTGACGCGATCTTCGGGAAGTACGGTTTTTCCGGCCAGCTTGAAGGTGCCCAGCGTGCGGGCCATTTCCTCAAGCCAAAAGGCTACTTCGTATTTTGATGAAGATTCCTTTAGGCTGGTCAGCATACCACGTGGACTGGTTGCCCGAAATAACAAATAGACAAAGAAAATAAGCACCAAACTAAAAGCGACGAAAAAGGGATGATAGACACTGAGTAAGAGTAAACCGAAGAAAATCTGCAATAGGGCAGTGGTCATGTCCATGAGGAGTTTGGACAATCCTTTCTGGATATTGACCGTATCAAAAAACCTATTGACCAGTTCGGGCGGATATTTCCCCACCAATTTGGATAATTTCATTCGGGGAATTCGGTAGGCAAACTCAAAGGCTGATTTTGCGAAAACCCTTTGCTGTAGTTTCTCAACAAGGTATAACTGACTGATTTGCAAGAAACCGGAAAAAGCCAGTGCCAAGGTTACCAAAATGACCAATAGCACCCATGAGGTGGATAATCTCCCTCCCAAGACGAAATTTAAAATGGCTTGAATTCCCAGTGGTAACGCCAGGACAATCACACCATTGATGATGGCGTAAAAGAATATGGGGTAAATATTGAATCTTTCAGCGGTGATTAAGCCCCAAAACCGTTTGAGCGGAACAATATAATTAGATTGAGCTTCCATAAAGGATTAAGCGTTTTTTTAGGATTTTGTTTTCAACTTAACATCCGAAATATTTGGTTGGTAACACAACTGCCCGTGGACAAACCTACGGTAAAACTCCATTCCGTTCTCCTTTTCTTTGGATAAATCTGAAAGAAAGGGTAGGTGGCGTTGATAGTATTTTTGTTGATGGATGCTGTCGATTAATGAAGTTGACAAAGAATTGGGGTAGGGGAATTTGGGGTTAAGATTTGAGATAATATCGGTAATTCGTTTGACAAACCGGTGGAAGCGCTGAAAGAATCCCTTTTTATATTCCTCATTTACTTCCTTGGTAAAGTATGCTTTTACCGATTCTTCTACAATGAGATCCTGAAGTTTAATCACGTCAATCATGTCGTGGCGGGTAACTTTGGAACCATTGACAAGCAAGTCAAGGGAGCGTTCCAATTGGTCTTCTGGACTTTCCACATTACTAAGCATAAACATCAAATTATACTCCATCCACCCCCAGTACCAAGCGTTGATGTAGAGCAGGAGTTTGTGTTTATTTTCAAAATACCGATAAATACTCGCTTCGGTAGTTCCGATTTGTTCACTTAGCTTTTTAAAGGTAAAAGATTCTAAACCAAGTTCGAGCAAAACATCGATGCCTTTACCAACGATTAATTTGCCTATGTCAGAAGAATAGGGGTCCTTCACGTAAATATTCGCATCTACGTCGATGCGAATGCCTTTAAAGAGTTCTTCCATACGACTTGGATTGGGTTACAAATAAAATAGAAACTTCTAAAAAAATCATTTTACATACAATTGGTGAGTATTACTATTGCTCTGCAAATTTATACTCGCAAACAGTTAAGCATTATATAATTTTGTGATATGGGCAAAAAATCACGAAAATTTTTTGGGGGGAATGGTTGTGATTTTATTTTGAGTTGCAACCTGCACCACCCCACGTAAAACCAAAACAAACCATCCCAATATTGGGATACTTTTTGAAAAACAAACACTTGACCCCGAGTCCTCAGATTAAATTGAAAACACTTAGGGTTTTGTATATGAATAATACTTGCTCTCCTGATTGAGCGGTGTTGTTCTAACACCACTGGCAGGTATCTTGCATGTTTTTTTTGTATTCTTTTGTTTATCAAGGCTTTGATATGGATGGAAAAAGGACTTTTTTCCGGTGAGGCACATGTAGCACCTCATTGGGTGTATATCTGTTTAAAACCAGTAAGGGGTTGTTTTATTGGTCGATGGCTAGCTTATATTCATGTCTAAAAAGGACTCAAAGTTTAAGTATTGATTTATCTCCTATAAGGATGATTTTAATTTAAATCCACGCGGAGGGGAATTTTGATCCGGAGCTAACTTTATGTTAGTGAGTATTCTAAAGTCTATCGATAAAGTAGGTTTTGGTAGAAAGGGACTTTTTGGTGCAGACTTAATCTCTATCTTCGAAATATCAATATTAAACAAAATTCCTTACCTTGCACCATAATAAACCACTTATTTGTTTCTTGACAATTATAATACAGGATATTAACCCAAAAACTAGCCTACAAGCCAAATGCCTATTCCCATAAACATAGAAAATTTATTGAGTGGAAAGTCTGTAGAAAATGACCGCATAGAATATAAAGAAGGGTGGAATCCACCGGCCATTTATCGATCTATTTGTGCCTTTGCTAATGATTTCAGTAATATCGGTGGGGGATACATAGTTGTGGGTGTCCAAGCCAAAGAGGGCATACCGGTTCGACCAATAAAGGGGATTTCTAAGCATATAATTGATTCCATTCAGCAACAAATGATTGGACTTAATAATCTCATTCGTCCTGTTTATCATGCTAAATTGGAAATTGAGGAGTTAGACGGTAAAATAGTCATCGTACTTTGGATTCCCGGTGGTTCAAACCGTCCTTATGAAGTTCCTAAAGATATAACTGCAAAAAAGAAAGAATACCATTACTACATACGCAAATACGCTAGCTCTGTAAAAGCGGGAAAACAAGAACGAGAGGAATTAATTAGTTTGGCCAATCAAGTTCCATTTGACGATCGTGCAAATACAGACGCTTCTTTAAATGATATTTCCTTTACCTTGCTAAAAGACCACTTACGCATTACAAAAAGCAGATTACAAGATTGGTCAGAAACTCACTCCAAATCAGATATTTTAGCTCAGATGGAATTGCTGTCAGGGCCTCCAGAGCAATTGTTTCCGCGAAACATAGCAATAATGATGTTTGCTGAAAAACCAGAAAAATTTTTTCCATACACACGAGTAGAAATTGTCTTTTTTCCTAAAGGAACTAACGATCCTGAGTTCAAAGAAATTTCACCAATCTCAGGCCCTGTACCTTTTATGATAAAAGAAACTTTGAGTCTGCTCTAAAAAGTCCCTTTCTGCCAAAATCTTCCTTGTCGGTAGATTTTTGAATCCTCACTAACAGCTGGTTAGCTCCGGCTCAAAAATCCCCTCCGCGTCGATTTTGATTGAAATCATCCTTTTTAGAGTGG
>JAFIEY010000128.1 GCA_020832345.1 Cryomorphaceae bacterium | reverse complement strand
TTCACCTCAACAACATAAAAGTCCCCTGTTCACGAATGACTTCAATATTGTTTGGCGAGGTGGCTACAATGTTATAAACATAAATGCCCGAAGGCACCATTTTTCCTTTAAATGTTCCATCCCACGGATCGTTGATGTCCGTACTGTGAAATATTTCTTGTCCCCAGCGATTGAAAATACTAATTTCATACGTTAAAAGACCGGAGCCTTTGACGTGGAAAAATTCGTTTATCCCGGTTCCGGTAGGCGCAAAAGCACTCGGGATATACAACTTCGGCCCACAGTCTTTGGTGGTCACAAACACACTGTCACGCTTCGGATCACAAAACACTCCGTGTTCTACCCAATACCAGCCATCACCATCAATTAAAGCATAGCGATTTCTCTCTCCCGTATTCCAAAGAAATCCTCCACCGGAAGTGCCTCCCGCCACCCGAAGATTGAATTCTTCATTGTCACAAACCGGCATTTCAGGTGCAATAATTTCAAATGGTTCGTCCTCAAGCCTGATGATTTCAACTGTAACCAAGGTGTCACAGCCCAATTCATTTTCAATAACATAATTGTGAATGCCGGGTGTTTCAAAATTCTGTCCGTCTTTGATATAAGACTCTCCTTCACAAAGCTCTTCAACCTCAGTTCGCTCCTCTAAATTACCGGTAAACGAAACGATGATTTCCCAGTAAAAAGGACACCCTTCCGGATTCTGAATAAGGGTGTCAAAAATCCCCTCTGAATTGTAATTCACTCCCATAAAATCTACCGTTTCACCTTCACATATCTCCAGTAGCGTATCGCGAAAAACATAAGGATCCTCTACGATATGAAGGGTTAAAAACAACGTGCAATCCAAGGAATCGTGAATAATCAAAGCGTAGGTGCCTGTATCCGAATACATTTGCCCCAAAAACAATATGGTATCATCAGGGCATTTCAAAATAGTTGAATCGTGTTCGATGGGGGGCAAATTCTCAACAGTAACTTCCAGATATAGAATACAATCCAGTGAATCGGGGATTACTAAATTATACACACCCGTATCGGGGAAAACCTGACCCAAAAAGAAAGCAGAATCTTCTTCGCATTTAAATATGGTGGTGTCATGTTCGATGGGCGGTAAATTCTCCACAGTAACCTCCAGATATAGAATACAATCCAGCGAATCGGGGATCACCAAATTATACACACCCGTATCTGGAAAAACCTGACCCAAAAAGAAAACCGTATCCTCAATACATTTAAATATGGTCGTATCATGAAGAATAGGTGGATAATTATTTACCTGAAGATCTACATACAGATCACAATTCAGACTATCGAATACAACAAATTGATAAAAACCTGAATCGGGAAAAACCTCTCCCAAAAAAAACAGGGTGTCTTCCTGGCATTTAAAAATCGTAGTATCCAAATCAAAACCGGGTGTAAACTCAATTTCAAGATCAAAAAGCGTATCGCAGCCCGCAGGATCTGGTTTCAAAACCGAAAAAATGCCTTCATCAGAAAAATATGCATTGACAAAATGAACAGAATCACCACGACAAATTTCTATCAAAGTATCCGCTGGTATGGGAGGCAGGAAGCTGATATTAAATGTGAAAATGGAATCACATGCATTGGGATTTAGTATGGTGTAAACCGAAGTGCCAGAGTCCTGAAAAACCGTATCTCTAAACGCCAACCCAACACCTTCACAAACGGCCAGGGTTGTATCCGACAAAAACTCACCAAAACTCACCAGCACACTATCAACATTCAAAACCGTATCATTTCCACAAAAAAGGTAAGTATTTAACGTGTACCAGCCGGGGGTATTTACTTGTCTGACAATCCCACTGCTGTTGTCATCCCAAACATAAAATCCCCTTTTGGGCGAAATGGGATTTATTTGAATATCCGTAGGAAATTCACAAATGTTGATGGTATCGGGAAGACCGGTTGTGAAAGTATCGGCGCCAATATCTAGGATAAATTCACTTTGCAACCCACCCAAAGTAAACTGAATGCCGTCTGAACCAATTAAAGTAGTTCCGAGTCCCAGCCAATTTGGAGATGAGTTTAACGGCCTTCTTGCTGCGTCAATTGCAGATATGGCCGGAAAAGCTTGTATGTCTAAAATTGCAACGGTAGGTATATCCCTAGCATTATAAATTCCGTAATACCTATCAGGCAAGCAATCCATTAAACTGGTAACACCTTGCAAAGAATTGGGAGACTGGCTAATCGTGTAAACATGGTAACCATCAGTGTTATTTGTAAGATTATCTGCATAAATAGAATCCCCATAGCTATTCACGTGCAATACACCACTACCCAAATTAGGTGTATAGACAAAATCGGATTCATCTCCAACTGCTGCACCAGACAAAATTTTAGCCCCACCACCAATGTGCGTTCCATTCCTTCCATTTCCACTATAATCAATTAGAGGCGTATTTACGCCAGCTTCATCAAATTTATAATATGCATGTAACCCTACCGCTGTTGCAGTGTCAATTTTTTTACACATATTTTCTCGAACTTCCTGCTGGGGTAAAGCTCTATTCCAAACTGATAGTTCATCAATTTCCCCATTATAAAAAATTCGTTGAACTCCTTGTTCAAAAGCAGCACCTATTTGAGCAGTTGGACTTAGGGTTTGAGCCATAAACATACCACCAGTACCTTGGTTGGAAGTTGGTCTTGCCACACCATTAATATAAATATCAGCATTTTGAATTGCATAAACAACAACGGTGATGTTAATCCACTGGTTGTGAAGGTGATTGGGAATTGTTGCAAGCACTGCCCTTCGACAAAAGGGAGCATAACACCCGGCACTTCCTGTATTAATTTGAATTTGATGACTGTTGGTTATGTTTAGCCAAAAACCGTGGTATCCCTGAACAGTGGTGTTGTCTGAAGAAAAAATACATTGTGTTAAAGGAGCTGGAGTATAACGTACCCATGTCGAAATTGTAAATGGTGGGGCTATTTGTCCAAAATTAGGAATAGTAATATATGCGGGAGTATTAAAAACATTATAGCAATTTCCACTACCAGGTAGTCCTTGTCCAACAGAACTAAATTGGCAAAGAAAGAAAAAAAGAAAAGTTACTAAACGTCGGTTCATTGAATTAAATGTTTAAAAACCAATCCATTTCTCCCACCACATCATGAATGCCACAAGGACAAAAGCGCGTTCTTTAGCTCTTGCGTCCCCTTTAAGATGAGCCTTTACAAACCTTTGCACATAAGGAACATTAAACAAACCGGTACTTTCCAACTTATCTGAAGTCGTATAGTGCTCAAATGTTTTAGAAAGTTCTCCAGAAAGCCAATCATTTATGGGAATTCCAAATCCAGATTTTGGCCTATCTAATAGTTCTTTTGGTATCAAGTCATGACCAATCACTTTTAGAATATGCTTTCCCCCTAAAGCTCCATACTTTAAATGAATTGGTAGTCTTGCCGCCCATTCTGCAATTCGATGATCCAGAAAAGGCTCACGACCTTCAAGGTGATAGAACATAGTAGATCGATCAACCTTTTGCAAAACGTCATCCACCAAAAAGGTTTTATAATCAGCTGCAAGGATGGCATTTAAGGGGTGAGAGAAATTCTTATTCCTTCCTGTAACATCAAAAAAATTCTTTCCATCTAAAACGTTAGTCTTTAAAAAAACATTAACCTCGTCAAATGTCATTCCCTGTATTATTGTCTTATACAATTCAACTGAATTTGATGAATTCAATGCAACTCTAATTTTATTTATTCTAGAAAAGTTTTCAATTCCATTATTCGCATCATCAAAAGGCCTAAGAAATCCAGAAGCTGTATTTCTTAGGAAAATTGGGAGCTTGGACAATTTTGAATGATAATGTAAAAACTTTTGGTATCTTTTATATCCAGCAAACAGTTCATCTCCTCCATCCGCAGATAGAGCAACCTTAACACTTTTCCTCACCTCCCGCGCTAGCAACATACTAGGTATCGCAGAAAAATCACCAAAAGGTTCATCAAAGGCTATAGGAAAATCTTTTAATACATCAACTACATCTTTTGCAGAACAAATATACTCTGTATGATCCGTTCCCAAAAATTTAGCAACTGCGCGAGCATGAGAAGATTCATCAAACTCCTTTTCTTTAAATCCCACTGTAAATGTCTGGATAGTTTTACCAAGGTCTTTTGCTAAAATACCTGCCACAATACTACTATCATAACCTCCACTTAAAAAGACACCAACAGGAACATCTGCAATCATCCTATAGTCAAAAGCAGATCTAAACAACTCTCTTCCTTGACTGATATACTCATCATCAGATGCAAATTTCTCATTTGAGTAATTAAAATAATCAAAATAGTCCCAATACTTTTCCAAAACAGCTGATCCAGTATCAATATCAAGGGTAAGCCAATGACCGGGCAGCAACTTTTTAGTATTCTCATAAATGGAGTGAGGTGCTGGCACATATCTATATTGAAAATACATGTTTACAGCCTGGGCATTCACTTTCTTGTCAAATTTAGGATGCTGAACTATTGATTTTAACTCAGAACCAAAAATAAAATGATTATCTTTTTGAAAATAAAACAACGGCTTTACACCTGTGCGATCCCTACAAAAGTACATTTCCCCTTTTATTTCATCAAAAATTACAAAAGAAAACATTCCAATAAATTTATCTACGCACGATTTTCCCCATTGAATAAATGAACGCAAAACCACCTCGGTATCAGCGAAACTTTTAAAAATATGCCCATGACTTTCTAAAGTTTTTCTGATTTCACGATAATTATAGACTTCTCCATTAAATACAATTACAAAATTTCCTATAATATACGGTTGGCTACCTTGGCTAGATAAATCAATTATTGACAACCGTCGGAAGCCTAAAGCAACCATTTTATTATTAAATGATTTCAAATAATATCCATCACTGTCAGGCCCACGATGCACTATAGCATCACTCATTTTCCGGATAGTCCTCTCCGGCTGACTAAAACTTAAAGATACAAATCCAGCAAATCCACACATATAAAATTAATTTTGACTTAAAATATTCAGAACATCTTCTAATACATCTTCTGAAATTTCATGTCTAAAAGAGGTATAGTCAATGGACACTTCAAAAACACCTTCCTCTCCAATTAATTCCTGAATTATTGGCTCATACGAAAGCATCAAATCACCCCCAAAACAACAAGGATCGTAGTAATTAAAATATTGTTTTTGAAAACCTTGAAAAGCACCCATCGCGTAAATATCTAAATAACCTAAGTGTTGAATTATTGAAGGATGCGTCTGTTCGTAATCACCCATATTTTCGGCAAAGGGCATCCTCAAAAAAAGAGGAACAGATGCTGCAACTGGGAATGAAAATTTTACACGTTCATCCAAAGCGGCAATAATTTGAGTTGTCCATCCACCACCAGACAAACCCAACATAGAAAATTCTTTAACACCAAACATAGAAGAAACAAAATTCATCCCGGCTAATACAGGCTCAACAAAGATGTTTAAATAATGTGGGGTAGAATCATTCTCCAAAATTACCAATTTATCGTGCTCATCGAGCTGAAAATCTCCCACACCCTCCTTAAACACTATAGGCTGATTATTTACCCCTTCTAAAGGCATATCAAATAGCATCAGCCCAAATCCAGCTTCTAAAAAAGGTTGGTAAATACTAAAATGATTTACAAAGGAGTCGTCATGTCCCATATGAAAAATCAGCATTTGAAAAGATTCTTGTTTAGGTAGTATTAAGTGAGCCTTTGACTCAATTCCAAATACCATAATATGTATTAAAACAAAATATTGAAATCCTTCCTTTTTATGGTATTCAAAACCATCAACACTTATGAATTCACTCGGAAAAATAGTTTCACTTAAATCGTTTTTAAAAATAATTTCACCTAACTGATTTCTGTATTTTGGAATTTCTTCAACGGAAGAAATCCGCATTAATTCTGAAATACCATCTATATCAACAAAAACTGAATCAACGGAATACCTTTGACTATATGTAGTAACAAAATACAATTTCTCTAAGATTTTGTAGGGGAAAATTTTAAAAACACGAATACTAAAACCATATGCAAAGGCAATTGCAATAAAAAAAATAACTAGTCCGCGTTTTCCCAAAATCCTTTTAGCCATTTACCGTATTCTTTAATAATCGATTAATAACACCCTTCATTAATTAACTAAAACATTTTCCCACCTAACAAAAAAATTAAAGCCCATAATGTTAAATAAAAAATATTTAAGATTTCACAAACTGCTTCATGTTTTTAATTGATTTTTTGATTTCATTTTAAACTTTTAGCTATCCGTATTAGCGAACAAAATTAATCATTGAGAAATTACCAAAAGTTCATTTTTTTTTTATTTGGTGATTTATATTTATTCTACGATTAAAATTTAAAGTAAACTTTAGTGTTTTTAATGATTCAAAAATAAATTATAATTATTGAGCCAATAAAACAAAATATTTGAAATCACTGCTGATTAAATTGCTGTATATTTGTCATTCAAAAATCCGATTACGTTCGACAACACTCTCAACATGATAACCCCATTTTCCACACCAAGAAAAATGATTTATTTTTTTCAGCCATGGCTAATTCCGTCAAAAACACCCAATTTAAAAACTTTTACTTTAAAAGTTAAATTTTGGGCTTTCTAAACTCCTCAATCATTAATCAATTCAACACCCATAGAAAAAGCGCCAACCATGAAGTCAAGAGAAGAAGTTAAACAATTTTATGACAAATACACAACAGACCAGATCAAAAATGAAAAAAACTTGCGGCATTACACAATTGTAAGTTTCTTAAAAAATTTGGGGCTAAAAAAGACCCATAATGTCTTAGAAATAGGATGTGGCATTGGCGCACTTTCTGAGTTAATTTTTAAACAAATTCCAAAAGGCTTTTTTGTTGGAGCGGACATCAGCCCTAAATCTATTGATATAGCTCAAAAACGATTTAATAAACATAAGAATGTTGAGTTTATCATTAGCGATATGACCAGTTTTAGTCATACAAAAAAGTTTGATTTTATCGTGCTTCCAGATGTTTTAGAACATATACCCGAAGATCAACACCAAAATATTATTGAAACCATTGGTCGCATTTCTACCAAAGAGACTGTTGTTTTTATAAATATACCCTCTCCAGAACATAATGCGTATTTAGAAATACATGAGCCTGAAAAACTTCAAGTAATCGACCTTCAATTGTCCATGGGGCGGTTAATCTCACACTTTGAGGACAATGATTTCCAATTGGATCTTTACGAAAAGTATTCAATATTTAGATCTAAAAATGACTACATCCGATTGGTGTTTTCTCGAAAAAAAGAAGTTAACTTTAAAAAGATGCGTCCGCTATGGAAACGAATTCCAGAGAAATTAATCAAGAGAATTGGGTTATAAATAATATTTATTATGAATCGGGTTCTATATGTATTTCAAAAACCAAACATTCTAGTAAAACGAGATATTGAAATGCTGGGTTCTGAATACATTGTGGATGAAAACGAATTTAAATACAATAACAAAATAAATGTAATTTACGCTATTTTTAAAGATATTAAAAAGGTTTTCACAACTTGGGACAACACAACCTATTGCCTAATTGTAGTTAGGTTTGCTGGATACCACGGTTTAATTCCTTTGCTTTTTGCACGAATAAAAAAAATACCAGCATTGGTGATTGTAGGAGGCACAGATGCTGCAAGACTACCAGGAATAAATTACGGCAATTACAGGTCTAAGCTTTTAGGCTGGATAACAAATCTCAATTATTATTTAGCTAAAAATGCTGTTTTTGTTCATGAAAGTCTTATCGAACAAAAATATACTTATGACAAAAATGAACCTCTTAATCAGGGTGTCAAATCCTTCTTTAAGGGACATTTAAACTGCTATATTGTTTACAATGGTTATAAAGCAAATATTTATAAGCCTGACAACACCATCGATAGGAAAAATAAGAGTTGCATAACTGCAGCAGGAAATCTTAGTACTGAGGTTATGGTCAAGAGAAAAGGTGTTGACATTATTTTAGAAGCTGCAAAGGTTTGTCCTGATTTTAGTTTTACTTTGGTTGGAAGCAATCGCCTGCCAGAATCGTATTATCCTATTCCTGAAAATGTTACCCTTATTAATTTTTTGGATACTGATGACTTGATTAAAGCCTTTTCTTCGCACCAATATTACATTCAAACATCAATGTTTGAGGGATTTCCAAACGCACTCGCCGAAGCCATGTTATGTGAGTGTATTCCAATTGGGTCAAACGTTTCAGGTATTCCTTTTATAATCCAAAATACTGGTTTTGTAATTAACAAACGTTCAGCCAGCTTATTAGCTCAAACTCTTAAAAATGCAAAAAAACTAAATAATAAGTTACCAAGAAAACGAATTGAGGAAAACTTCACGTGGCAAAATAGGATTGATAACTTTTTAAATGCCGTTAAAACTATTTCTAAATCAAAAAAATAAATTTTCACGTCTTTTTCCCATTTTTAAAGATTAAAAGCCTTTTCTTTGTAACAATAAAAATTTGATTATGTCAAAAAGAATATTTCTTAGAATTTTAATACCGGTAATTGGCTTACTAATAATTAATTACCTATTTTTTTATCCTATTTTTCAAGGAAAAATACTTGAACAAGATGATATGATTCAAGGTGATATGATTAGCAAACAGGCTGATGATTACTATAAAAAAAACAAAAAGGTTTTATTGTGGACTGACGCATTATTTAGCGGAATGCCTGCAATTCAGGTAGGAATAAGGTATCCTAAAAACTTGTTGACCTATATTCATAAAACAATGGGTGCCGCCCTCGGAAAACCCTCAAACATCTACATCATCGCCCTCTTGATGATTGGTTTCTTTTTTGCCCTGTACAGCCAAAAAGTTGATCCCTGGCTCGCCATGGTCGGTGCTATCGCATTTGGCTTTTCTACTTTCTTTATCGTTTCCTTTGGGGCTGGGCACAACGCTAAGGTGAGAACCGCCGCGTATATCGCCCCTCTCCTGGCTGGCGTGCTCCTTGCCTATAGAGGTAAAAAATGGCTGGGATGGAGTGTCGTCGCGCTCGTTATGGGATTATCCATTTTTTCTAATCACCTTCAAGTCACTTATTATACCGCTTTCACCATCTTATTCCTCGTCTTTACAGAAGGGATTTTTGCCCTAAAAGAAAAACGAGCGAAACAATGGATGGGAATCAGTGCCGGTCTCCTGTTAGCCGCCATAATTGGAGTGGGACCAAACATCTCAAGACTATACACCAACTACGACTACTCCAAAGAAACCATGAGAGGGGGAATCTCCGAATTATCCGCAAAAAAGGAAAAATCTTCTGGCGGACTAGAATATGACTATGCCATGAGTTGGAGTTATGCACCCCTAGAAACGTTTAACCTCATTTACACTAACTTCTCTGGCGGCGGAACCAACCAAAACTACGAAGGCACCATCACCCATGAAAGGTACTTTAATGGCATCAAATCTAACATGATGCAACAGGGGATGCCCGCCAAACAAGCTGAAAAACAAGCCAATCGAACTATTGCATCCTTATTTTACTGGGGCGAACAAACGATGGTAGGCGGGGGTTACTACCTAGGTGCCGTGGTTTTCTTCCTCTTCGTACTCGCCATGTTTATGCTCGGCACTAAAGAACGAATATGGATTGGGCTATCCATACTTTTTGCTCTTTTACTGGCCTGGGGTAAACATCTGGAAGCTTTTAGTTATTTTATGTTTGAAAATTTCCCCCTCTACAATAAGTTCCGGGTACCCTCCATGGCCTTGGTTTCCTTATTTGTCCTGCTTCCGCTTGCCGGGTGGCTCGCACTTCAAAAGGTTTACTCTATCGATAAACCAAGAAAGGAAATTTTACTTCACTTGCGAAATGCCCTTTTTGTAACCGGTGGACTGAGCCTGGTGTTTATTCTTTTTGCTGGCTTAATTGATGTTTCCAGCTTACGTGACGAAAACTTTGCTTCGCAAGGGGTGGACATCGATCAGTTGATGGAAGACCGAACGGCTCTAATAAGAAAAAGTGGCCTCAAAACTTTGATGTTCTGCCTCTTTACAGCAGGTTTGCTTTTTGCATACATCAAAAAGTATATTCAAAAACATTGGATGGTTATCGGTCTTTTAGCCCTTGTCTTGTTCGATCAAATGCCTTTTGTGCGCCAACATCTAAGTCTCGACAAATTTGTCACAGAACGAGAATACAATCAAGCTTTTGCCAAAACCGCAGCTGATGAACAAATACTTGGTCGGGAAAAAACCTTGCATTATCGGGTGTATAATACAACTCGTGGCATCACCGGCGATGCGCTCACCAGTTACCACCACAAGTCCATTGGCGGTTATCACGGAGCAAAACTAGACAGGTATCAAGACCTGATCGATCATCAACTGAGCAAGCAAAACCACGAGATGTTTAATATGCTAAACACAAGGTACTTTATTGTACAGGGTGATAATGGTCAACCCCAGGCGAGATCAAATCCTACCACATGTGGCAATGCCTGGTTTATGCAAAACATTAATATTGTCCCAAATGCAGACGCTGAAATGGAAGCTCTTAGCGATATCAAAGCATGTAAGGAGGTGGTAGCTGATAAGCGTTTTAGCGATTATCTTAAAGATGCTTATCCAGCAGCTCCAGAATCTGCAATAGAACTGACCAAATACGACCCAATGCATTTGGTTTATCAGGCCGTTAATACAGGTGAAGTTCCAGGATTAGTGGTCTTTTCAGAAATCTATTACGAGGGCGGAGGCAATGATTGGATCGCCAAAATTGACGGAAAAGAAGTTGAACATATTCGGGTGAACTACCTTTTACGTGCCCTGAAAGTACCTCCCGGAGAACACAAAATAGAATTCATTTTTGAACCACCTAGTTTCTACAAAGGGGAACAATATGCTCTTATTTTCTCGTTTGTGCTCTTTGGATTTGTTGGATTTGGGATTTTCAAACACGTGAAAGAGGAGCGAAAAGACTAAACCCAATTTAAATATCCGAAATGCTATTTTACGGATATTGGGAATTTTATTTGGTGAGTCCACTCTAAAAAGGATGATTTCAATCAAAATCGAGGGTATTTTTGAACCGCAGCTAACCAGCTGTTAGTGAGGATTCAAAAGTCGATCGACAAGGAAGATTTTGGCAGAAAGGGACTTTCTAGAGTAGACTCATTTGGTCAAAATGGTTAATTACTTCAAAGTCTCTGCAATCAATTTTGCTGCTTGACCGTTTCCGTATTTGGGCATCCATTCACCGGGTTTGCTTTGTAAAGCACGAGGAATGTTCGTTTTATAATCATTCACAACCAATTGATTCCAACCCCTTTCTAATGTTTCCGTCCACTCCGTCTCGCTGCGTAAGGTCACGCAGTTTTTTTGCATCCAGTATGCTTCTTTTTGCATACCACCTGAATCGGTAATCAACGCAATGCTTTTCGACAAGAGATTTAGTGTATCCAAATATCCAACCGGATTAGATAACAAAACGTTTTTCGGTATTTCAAACGCGTGAAGCTTGCTTTTTAATCGAGGGTGAACCGGCCAGAAAACACGATAAGGCAATTCCCCAATCGCACACAGTATTTCACCCAAACGGGAAGCCTGATCTGTATTGTAGGGTCTGTGAACGGTGAATAGATAATAACCCTCTTCATGCAATTCTCCGGGCAATGAACGCTGAATGGCCTTGGGTTTAAACCGGTTTAAGGCATCGAGCATGACATCGCCTGAAAGGTACACAGCATCCGTGATGCCTTCTGACTTCAGGTTTTGAACAGCTTGGTCGGAGGGGCAAAACAAGAACTGAGAAACGTGATCGGTTAGCTTACGGTTGATCTCCTCCGGCATTGCCAAATTATGCGATCGCAACCCCGCCTCAACATGGGCCAACGGAATCTGCAATTTGGCAGAAACCAAAGCGGCAGCAAGGGTGGAGTTTGTATCACCGTAAACCAATACTCGATCGTATTTTTTCTTCGAATCAAGAATAAAAGATTCAATTCCAATCATCATTTTCGCCGTTTGCGCACCGTGATGCCCTCCACCTGCTGAAAGATTTTTTATGGGATGAGGAATTTCCAGTTCATCGAAAAACACCCGATCCATCTCATCATCAAAATGTTGTCCGGTATGCAAAATATCTTCTTCTATTCCTTCAGCCAAAAAAACTTGGGAAACCGCTGCCGCTTTTATAAACTGTGGTCTGGCACCCAAAACGGTTAAGATGTTCATAGAAGCCATTTTATTGACCAAAATTAAGAATGGCGGCCAAACAACGTTCAGCCGTTTTACCGTCCCACTTCGGTGGCCTAACGGGTGACCTTCCTGCATCCAATGCATCGGCATAAGCGGCTTCGATTCGACTGGGGTCATTTCCGGCCAACACACCACATCCGCCATGTTCCCGTAAGGTCACCGGACGTTCTGTATTTTCTCTGAGGGTGACAAATGGAGTTCCCAAAATACTGCATTCTTCTTGCAAACCGCCACTATCGGTCACGGCCACCTTTGCGTGCATATTTATAGCCAATAATTCGTGATAACTTAAAGGTTGCATCAAAACCAAATTTTTGGCGGCGCAAACTTTTTTCCATAAATCATATTGTTTGAGAAATTTTTCCGTACGTGGATGCAAGGTCCACAAAATGGGTACAGGACTACCCGCACGCTGTAAAAGCCAATCAATAATACCGGTAAGGATTGCTTTTTCATCTACATTAGACGGTCGATGCATGGTTAGAAAAGTATAGCCGCTGCGCAATCCATCTTGTGTAAAAACGGACTCACATTCCGGACGCTTATTTTCAGAAACAACATTATAAACATTCAATTCGGAGGCTTTTTGCCGATTAGCTTCCAAGGTATCTACCATTATGTTTCCAACAAATCCAATTTTGTGATTGGCAACTCCCTCCGCTAATAAGTTCTTTTCCGACAAGACGTCAGGAACCAAAAGTAAATCCGATAATCTATCCGTCACCAATCGATTAATTTCCTCCGGCATTCGATCGTCAAAAGACCGCAAGCCTGCTTCGATATGACAAACTTTAATGTGCAACTTCTTTGCTGCCACACTACAGGCTAAGGTAGCATTAACGTCGCCCAAAACAACAACCCAGTCAGGCAGCTCCTTTTCCAAAACCTTTTCAAAGGCAATCATCGTCTGGCCAACCTGCTCCGCATGACTCCCACTTCCAATCTCCAAATTGATATCAGGCGCCGGAATATTCAACAAATCAAAAAACGATTGTGACATTCTGTAGTCGTAATGCTGTCCGGTATGAACCAAAATATGCGATACTTTACGTTCAGGGTTTAAAATATTATATGCTGATATAGCATGACAAAAGGGTGCTATCTTCATAAAGTTTGGACGAGCACCCACTACGGATATAATCTTCATTTGCAGAGTATTTCTAAAAATAGATAATGTGCAAAAGTAAGAAACACAAAATCAGCTAGAGACAAAAGAGGAAAAAGAAAAACCAAAAACTAATCTAAAATAAACTCACTGAGAATTATTTACCCAACAATCGGACAACTTCAGCCGCAAGTTGTCGGCGTTCATAATTCTTAAAAGCCGGTGTGAAATGCTGCATTTCGCCATTTAGAAAGCGCTCGTATTGACTGGCTATAAAACTCTGAATTCCTTCCATCTCTTTAGGCCAAAAAACCTTTCCAGCATTTTCCTTTTGAATGATTTCCGAAGAATCACCACCTGGATTCCCTATCCCCAAAATGGTTCTACCTGTAGCGCCATATTCAAATATTTTACCGGGTATATTACCCTGACTGTTTTTCGATAAAGTCAAAATTAACAATAAAATATGCGCCTTAGCATAATAATTAAAAACCTCTTTATGAGGAATATATCCGGTATAGGTTGTTATTGCCGATAAAGAATCAGACGCAGCAATATAATCGACATAATTCTGATTGACCTGCCCGATAAACAAAATTTCACATCGGCGTGAACGAGTTTCATCTTCTGTTAAAAAATCTTCCACCGCTTTTAGGAATGGCATCGGGTTACGGATGGAGTCGATGATTCCAGTATAAATAATGGTGAATTTATCACTTGGTTTCCGCTCGAAAAAATCACTGGGGAAGTCAGCGTGATCATACCCATTGGTAATTAAGTGAATTTCTTTTTTCGCAATTTTTTCAAAATCACGTTTGAAAGTTGGTGAAATCGTAATGCTTGCATCCGCGTTCTTCAACACTTTTTTTTCGAGCCTACGATGAATACGCATACCCCATTCGGAGACACCCAGCACCTGCCAAAGTTCCCATTCTGTCCATGGATCGCGAAAATCTGCCAGCCAGCGCAAACCATAGCGATTCTTAATTTCTAAGGCAATAAGGTGCATACTATGGGGAGGTCCCGTAGAGATCATTGCGTCAAATTCGCCGGATTTTAGTCGCGGGTGGAGATGTTTTACAACTGCCTTTTTCCAAAAAATCTTTGGATCAGGAATAAAGACATTAGCCCTTACCCAGATGGCCAATTTCTTTCCCAAACTTTTTTCTTTGTCTTCAAGCATCAATGCAGGGTGCGCTTGAGATTGGGATTTGCGAAACAAATGATATGGCTCCCAAATGGGAATCTTCACCACTTCCATATCATCAGATACTTCGTTAATAAGGGATTCATCACGTAAAACCACATCCGGATTTTGCGGAGTTACAATAACCGGCTCCCAGCCATGGTCGCGAATAAAGTGGGCAAATTTAAGCCAACGCTGAACCCCACTCCCTCCTGCTGGCGGCCAATAATACGTAATGATAAGCACCTTTTGCATGTGGGCAAAAATACGATGAATACAATGCTAAACCTTTCTAAAATGGAAAATATATACCGACAGAAATGTTTATTAAAAGGTTAGCCTCCCCAAAAATATGTTTATGTCCCGGTCCTTCGGAAACGACAAAAGCAGTGCCTAACCCAAGGGTAAGCCACTTTTTGCCACGGTAATAAAAATGAGGCCCTAAAGAGGTGTTTATGTGATTGCTTTCAAATCCTCCCAAATTATTAAGTTGAAAAGATATATAAGAAGACCGAACCCAATCGTCGAAATGGATATTAATTCCAAATTGAACGCTTGGTAAGCCCACGCCCATTTGAAATCCAAATCGCTCTGTAAACATAAGTTCAACCTCAGCGCCAACGATGCCCCCTCCTCCGTGACCTAGCCCAGCAGCCAATGCAACTTTTTCTTTTGGTTGTGGTTTTTGATTAAACTTAGGTGACCTAACAGGATACTCATCTGGCGTATATTGCCCAAAAGCAGAACCTCCACAAAGCAAAAAAACGACAAGTAAATGTTTCATAACCATAATTTTGTATTGAACACTACCAAACACCACCGAGCAAATTTAGTATAAAAAGAAATTTCGTACAAAAAAAATTAAAAATTATTTCAAATTAAATCGGATTATTATAGTGTCCAAAAAATATCTACCTTTGTTCAAACCAAAAAAATCAAACCTATGAAAGCTGTAAAAATTATTCTTTTGGTGATTTTATCACTGATTGTCGTCGTCTCTGTTGCCGCGTTTTTGGCACCCACTGAAATGTCGGTTGAACGTAAAATCTCCATCAATGCCCCACAAAGCTTGATAAAGAATCAGGTTATGTATCTGAAAAATTTCCCGGAATTCTCGCCTTGGCACGACCTCGACCCCGAAATGGAAAGTCGCATTGAAGGTGCGGACGGAACCATTGGCGCTAAGTATTTCTGGGAAGGAAATGAAGATGTTGGTAAAGGTGTCCAGGAAATAATGGGCATTGAGGAAAACAGAATTGAAATCGATGTTAACTTCATTGAACCTTTTGAAAGTGTTGCCCATACTTTTTTTACCTTTCAGGATGAAGATGGTGCGGTGGAAGTTACGTGGGGCTTTACCTCTAAACTACCTCGTCCTTTTAACGTAATTGCTTTATTCATGAATATGAAAAAGGGAATTTCAAATGATTACGATTTGGGGTTGGAAAAACTAAAAACAGTTTGCGAAGCTAAAGCAGCAAAACAAGGATCGGGTATAACTTCCGTCGTTTTTCCAAAAACCAAATATTTGTCTTTTCGCGAAACCATCCCCATGGATGAAATGAAAGCTTTTTTTGATAAGCATTTTCAAAACATTTACGATCACATCTCTAGCAATGACCAACTGGAAATCGTTGGAGCCCCTTGTGCCATGTATTACGAATGGAACGAGGAAAATGGCACGACGGATGTTGCTGCATCCGTTCCCATTTCCGGGGAAGCTTCGCTTGAAGGCTATCGCATTATTGAAATTGAAGGAAAGGCTTTTAAAAGCACCCACCAGGGAGATTACGAAAGTCTGGAAAATGCTCACAGACTGTTACACAAGTATTTTGAGGAACACAACCTCACTATGTCGGATATGGCAATGGAGGAATACGTAACAAATCCGGAAGCCGACAACAATCCGGAAAATTGGATTACGCACGTTTACTACTTTGCTGAGTAAGCATACAATTAGCGTTTCGCATTCAATTACGAAACGCTAATTCAATCTTTTTCAACCTCCTCGTAATCGATATAATCATCGTCATCACCGCGTTTGGGGCGCTTTCCTTTTAGCGGATTATACGTAATGGTGAGGTCTCCATTTTTGGAATTACCCCCAGAATCCTTCCGGTTATAGCCATCGGAAAACGGACGCACCAATAAATTGTACAGCAAGTACAATACATAGGCACACAAAAACATGATTAGAATGACTTTTAGCACAGCAATTACATTGAAAAAGTGATTGATTTAATTTGCGGCAAAACCAAAGGCAATTGCGTAAACCACAATAATAATTGTCTTTGGCTTGCCTCAATCATAAATCCTAAAATTATTTACTCAAATACAAATTGCGCTCTGAATACACTTTCCTAAACATTGGATCGCGAAGATTTTTAATAAAGTGTATTTTTTCGCCGGTTGAACGCATTTGCGGCCCCAATTCTTTATTTACCTTGGGGAATTTATCAAATGAAAATACTGGGATTTTAATGGCGAATCCGTCGAGTTCGGGACTAAATTTAAAGTCGGAAACCTTATTTTCTCCCAACATAATTTTCGTCGCCATATTCACGTATGGCTCTCCATAAGCCTTGGCGATAAAAGGAACTGTTCTTGATGCACGCGGATTGGCTTCAATAATAAAGACTTTATCGTCTTTGATGGCAAATTGGATATTAATCAAACCTTTCACCTGTAACTTTTTCGCAATGGTTTCGGTATGCATTCTTATTTGTTCAATAATCAGTTCGCCGAGATTGAACGGTGGCAATACACTATGACTATCACCCGAATGAATTCCGCATGGCTCGATATGTTCCATGATTCCGATGATGTAAATATCATCACCATCACAAATGGCGTCTATTTCTGCTTCGATAGCACCTTCCAAGTAGTGGTCTAGCAACACCCGATTACCGGGATAATCCTTAAACAATTCGATGACATGGTGCTCAAGATCTTCTTGATTTAGGACAATTTTCATCCCGGCACCACCCAACACGTAAGAAGGACGAACCAGTATCGGGAAACCGAGTTTTGCCGCCACATCATAAGCTTCTTCTGCGGTGGTAATTACATCAAAACGTGGATAAGGGATATTACTATCGGCTAGCAAATGTGAAAATCGCCCGCGATCTTCGGCCAAATCCAAGGAATCAAAACTGGTCCCAATGATTTTTATGCCGTAGCGATTCAACTTATCCGCAAGCTTCAAAGCCGTTTGGCCACCGAGCTGAACAATTACCCCTTCCGGCTTTTCGTGCAAAATAATTTCGTAAATATGCTCCCAAAAAACGGGTTCAAAATACAATTTATCGGCAGTGTCAAAATCCGTAGAAACCGTTTCGGGATTACAGTTGATCATGATGGTTTCATAACCACATTCTCTGGCCGCCAAAACGCCATGAACACAACAATAATCGAATTCAATTCCCTGACCAATTCGGTTTGGACCGCTTCCGAGCACCACAACCTTTTTCTTATCCGTTACAATACTTTCATTCTCGACAAAAGGCGCACCATTTGGCAATTGGATTTCATTTTCAAAAGTAGAATAATAATATGGCGTATAAGCTTCAAATTCAGCGGCACAGGTATCAACCAATTTGAAGGTGCGTTGAATCTTTAATTCCTGGCGCTTCTTAAACACCTCACTTTCTAAACAATGTAATGCATGCGCAATTTGCCGATCTGCAAAACCTTTCATTTTAGCATCGAGAAGCAGGTCGCGTGGAATGGTGTCAACACTATGTTTTTCAATTTTTTCCTGTGTGCGTGCCAAATCTTCAATTTCCCGTAAAAACCACATATCAATTTTTGTGATATCGTGAATTCGTCGCAGGGAAATGCCCAATTGAATCGCATCATAAATCACGAAGATTCGGTTCCAACTCGCAAATGTGAGTCTTTCAATTACCTCGTCCTGGTCTGTATAACCCTTTCCGTCAGCACCCAATCCATTCCGGTTAACCTCCAGCGACTGAGCCGCTTTGTGGAGGGCTTCTTGGAAGCTTCTACCGATACCCATGGCTTCACCTACAGATTTCATTTGAATGCCCAATCGACGATCGGCACCCTCAAATTTATCAAAATTCCATCTGGGAATTTTTACAATAACATAATCGAGTGTTGGTTCAAAATAGGCCGTGGTATCTTTTGTAATTTGATTGTTGAGTTCATCCAAAGTATATCCCAAAGCGAGTTTGGCAGCTACTTTGGCAATGGGATATCCAGTTGCTTTTGAAGCCAGTGCTGAAGATCTCGAAACCCTCGGGTTAATTTCAATGGCAACGATTTCTTCCTTTTCATCTGGACTAACGGCAAATTGCACATTACACCCACCGGCAAAAGTCCCGATGGAGCGCATCATTTTCATGGCCATATCGCGCATACGTTGGAATGTACGATCGCTAAGTGTTTGCGCGGGTGCCACAGTAATTGAGTCACCTGTATGGATGCCCATCGGGTCAAAGTTCTCAATGGAACAGATGATAATAATGTTGTCGTTTTTATCGCGTAGCAATTCGAGCTCAAATTCTTTCCATCCGAGCAAGGCTTTGTCAATCATCACCTCATGGATGGGTGAAACCTCCAAACCGCGTTGCATGGCATCGTCGAATTCATCTCTTGTGTGTACGAAAGTTGCCCCGGATCCACCAAGCGTAAATGAAGCTCTAATACAAAGTGGAAAGCCAAATTTTTGGGCTATTTCTTTACCCTTTAGGTAAGAGGTTGCTGTTTGTGAAGGTGCCACACCTACCCCAATTTTTTCCATTAAAAGTCGGAACTGCTCCCGATCTTCAGTTATATTGATGGCGTCAATATCTACGCCTATGATTTTTACTCCGTATTCTTCCCAAAGTCCCATTTTATCGGCTTCGATACACAAGTTTAGCGCAGTTTGCCCACCCATAGTTGGCAGTACAGCATCAATTTTGCGTTCTTGAAGAATCTTTTCCAGAGATTCTATTTCCAAAGGAAGTAAATAAACATGATCGGCGGTGACCGGGTCGGTCATAATTGTAGCCGGGTTGGAATTGATAAGGCTAACTTCGATTCCTTCTTCTCGTAATGACCGAGACGCCTGAGAACCTGAATAATCAAACTCACAAGCTTGACCGATTACTATTGGACCTGAACCTATAATGAGTACGGAATTGATGTCTTTATTACGCGGCATGGTAATTTATTTTAAAGGAAATTCATTTCAGGGTAAAAAAAAAGGTGTCACTAAAGTAACACCTTTTTCAAAAATTCTTATATATTTTCACAACAAACTACTGTTTATGAGATGCTTCATCAGAAACAGTTATTTTGTGACGGCCACGCGCTCTACGGGAAGCAATCACGCGACGACCGTTAGCGGTTGCCATTCGTGAACGAAATCCGTGTTTGTTCTTGCGTTTGCGGTTGGAAGGTTGAAATGTGCGTTTCATAGGTTAAAAATTTATGCTACCCTGTTGTGGCGGAAAGTTTAAACTTTCGATTATTGTCTTTACGTTTTCGGCCTGCAAATATATGGCGACCCTTATTAAAAGCAAAAATAATTTTCGATATTTTTTTCACCCCTCAAATGCGCTTAACCTAAACTTAATCTGCTGATAAAAAGATTGTTAATATGTTTGCCCTCTTTTTAACTCGCCCCTACTGTAGATGTTTTTTAAATATAAACATGCTCAAAAAGGAAAATGCATCATTTTTACAGGTGAAAAAAGCAATGCGGATGTGAAAGAAATTGACTCGATTTTATACGATTTGGTCAATTCAAAATAAAACGTTAACTTTACCACGTCTAAAACCAAAAGCTATGGTCAACAAGTATTCTAGGAACAAAAACGGGGCTTTGTTGATATGGATGAGCGTTATGGTATTTGGCTCATATTTCTGCTATCAAAATCTCCAATGGGCATTCAACCCTTTTATCGTTTTTCCAGTCCCATTCATTTACCACCTCATTTCGCGAAAATTTACGCGATACATGGTAACGGATGACTTCTTATTGATCAGGGGGACATTAGAACCCCGAGACATTCCACTTTCATCCGTGTACCGCCTCGAAAAACACAGCGCAAGTCAATTGGAACAATGGCTGATGGGTGCGCCAAAACACTACCTCAAGGTGTTTTTCAACAAAACAGAGGAAGCCATTGTCTATAATGATCACCCGGAAATTGTTGAAGCTATTTGTGAAAAAAGCAGTGAAAATATTCCCCTGGATATGACAGGTGAAAATTTCTAATCGGCATTATTAAATCTGTCTATAAAGTCCGATGACGGCATTTTACTCACCTGGAAACAAGGTCTGTTATTCTTTCTATAAATCATTTCACCTTTGAGGTGACAGACAAATTTAATTTCTATTTCCGCCATTCAATTAGTAAATTGCGCCAAAATAATTTTCTCAATCGTAAATTTCAGATTTAGTCCGTGTTTTTACTTGCACAAATACGCCTAAACTAAAAACTAAACGAAAGAATTAATGTTATTTGTAAAAGTGTATGAAACCCACCTGAGAAAAAACTCCCCACCTGGGAGAACGTTCAAAAGTGGGTTCTCCCGTTTAGACGGAATCGCCAAAAAACCATTTTGAACTCATGAAAAACGAAAAAACCCATACAAAATTTAGTGGAACTCGAAAACAAACCGAACAAATCTGTGCCAATGTATCACCAGAAGATACCGTATTGCAGCCCGAAATTTTTATTAGCCCCCCAAAATGGCATCTCGCGCATACTACTTGGTTTTTTGAATACTTTGTTTTAAACGAGTTTTTGCCAAATTATAAGCCCTTCCATTCCGAATATTTCCTTTTGTTCAACAGCTACTATGAGGGTGCTGGCGAAAAAATAAAACGCGAAAAAAGGGGCTTTCACAGCAGACCAACCTACAGCGAAATTCTTGCTTACCGAAATCATATCACGAAAGAAATCTGCCGTGGGCTTGAGCATAATATTTTTCCCGAGGAGGCTGTACGACGCATCGAGCTCGGTATTCAACACGAACAACAACATCAGGAACTCCTGATTTGCGACCTCAAATATATACTATCTCTCAATGTGGAAGATATCTCGCTTTTCAATTTGGGTGAACTCGACCCCGGCGTTTCTTCCGAAGATTTCCATATTAAAGAAGGCGTTTATGAAATTGGATATAAAGGAGATGAATTTTGCTTCGACAATGAAACACCAAGACATAAAACCTACATTCCAAATGTAGTGGTGGAAAACAAATTGGTAACCAATGGGGAATATATGATTTTTATTCAAGAGGGCGGCTATAAAAATCACCAATTTTGGCACGATGAAGGATGGCAATGGGTAAAAGAAAGTGGCGCGAAAAGACCTTTATACTGGGAGAAAAACCACAGCTTTTTTTACACCCTCAACGGAAAAGAAATATTTCCCATTGACGCCCCTGTTACCCACATAAATTTTTACGAAGCTACAGCCTTTGCCAATTGGGCCGGAAAACGCCTCCCTACCGAAGCGGAATGGGAAATTGCCGCGCAAAAAATCAACTACGGTTTGCGGTGGGAATGGACAAACAGCGCCTACCTTCCATATCCCGGCTACAAACCATGGAAAGGTATTCTCGGTGAGTATAACGGAAAATTTATGGTGAACCAAATGGTGCTCCGAGGCCACTCCATTGCTACGCCCATGGGACATGAACGCCCCACTTACAGAAACTTTTTTCACCCGGAACTTCGATGGCAATTTACCGGAATCAGATTGGCTTATGACTTATGAAAATATTGAAATGGAGCAGGAAATCATTCAGCTCCTATCTCAACCAAAAAAATCCCTTCCAAGCAAATACTTCTATGACAAAAAAGGTGATGCGCTTTTCCAATCCATTATGGAAATGCCCGAATACTATCTGACCCGTTCGGAATTTGAGATTTTTCAAAACCAAAGTAATGCTATTTTTAGCGCTTTTAATCCCAATGTGTTTAGTTTCACAACGTTGTTGATGGCATCTTCCAGCCCTTGCAGCGTAGTGGAGGCGTACCCGGAACGAAGCTGCAAGGGCTGGAAGATAGAAATGTTGATTACTTTTGTTTAACCACAAACAATAAATAATATGCAAATCTATCATTCCAATGCCACGACGAATATACACATTCGCCAGCACATACAAAACAGTTCAAACAGCACTGTTAAA
>JAFIEY010000123.1 GCA_020832345.1 Cryomorphaceae bacterium | reverse complement strand
GGTAGTTGCCCCGGTGTTGGTCCCCAACGACCGAGATGTCTGCAACGGGCGGAATGCGGTCGAGGTAAAAGTCAAAACTTCCTTTTTCGGCTGTATTTTTCACATTATCTACTGCGTAATAATGCAACGTATGTTCGCCGTCGCTAAGTCCGGTCATGTTTACTCTATTGTAATACACACGGTCGCCACCGCCGTCCAGACTGAAATAGGTGGTATTTACACCAGAAAGGTTGTCGGAAGAGCTAAGTGTGAAAAAGGTGCTAGGCGCCAAAACGTTGCTGTTGTGCACAATTCCATTGATGGTATGGCTGGATGTTGGCGCTGTGAGATCCACGGTAAAAGAAGAAGAGCGGGTTTCTTCCACATTGCCAACATTGTCAGCGGAGTAATAGTAAAGGACTTTGGCACCCTCACCGCTAACGGATACATTGTTGCTGTAATTGGTGTAACCACCATCGAGGGCGTATTGGGTAACCGCTACACCGGAAACAGCATCGGTGGCTGATAGGGAAAAGCGCAAACCTTTACCAAAATAGGTAACGCCACCGGCGTTGTATCTGGGTGCGTCGTGGAACCTGCGGGTGGTTCTTGGCGCAACACCGTCGGCATAAATTTCCATGATGACCTCGCGTGGTGGATAAATCATTTTTTTTGTTTCCGGATCTACAGCCCATTTGTGACGCAGGTAATGAACGCCTTCGTCATCCAAATACATTGGCTCTGTATCTTCCGGATGGTTTTTACTTTTTAAAGGGTAGTTTTTTCCGTCAGGGGTAACTGAGAATTTCACGTACATGGGCATGTTGCGTTGGATATAGGTGTTTCCGTCTGCCTCATATACTTTGAACTCGTAGCTGGGTTTTTGCGGTTCAGATTGAGCCCAAAGCCCACCGTTTATTAACCCGATTGCCATTAATGATAGTATAGTTTGCTTCATAGTTGTTGGTTTTACAAGCTTTGGTCGTTTAATGGTTTGTTAAAATGAATATCAGAATAATCTAAAGCAATGATCATTTTTAATCAAACCGTTTTAAACGATTGGTTTATGAATAAATTTTGAGGGTGAAAGATACACTAAAATTTTAAATACAAATAAAATCTATTGCTGTACTTCAACTTTTTTTTGGAGTGTTGTTTTAAGTGTTTGATTAATAATTATTTATTCAAATATATTCCCATCCAAATCATTGGTAGATTATTGGGTACATTTGCGAAATCATTTTTCAAAATTCAAAATGGAAAAATTGCTAATCCACCGTTTATTTCCTTTTCAATCTTCTTTGAAAAAGCAGCTAAGGATGGCAGTGGTATTCGGGTTGTTTGTCTTTTTGTTTTTGGCAGTTTTTCAACCTTTTGGTTTACAAGGTTACAGGAGTGATTACAAGTTTTTGCAATTGGCTGGATATGGTTTGATTACGACCATTACAATGTTGTCCAGTCATTTGTTGTTCACCATTTTATTTCCCAAATGGTATGCGCGTGCCAGCTGGACGGTAGGTAAAAATATCCTTTATGCCTTGTGGGTCATTTTTATCATAGGAACATGTAATTGGGTATATTCTGCATTGCTGGGATTTTGGGGTTTCCAGCTTCGTCCATTTATTATATTTCAGGTTTTTACACTAGTGATAGGGGTTTTCCCGATTTCCATTAGCACATTAATTGCCTATATATTTCATTTTCGTAAAGCCTTAAATCAAGCGAATGACTTAAACCATAATGTCAACAAATACAAAAAAACGGAACACGATACACGTATAAACATCCCTTCGCAAAACAAATCGGAGAATTTGGAAGTTGCACTTGGTGATTTACTCTTTATACAAACATTAGAAAATTATCTGGAAATATCCACCACGCATGGAAAGCATTTGATAAGAAATACTTTGAAAGCGGTGGAGCAGTCGTTGGAAAAATATCCATCCTTGGTAAGGTGTCACCGGAGGTATTTGGTCAATTTACAAAATGTTGAATCCTTTTCCGGTAACGCCCAAGGATTGAGTTTGAAATTAAAAAGTCTAAACGACTATGAAATTCCCGTATCGCGGAATTATGTCAATACTATAAAAGAGGTGTTGGATTAGCCCCTTTGTTTTTGGTCACAATTGGGAGGTTCTATCCCAAATTATTGTCATTGGTCACTAATTCTTTTCATTAATCACGATTTTTTTAATTCCAGAAAAGTCTGCCATTCATTTGCGCGGAGTAAGTCTTTACGTGAAACTGCATCCTCATATTTCAAGATCTCGATGTTTGGGTTTTTATTGAAGACTTTTAAGAACTGAGTCTGCTCTAAAAAGTCCCTTTCTGCCAAAATCTTCCTTGTCGGTAGATTTTTGAATCCTCACTTGCTCCGGTTCAAAAATCCCTAGATTTTTATTGAAATCATCCTTTTTAGAGTGGACTCATAACTCAAAATCATTTTGAGTTGATTTTTTCCAATTTAAAATTCAGAATTATGAACACGTTGATTTACATTTTATTAATTGTACACGTCATAGGTGGGGGTGTTGGTCTATTATCAGGATCGATAGGTATGATGCTGCCCAAAGGCGGAATGCGGCATCGGCAGGTAGGGCGATTGTTTTTTTTCACCATGTTGCTGTCTGCGTTTTCAGCTCTTGTGTTAACCCTGATAAGGCCCAATAGCTTTTTATTTGCGATAGGGATTTTTACCATTTATATGGTGGTAGGCGGAAGACGGTACACGCATTTAAAGGGATTGGCAGCCGGGCAGAAACCCATTTGGTTGGATTGGTTTTTAGCGATTTCCATTTTGATGTTCGGGATTTTTTTTGTGGGGTATGGTGTCTATTTGATTATAAATACGCATTATTTCGGTTTGGTGTATGTGATGTTTGGTGGATTTGGTTTGGTTTTTTTCCGAGAAGATTGGCGAAATTTCAGGCGGAAGCCGAAACACAAAATGTATTGGCTTTTGGCGCATATTTCTCGAATGACCGGGGCATATATAGCTTCACTCACGGCCTTTCTTGTGGTCAATGCAAAATACCTTCCCTTTACACTGCCACCTGTTTTGATTTGGTTACTGCCTTCTTTGGCTTTGGTTCCACTCATCGTTTTTTGGAGCAATAAGGTATCCCGAAGTTCTGAACGAAAGCCCATCAGTTCATGAGACAAAAAAATATTCTTTTGGCATTGTTGGTTTTTTGCACTTTTTCGGAAGTGGAAGCTCAGCCTTATATAGAAGGTGGGAAAACCCGTCATCGTTTTGCTCAATTGACATTGGGTACCGATTTTCGTAGGTTTCATTCCGGGGATGCTCACACCTATATGATTGATGATTTAGGATTGATGCAACAATCGCCGCTTAACCCGCATTTAGAAAATCGCATCATAATCGGGGGGACCCACTTTTGGGGCCATGCAGATTTTTTTATTGCCATACCTTTTACCTCATTTGGAAATAGTGGCTTTTCGACCGGGGTTGAAACGGGGGCAAAATATTTTCCCTTGGCCATTGAGAGAAATAAGATTCGCCCTTACGTTGGGGTGTCAATGGTTTCAAATCGCTACAAACAAGGAGAGGGCGCGGAGGTTAATCGGTTTCGCTATCCGGCCAAAGTTGGGGTAGTTTACGGGTATCGGGATTTTTTATTTGACTTGGGCATGGGATACCAGTTTCAAAATACCATCCCGTATTATATCAATACCACACAAATGGTAAAAGTTAAAACGCAAACATTATGGTTTTCAATAGGCTTAACATTTATGTTGGACAATACATTAAATGCCGAAGAGGAATGGCTAAGTGGGCGAACCCAGCGGGTAACGGAAATTTTGGCTGAACGCAAACGATTAAATGGATTTTCTATTGGAGCTGGATTTTCCTCCACATTTTTTTTAAAACCGGCATCTCATAATGCGTCAGAAATGCCCTTTATAGATCAACATAGTTCTGCCGTATTTCCGGAATTTGGTTTGGGATATTATTGGCACAAACCTGATGTTCACATCAATTTAGCCTACCGAAAAATAGAAAGCACCATATCTGCATTTGAACATTTGCAAACGGCCAGACGGAATGCGATCACGTTGGAAGGATTTTGGTTTTTTGCTGACTATCAAGGATTTGCACCTTTTATAGGGCCGGCCATAAGTTTTGAATCACAAAAAGTAATTGAAACTTATCCGGATGGTAGAGGCCAAGGAGGTTTTTCCGGTTTTAAACCAGGGTTGATTTTTGGTTGGGACATAAGACCAAATCGAATACAGACCTGGTATCTCCGCACCAATTTGCGATATTTTCCCGCGATGGATGTCGCCATGCCGAGTGGGAAGTCTTTTTCTTTTGATCAATTGGAATTTAACTTTATTCAATTGGTTGTATTCCCGGAACGTTTTTTTTAACAGTCAGTAATTTTTTGGATCGAATAATAACGAATGCTGAAATAACATAAAAGCTTAACCATGAAGCAAATATTTTTAATTATAAACTCATTATTTACCCTTGTAGGATGTAGTCGTTTCGTTGAGGTAAAACCGGCTATAAATGGTTTGTCGTCAAATCATATTTCCCAAGCGGAAATGGACAGTATTTACCAACAAGCGAAAAACTTTCCGAATAATACCCAATTGTCTATTGCACTTATAAATGGGGATAACGTCCGATATGTGGGTGTAAAGCGGTTGGAAGACACATTGATATTTGTAGATAATTCAGGGGGCGTTTTTGAGATTGGGTCGATTACCAAAGTGATGACCTCTACTATTCTTGCGGATTTAATAGCCAAGAAGCAGGTTAGAGGGGAGGACAGCATAGGTACTTATTTTGATTTCCCGTTTAACGACAATCTGGATTTCACCTTTGTATCGTTGGCAAATCATACTTCGGGTTTACCGCGACTGCCGTCAAATATGTTTTGGTTGGCTTTAATGTCGTCCAGTGATCCTTACAAGAAATACGACCGAGAAAAGTTGAATTCATATCTCACAAAAAAGGTGTCTATAGATCATCCGGTTGGGTATAAAATTGAATATTCTAATTTAGGAGCTGGGTTACTTGCTTATGCGTTGCAAAATACTACAGGAAAAACCTTTGAGCAATTGATAGGGGAGGTCATAAGCGAAATGTATAAAATGCCAAATACTACTACCGATCAAAAGCTAATTTCTGATAAATTAATTGGTGGATTAAACGATAGGGGGGATCCTACACCGAATTGGAGTTCGGGAGTCTTGATTGGTGCCGGCGGGGTTTATTCTTCAGTAGAAGATCTTGCGAAATTCGCATTGGCACATTTTGACAGCACAAACACGACACTTTCGATTTCGCGTAAAAAGACCTTTCAGGACAATGAAGACCGGGATGTAGGTATGGGGTGGTTTATTTTAAAAAAGAAAGATGGTGCAAAATGGTATTGGCACAACGGCGGCACCGGTGGTTACACCTCATCTATGGCAATGGATGTAGAAGGAAAAAAAGCCGTAATCGTATTGTCAAACATTTCTGCCTATCACAAAAACTTTCGCAATATTGATAATTTGTGTTTTGGGCTGATGGGTGAAAAACAAGATTAAACGCAATTCGGATATTAATTGGGTGTTGCGCCCCCGACCGGAACGGAAAGCCCGCAGCCACCACGGCGATGCGACTACGCGAGCGGCGGAGGCTGTGAGGGACGAGCAGACCCCGCACGCCGCAGTAGTCGCCGACGTGGGGGAGAGGACTTGTAGTAGAGGGCGGGAAATGGCGCCCAAAATTGGACTTCAATCCAAATCCCCTTTTAGGTGTTTTTCCAACCATTCATCTTGTTCCCAAAGCATGTGCATTATGCTCTCACGGGCTGCATATCCGTGACTTTCATTTGGGAGCATGACAAGCCTAACCGGTGCGCCAAGGCCTTTTAGGGCGTTGAAATATCGCTCACTTTGCATGGGGTAGGTGCCCGAGTTGTTGTCTGCCGATCCGTGGATAAGCAATAGGGGTGTTTTCATTTTGTCGGCATGACTAAAGGGTGACATTTCAAAATATACCTCCGGTGCTTCCCAGTAGTTTCGTTCCTCCGATTGGAAGCCAAAGGGCGTTAGACTGCGATTGTAAGCGCCACTTCTCGCAATGCCGGCGGCAAATAAATCGGAATGGGAGAGGAGGTTGGCGGTCATAAATGCACCGTAACTGTGGCCGCCCACGGCTACGCGCTTTCGATCGATATATCCCATGGCGTCAACCGCATCAATGGCTGCTTTTGCGTTGGCAACCAATTGTTCGATGAAACTGTCATTTGGTTCTTCGTCAGCCTCTCCGACTATGGGGAAGGCGGTGTTGTCTAAAACTACATAACCTCGATTGATCCAATACAGCGGCGAACCGTAAAATGGACGCGTAAATTGATTGCTGCTGGAGGTGACTTGTCCGGCGCTGGATTTGTCTTTGTACTCGCGCGGATAAGCCCACATAATCATGGGCATTTTTTTGCCCGAATTTTTGTCGTATCCAACAGGTAAATAAAGCGTAGCCGATAACTGTAGGCCATCTTCCCGGGTATATGTGATGACCTCTTTGTGAACATTCTCCAGGGCCTGAAAGGGGTTTTCAAATTTGCTCACGGCCTGTAAGCTTCCATCGTTTATGTTTCGGAGGTAATAATTGGGATAGACATTACTGCTTTCTAAGCGGGTGAGAAAGACGCCATTTTTCCGATCTATTATTTTTATGATGTTTTCCAACTGATCGTTCTGTGCTGCCCGATACAGTCGATTGGTTTCCATTGTTTTGGTGTTTAATTCGTCGATAAAGGGAAGTTTGCCCTCGGGCGAGTGGCCGGCCCCGATTAGGATAAGGTTTTCATTTTCATCGAGGTCGAGAACTTCTTCGTTAAATTGATTTTTTCGGGTGACAAAACTACCCGGATCGCTGTATTGGTCTTGATAATTTCGCTCTATAAAAAGTTTTTGGGGTGCATTTGGTCTGTTGGGCGCAAAAAATGACATTCTCACGGTGCGGGTATTCCACCAATATTCTGATACGAGCGCCATTTCATCCGTTCCCCATGTGATGCCCGAATAGCGCAAAACGGTTTTGGTTAAGGGTTGTTTTTCGCCGGTAAATGGCGCGGGTAGTTGAAAAACCTGATCTCTGAATTCGACTTCTTTGTTTGGATCACCGTTGTCTAAAGCCTCGGCCCAATACACTGTGGCCGCTTTATCGTTCCGCCATCCAAAACTCCGAGGACCCGTTTGGGTGGCCATAAAACCTTTTGGGAGATCTTCGATGAGGGGAATGCTGGCCAGCGCGTGTACCTTTTTGCCGTTTTTGTCGAGGATATTTACGTCCAATGGGAAACGACTAAATGGCACTATGTATGAAAATGGTCTTTTGATGGTGCCTACCATATAATATTCACCGTTGGGGGCAGGGGAGATGAATCGGTATAAGTCGGCGTCTTTCCATAAACTAATTTTTCCTTTGAGGGTAACCTTTATGATTTCAGATCGGGTCAGGGTTTCAAAGTTGGTTTCGTCTTGCGGACTTTTCAGCAAGTCCTGATAGGTGCGGTTTTGTGCTTCTTTGCCCGCTTCGTTTACCGAAATAACCGGCCCGGTAGGGATTTCATTTTCCGTATCGATCAGTGCTTTTCTTTTCGCGGGAAGTCTGCGGACCAAAAAGCCACTTTCATCCGTAAGCCACACGTAGGGATTCCCCATGTTGGCGTTTAGGTCGTCGTTGGTGAGTTTGTGGGCTTTGGCCGAGGGGTAATCGATATACCAAAGCGTCACCCCATTTTCCGTGGTGTGGGTAAACGCAATTTTATCTTGTGATTTGGACCATGATATGTAAGCGATTTGACCGTTTTGGGGAAATCCTTTTATTTCTGTTTCGGTCTGGGTTTCGGGATTAAAAAGGGTAATGTTATTGGAATAGTTTACCCGACTGGAAATGTTAGTCACCGGATTGATTCGCAGTCCACCCAAACGCATCTCTTTTTGAGAGAGTTCGGCAATTGATTTATACGGACTGCGATAAATCATAATGGCTTTTTTTCCGTCATTACTGATGCTGATGGACGGTGGAAGTGGGGCATCTGCAAGTGATAAAATATCTTTATGTGGCAATTGATACGGCAATTCAATTTGCGCATTCAGCAAAAAGGAGAAGAAAATAATACCGAAAATATAAGCTAACTTTTTCATATACAAGAATATGGATTAGAGGGGTTTTGTGAGGGAAATATATGGGTAAATTAATTATGAATTACGACATTTTGACCGAACTATTTTCCGTATTCGTGGAGATTGCGAGAGACCGAGAATTTTTTGAGCAATGGGGTTGAATGTTTAGGCGTTGAGTCGTTTAGGTGTTGAGTCCTTTTGAGACCGAACTATTTTCGGTATTCGTAGAGGTTTCGTAAGACTGAGAGTTTTTGTGCAATGGTATTGAATGTTTAGGCGTTGAGTCGTTTAGGTGTTTAGTCGTTTTGAGACCGAGCTATTTTCGGTATTCGTGGAGTTTTCGAGATACCGGAATCATTTGGTTCGTGGTTTTTTTGTTCTGTAAACATTCAGGTAATCGGGACTATTTTAATTGACAATGGACAATGTGGGCGCCGAATGGTTTTTGGTATTTGTAGAGATTGCGAGAGACCAAGAACATTATGTCATCGTATTTTTTAGAAATTACAACACACGATTAAAACATTTTACATTTTACACGCTACATTCTACATTTCGATCCGTAATTTTTAATTGTATTTGTGTCATACCACCAATTCGTGAGTCCACTCCACAAAGGATGATTTCAATCAAAATCGACGCGGAGGGGGCGCAGCTAACTAGTTGTTAGTGACGATTCAAAAGTCTATCGACAAGGAAGATTTTGGCACAAAGGGACTTTTTGGAGCAGACTCAATTTTCAATTGTATTTGTGTCATACCACCAATTCGTTATACTTTAAATTTAAGCCAATTGCTCAAACGGATAAGTAAAAGCTTCAGGTCGGACCTTCCGGATTTTTTGTAAAAATTAGCCGCTTTTTGGTGTGCGCCCCGACGTTGAAGTACCCGACCATTTTCGTAATATTTTCGGGCCATGGTTTCTTTGTAGAGGATGCCAGTGATATTGTTTTTCTCTAAACATTTCTGGGTTCGGATTAAATGTGCTTCTAGTTGCTGGCTCATGGCTTCGGGGTGGATGCGATAATATGTCAATGGTTCATTTATATAAGTGGGGAAAATCCCTTCGCTAAAAAGTCGCAACCAAAGATCGAGGTCCTCGCACCCTTCCATTGATCGGTTTTCACTCAGTGGATACCGACAGATGAGGTCCCGATGGAAAATACATGCCGAGGGAAGAAAGGGATTTCCGTTTATGAGGAGATCTTCAACGCCTATGGGCTTGCGGAAAAATCGCGATCTAAGTTGACCATTTTGCAAGTCTTTTGCCGGGTGTGTAATCCATTTGCTTTGACTTTCAACTCGGATGTGTCGATGAATGGCGGCAATTTTGTCGCGGTGGAATAGATCATCGGCGTCACACCAAGCGATATAATCGCATTGGTTTACCGGGATAGCAGCATTTCGTGCGGCGCCAAGTCCCCGGTTTTCCTGATTGATAATTTGGATTTTTAGCCGGGGATGATTTTGGCCAAATTCCGCAACTTTTTCCGGGCCTTTGTCTGTGCTTCCATCGTTTACCACAATGATGCTATCCGGCAATTGGGATTGATATAGTAGTGATTGAAGCGTTTCGATGATAAAACGTTCTCCGTTATAAAGTGGAATTACAACTGAAATTGATACCATGGTTTAATGTTCAAAATATTTTCCCGGGAAAAGCGCTGATCGGATTTTTTTTGCGACCGTCAATAGTCCGGTTATATACAGGAAATACCAACCGATGGCGTAGGTGAAATGCCAAATTATCCTTAGCCAAAGCGCAGCATACATGGGGGCAAACTCCCGATAAAGTTTGATATTTTCTCGCAAAAAACCCTTTCGTAACCAACCCTGATGGGGCAAACCGCCAACCCACCACTCCGATACTTGTCGTTTGGCATCGCGAACTTTTTCGGGATCAACAGCAAAGGTTTTTGTTATAAACGATTGAATTTCCAGCATTTCCGGAAAGGCATGAGACGCCCTTCGCGCCTTGTGACGCTGGGTATTGGAATGGACTCGAAAATAATTGAGATGCTCTGCGAGAAAGGCAAACTTCCCCTGACTTATGACTTTTGCATAGAGCATCCAGTCCCCGTTAAGTTTGAAATTTCCGGGAGCACCACCAGATTTCTCATACGCTTCTTTTCGGAACAATACGGCACTCGCATTGGGGATGGTATTGTTTTTCAACAAATAATCAATGCATTCGGACTTTCCCGAGTCGATAAAATCATTTTCCCAACGATTGGTTTGATATAAAAAACGGTAGTTCTCAGCAAAGGAGTTTTTAATGTTGTCATTTTCATCAATCAAATACGATTGACAAAAAGCAAGTGTAATTTTATCATTTGACTCAAGGATGGGGACAAGTTTTTCCAGAAAATCCAACGCACAAAAATCGTCACTTTCCGCTATCCATAGATATTTTCCTGAAGCCAAAGAAACACCTTTATTCCACTGGGTAAAAGGAGAGCCACTATTTACCCGGTTTGGATACAACCTCACCCTTTCGTCATCGATTTTTTTTAGAATGTCTAGACTGTGGTCGGTAGAACAATCGTCGAGTAAAATAATTTCCGTATTTCGATAGGTTTGGTTCAAAACAGAATCTATGCGCTTTTTTAGGAATGGCGCGTGATTGTAGTTGGGAACGATTATCGAGACCAGCGGGTTTGACATATCACAAAAATTGGCTGCTAAGTTAGGGCTTGATGGAAATTTCCGCGGTTTTTAATATTTGAGTCTGCTCCAAAAAGTCCCTTTCTGCCAAAATCTTCCTTGTCGGTAGATTTTTGAATCCTCACTAACAGTTAGTTAGCTCCGGTTCAAAAATCCCCTCCGCGTCGATTTTGATTGAAATCATCCTTTTTGGAGTGGAC
>JAFIEY010000106.1 GCA_020832345.1 Cryomorphaceae bacterium | reverse complement strand
TGCTGTGTGAAGATGCCACACTGGATATTTTGGCTGAGCCCATTGGATTCAAACTCGAAGATACCGTCACTACGTATTTGTGGAATACTGGAGAAACGACACCAAGCATTACCATTGACAAACCGGGAATCTATTGGGTTGATGTAACCATTAATCATAGCTATACTGTACGCGATAGCATTGTGGTGGAATATGAACCAAGACCAGAATGGCCTCATCCTTTCGGAAGCTATTTAGAACTCTGCAATGACATTGGAGCTAGTTGGCAAGAAGTTTTAGGTCCGGAACTCGCCAATGGAGGTTTCTACCTGTGGAGTACTGGTGATTTCGAACAAAAAACAAATATATCAACACCAGGAACCTACTGGTTGCAAGTAGAAACACCTTGTTATATCGAAACAGATTCATTTGAATTACGTGAAATCAATTGCTTGGAAACCGATCCATACATTCCTTCTGCATTTACACCGAATGGCCGTAACCCTCTATGGATCATCGGAGGAATTGAAGAGAATACTCGAGTTGAAGTATATAATCGTTGGGGACAGCGCGTGTTCTATAGTGAAGACTATCTAAATAACTGGTGGAATGGAACTTTTAACGGTCAACCTTTGCCAACTGGAGTTTATACATATCGAATTATCGCACCATACGAAGGCCGATATCCTGTGGAAAAAACCGGAACGGTTACCATTGTTCGGTGAGAAACTTCAAGGATGAGTCCACTCCAAAAAGGATGATTTCAATCAAAATCGAGGGGATTTTTGAACCGGAGCAAGTGAGGATTCAAAGGTCTATCGACAAGGAATATTTTGGCAGAAAGGGACTTTTCGGAGCAGACTCAAGGGTTAAGTGACGATTAGAAACAATACATGGGATTAAAAAAAGAAGTGATGCACACATTTGAATGTGTGCAAACTCAAAACTCCCACTGTGCGGAGTTTCACATCTGTTTGCACAAAGGAATCCAACCAACAATCATTCTATATCAAGTCATTTTTTGATTTTCCGCTTTTTTCCCAATCCGATAAATTATCCATCGTGGTTTGTGCAATTCCTTCCAATGCTTCCCTCGTTAAAAACGCCTGATGGCCGGTAATGAGTACATTTTTGAAATTTCTGAGTCGGGCATACATTTCGTCTTTTAGAATGGTATTTCGGTGGTCGTAAAAAAACCAGCCTTTTTCCTTCTCATACACGTCGAGGCAGGCGCCGCCCAAGTGGCCGCTTTCCAGGGCAGATATCATGGCTTTTGTGTTGACGATAGCTCCTCTCGCCGTGTTCATCAAAATGGCGCCAGGCTTCATCAGTGCCAATTGCGGCGTGTCAATCATATAATGTGTGTGGTCGTTGAGCGGACAGTTTATGGAAATTACATCACTTTCTCCAAGCAAATTATCGAGGTCGGTGTAATTCATTCCTATTGCATCTGCTTCGGGATTTTCCACAGGATCGTACGCCAGAAGTTTACATCCAAAACCACTCATGATTTTAGCAAAGGCAAATCCTATTTTCCCTGTACCTATAATTCCGATGGTTTTACCGTGCAGATCAAAACCTACAAGGGTGTCCAAACGGAAATCCTGCAGCTGAAGCAAGAGTTGGGATTCATAAAGTTTTCTTATGTGCATAAGCAACATTCCCACACCGTGTTCTGCAATGGCATAAGGAGAGTATTCGGGCACATTAGCCACCTTTATCCCAAGGGCTTTTGCGTGCTTCAAATCGATGTGATCGTACCCCACGGAGCGCAGGGCAATCCAGCGAATGCCCTGCGCATAAATGGCATCCAATACCGGAGCAGAGGCGTCATCGTTTGAAAATAGTGCAAGTGCATCATAACCTCTACAGAGATTTACATTATGAATGGTAAGCGCCTCTTCAGTAAAACCCAACTTGTGATTGTTTCCCGCAGCTTGTGCTAAAAATGGTTTGTCGAAACCGTGAATGCTATAGATAAATACGTTCATGTGATACCTCAAGTAATAATTATTCGGCGGTAAAAGTACGATGGGGATTTTTCGCATTCGTTTTTTAAACAAATCCGTATCACGATGATAAAATTTGGTGGTTCGGGTTTCTCAACACCATAAAATACCAGCAAAAAGCCAAAGGAGTCAATTAAAAATGGCAGGAAATAGTGCGAATTACAAGTACAAAAAAAAGTGATAACCACATACGGTAAAAACACCTTTAACGAAATAATTTATGTAAGAAGGCACTTAGAACCGCAGGCAAAAGTTAAAGAAATTTATCAAGCTCCAGAGTATCGGAATTATCGCTTTGTGAAACGAAAATCCGTAGTACACAAATCTGAACTCAAAAAAAATGAGACCCTGCGTTTACGGGAAATTGACGATGGATAGCTGCAATGTGGGTTAAGCACTATTTTGAAATAATAACTCGTTTACTGATGGTTTCTCTATCATTAGCAATTCGCAACATATAGGCTCCGGAGGCAATTTCGTCTAATGATATCTCTTTATAAAAAGCTCCCCTAAAGTTGGTGTGTCGTTCCAAAAAGATAACTTTTCCACTGAGGTCGAGAAGCTCAAGTTGGAGGTCACTAAAATCATTTTGCTCAAAACTTAAAACAAACTTTCCTTTGTTGGGGTTGGGGAAAAGTTTATAGTTATTAATCGAATACATGGTTACACTAAACTCATTCAGATTTATGCTCAAACAATAATCATCGGTTGAACATGAATTAGAAGCTGTTAAACATACTGTAACGGTATCATATTGTGGAAAGGTGAAACTTACAGTGTCGCCGGTGGCAGTGCCTATACCATCAAAATCCCATGATGCTGAAGTGCTGTCCGGAGTAGAGGTGTTGATAAACTCAACTTCTAAGTTGGGAAGCAATCTGTAAGTAAATGAAGCGCTTACAGCTGAATCTGTTGCAACATTAACCTGAACTCTATTGTCTAAACAATCATTCTCGCCTAATACCTCAAAGGTATAATCTTCAGTTTCACCATAAGCCTGATTGTCGCAGGGGCTCGTTGGTACGTCGTTGAAATTCGAACGAATCCGCATCCTCTTCATGCCCTTAGGCGCTGAAAGCGGTACAATGATTTGGCCTGTAATAGGAAGTAAACTGCTGCTATCTGAACGCCATACGTCCTCTCCTATTCCATCAAAAGCTCCATCGTTATTCCAATCTATCCACAATCGATAACCTTGACGGAATACAGGGTTGGATTGCACGGTGAAAAATATAGTGTCGCCGGGTTTAGCATCTACTTGATGTAAAAACGAAAAATCTCCGTAAGACCCAGAGGAGCAAGCGGATTGCAAATTACTAATATCCTTGGTTCGACCGCCCGTAGTGGAAAAATTATCTATGTAATCACCGTTATTGCAACTACTAAAAATACCGGGTGAACACGTGTTTATCTCTATGAAGTCTCTAAAACTTTGTTTTTGGTAGGTAATCCACACATCTGGAAGCATAGAAGCTGCAATTTGGACCGTGTCGTAAAAACTAAATGGTGTTTGCCCGGTATCGCTTGTGTACCATTCAAATCCTCCATAGGGAAGTCCAAATGGCACACCGAAAAGGGTTATAGAATTATTTCCCTTACAAAATGGAAAATGGTCAAATTGAGGGGATTCCGGAACTACCCGCACACTATCCATACGTACCGAATCGTTATCGCGATTTTGGTCGTTGGGAATAGTTATGTAAGCTAAAATTTCCACAAATGCACCCAAGGATAAATCAAGATTTGCAATGGTAACCCCTGTAGATTCGCCAGAGGCTAAATTTCCGATGTAGGTAAAATTGAAAGTTTGATTGATTGTTCCGGAAAGTTCCAAAGTGATATCTGCGGTAGTAATAGGGAAAAAACCGTTATTGAAAATTTCAACTTTCAATGGCGTATTGACATCGCCACAATCGAGATCTTTTGGTGAGGCCACACCAATCATTACAGCGTCGTTTGCTTTTGGTGTACAAATACTTACGGGCCCTGCCCACACACTGGTGTCGTTTCCACAAAGTTCGGCAACATACACATCATAGCAGAAATTAGATTGCAATCCGGTAATTTCATATAAAGTACTGGAAGATGCAACAGATTGAAATCCCATGCCCACCCCGGGGGAAAATCCCATAATTCCATATTCAATTACCCAGTTGCTATCTAAGGATTCCCAAGTGAAAAATCCGGAGGTCGGGGTTAGGCTGTCGCTTACCAAGTTGTAGGGCCCGGAACAAGGCGGGGGCGAATACTCAATGGCGCCCAAATCGGGTGTGATTGTACGGGTAGAATCAAAGAAATCATTAGGCACATAACTTAGGAGGTTTGTGCCTTTTTGATGATGCGCCCCTGTTCCGGGTGTGTAATCCATAGCTGAGGGATCTAAAAATCGAGGCGGATCTAATACTGCGTTTACATCATTGCCTGTGCGACTTTGCCAATCGGAAATAGTACTATAATTGTTGAAGTTACCATGAGATGCAATTTCTCCATGAGGTACATAAATCGCGTTGTAGTTTGAAGCAGGCATCTGGCGGGCGGTATTATGGCAAAAAGCAAAAGCGTTATTAAGCTTGGTATTGGAAATGATATTGTTAAAAATTTCAACGCTAGAGTTGTTCGAACCAGAAACAATTCCACAAGATTGATTCGAGGTAAATCCCGTAGTGTCTATTGTTATGGTATTGTGAAATACTTTAGCTCCAACATTATTTAAACCTAATGAAATTCCAAATTGGTTTCCACCACCGTTAAAATCACTAATGATATTATTGGCGATAATGCTTATACCATGAGAGAGAGACATGCCTTGAATATGCATTCCGTATTGAGCTGATGTGTTGTTTGTACAATTTTGGCATGTATGGTGAATATGGTTTCCAACGACTTCTATATTTCGAGTATTTCCTGTAAAATGAAAACCATAAAAAAGTCCTCCACTAGAAGGAATCCTATTTCCTCTCGTCACGTCATTACCCTTAATTACAGTAGCAAACAAAGAAGTTCCGTAAATTCCGTATGTATTAAAATCAGAAATCCTATTGTTCAATATTTTATTATTTGATGGCAAAGTATCAATTTGTGATTCGTTAAGCACAATCCCAAATTGCCCTCCTTTAATTTCGTTATTTTTTATGGTATTGTTTCTTCCAGCATCGCCAAAAGCAGCCAGGGTTGCAGAATTATTAATTACAACACCAATAATACTAGAATTTGAAATTAAAGTATCAACCATTATTTTGCAATGACTGATGGTATTATTGTTAGAATTGTTTGTGATCCAAACTCCCCGCGCAAACTCCCCAGATAGCCTTCCCTCGGCAATAATCACTAAACTGTCGATGGTAAAATAATCTACCTGATTTAAACCTAAAGTGTATCGTTTATCCGTATTGGTTGACAAATAGCTAAGGGTGTTTCCATTTCCGTTGATCGTAACGGTATTTGACACCGAAGTTCCTCGAACACGTTCAAACATCACCTGTTCCGCATACGGTCCACTCTGGGGAACAACATTTATTTCTACAGAACCACAAACTCCAAAGTCATTGAGAGCTTGGGCTGCATCGTTAAAACTTGGAAAATTGGTAATTGATGCAGGAGCACCTTGATTTATGGTATAAACGCCTTCTAATCCGGCGGCAATATCTGTCAAAACTGCACTATTATTTGTCGTATCAATATCCGGTGTAGGCAATACTTGGGTAATTCTTGCTTGTATATTGTATAAAACACCCAAATTCACATTTATTGTCCCCAAACTAAAAATATTTGTTGATCCCGGAAGAATTGATCCGGTATGAACAACGGGAGGTTGAGCTATTCCATTTACCCACCATTCAACAGTAAATCCGGTTGCCGTGTCCAAAGCAAAGCTACCCACTTCAATTTCAACAGGGTTAGCTCCTTGACAAACATTGGGTGAAACAGGAATTATTATTTGGTTTATGGCCAAATCTATTCCGGGTATGGCAGGTGTTTGATACACCCCGGGATCGGGATTGGTTGGACGCTGTACGGCTAAAATATCTTCGGGAACTACTTGGGTTAAATTTGTTCCAATACCCAAAACATTCGGTGAAGTGGCTTGATAAGGATGTGGCGTAAATTGAAAGTTGGGATTTAAAAATACGCCATCTATATCATTTCCTGCCAATTGCCAATTTGCAAAAGTGGTGATAGGTGTTCCTGAAACCGTTGCCAAATTAACAATTGGGTTGGACGAAAAATATGCATTGTTATTAAAATCAACCGAATTTAATGAACCACTGGAAAAAAATCGTTGATTACCTGTACTTCCTCGATCAAGATAGAAAAGGTTGTTTTTTACATTAAAATTACTTGAAGAGCTGTTCGGAAATGAAATCAATATCGTATTTCCAGTAGCCGATCCGGAAAGAGAATCTAAAACGAATGTATTGTGATAAATATCCCAATAACTGCTTACAGAACCTGTAAAATTCAAACTCGTAATGTTTCCCATGCTGTTTATATTATAAACTAGATTATTGGCTATCAACCCCTTAGTTTGCTGAGAGTTATTAGCGTTTGCAATGGTCAATACACTTGTGGGATTAGTAATGGTCAAATTTTGTGGAAAAAGATGGTGAATAATATTTTCGGTAATTCTGGCATTTGCCCCTGCTTGACTAAGATATATCGCAGTAGTAGCATTAATATTCATTCGATTAAATCGACTAATAACATTCTTTTCAATAATTAAATCTTGGCTAAACCAAAACGTTATTGCCGTGGATTGAAAGTCTTGAATACTGCAATTTCGTATTACATTTCCTTTGTTTGCAGGAAGATTAACCCCGCATCTCGAATACACCCCATGCAGCCCGCCAATCATTACGTTGTTTTCGAAAGTATTGTAATTTGCATTAGAACTAGAAGTGCCAGTTATAAAAGTTGAACCCTCAAAAAGAGCCATAGCAATATTGCAAAAATTGGCATCAACTGATGTTATTGAGGTTTGCAAGCTGCAATTTCTAATGGTGTTGCTATCAGATTGATGCCCCAAAAACAAAACCCAACCATGTGTGCTTCCGGTAGCTTCCATGTTTAAACTATCAATGGTGAGATGGCTTGTGCCGTATAAGGCCACTGTTGATAATTCTAAAAAATTACCTGCAAAAGAAAGGGTATTGCCATTCCCGTTGATGGTAATTGTGTTTGTTGGAGAAGTTCCCTCAATATTGTTCAACCTAAGTCTTTCCGTGTAAGGCCCGGAACCTACTGCCACATTTGCTACCACCGGGCCACAAACACCATTATTGTTAAGGTAATGAGCAAAATCAGTAAACGACTGAAAATTAGCCCCTCCAGTAGCCACATTGGCATTAATGGAATATGTACCGCTCATGGACGTGAATAAGGTTGTTTTCAATGTATCATTAAAGCTTTGGGCATCTATTACATTATTAGGCATAGATGTCCAAGCAACCAATTCGTAAGCTGTATTAGGTAAAAAGTTGTGACTGCCTAAAAGGACATCAATATAGCTGGAATTTGTACCACCCGCAGTATCAATAGAACCAGCGTTGGTAATTGGGGGCTGCGGAATTCCGTTTATTGTCCAGTTTACAGTTACTTGCGAAATAGGGTTGTTGCCATAATTAAAAACGCGAACCACCACGTCCTCTTGCCCGGGACAAAACAATTTAGGAGCAACTAAAGAATACACACCGGCATCATTGTTTGAGGGCACATTACCAATAATTTCTATTTCGCGAAGTGAAGCGTTTGGATCTTGAAAAACACCCTCTACGGTAAAAGAAGTAATTCTAAACCGATTTGTAATTAATGGCGGAATTGGTACGCTGTTCTCACATTGCAAAGGCAGATTCGAAAAAGTATGGTGATTTTGCCAGCTTTGCCCATTCCAATATTGAATCGTCGCCCCCGTTAAAATCCGGTTGTCTGCAAATCCATTGTGGATAATGATTTCGTTAAAAAATTGTTCCTCAGTCCAATTCCATTCAATCCAAATATTGCCGGGAATTAAAGGATTGTTAGCGCTGGGTAAAAAATTAAACTGTGGGGTACCACACACGCCTGTATTACCATTATTTAGATTCCAGCAAGCCCCACCTGTACAATTAACCGAAGTAATAGTAGCATTTGGAGCAATATTCACCTGAGCTTTAAGCTCAATTGAAAAACTAACATTAGTAATTATCCAAAAACTAAAGACGGTGAAAAATAATTTAAAGCCATTGTTAACGGGTGAGGTAGTAATACGCATTGGCTGCCAATTTTTGTTAAAATAGGGTAAAAAGCCAACTATCTGCTAGCCAGCTATTGTTGTATGAAGCAAATATAATTGTCAAGCTTCACAACGTGGTTGATGATATTGATTAAATTACAGACTGTAAAGATAGCAATTTTTTCATTTAATTCAAAGTACAATTGATTCAATGCATGAATTTATTAGCTAAAAAGGGATAATTGCTAGCTAGGGATAAAGAACTTAAATTATTTGCTGCGCGAATGAAAACCGTTTTCATTTATGAATCCACTCCAAAAAGGAAGATTTTGGCAGAAATGAACTTTTCGGAGCAGACTCAATATTAGGTGTTTCCTTTTTAGGATAGATTAGGGCGCCAAATTCGGGCTATCCATTCCAAGTCCTCGTGTCCACCCCCGCCGGGTCAGCGGCGTGCGGGGTCTGGCTCGTATCCTCACCAGCCTCCTCAGCTCGCGTCCCGGCTGGCGGTGTCCACTGCGGGCTTTCCACTGCTATCCCGGGCGCGTACCTCGGTTGGTGGGGTGGTTTTGGAATACGAAAGACTTCTTGGAGGCGCTGGCAAAGTCCATTTCTATATGGGTTGGCGATTGCCCCTGATTGGAAACAAACAGTGAAGCCGGAAAACCAAAATTGATGGTGAGCTGATTGCCAGTAGAATAGAAGACACTGTTGGTAATGGCGCCGATAAATAATTCATGTTCGCTAAAAGCGAGTTCTGCCAGA
>JAFIEY010000105.1 GCA_020832345.1 Cryomorphaceae bacterium | reverse complement strand
ATCCACTTGATCCCATCCTGAATTGAGGGGGCGTACCTTCGTAGTCGGGATAAACATAAATTTCTAAACGATCACCTTCAAATTGATCGACTACATAAAGATTTACGTATCCCGACGCAAAAATTTCTTGAAAAAAGGCTTCATAGTCTTGTTCAGCCAGCCAAACATCACCAAATTGGGAATATTGCTCAATGAAAGGATCTGAAATCGTGTATTCCATTTGGTTAGTTTCCTCAATGTTTAAATCCTCTTTGCTACAAGCAAGAGAAAATATTAGAACAGTTGAAATGTAAATTGATTTTTTCATTTTTTAAAAAAATTAGAATTTTATCGACTTAGCATTTTGCTCGTCAGTCGAAATAACGGTTTTAAGTCATCGTGGCCACTAATGATTTTAACTCCACAAAAAAAAACAAAAAATTGAACTGACCAAATTTATTTTTCTATTTTTGATTTTTTCAAGATGGTAGTACCAATCTTACCACCACAATTGTTTTTGTTACCCCATTAATTTCAACAGTGACGCCATATCCAGCGGTGTGGTATGAATCTAAGTTTAATTCATCATTGAGAATTTCTAGTATAAATCTTTGCAGATCTTCCGTATTTATTCTGTCAATGGTAGTAGAAAGAACGGCAATTTGCTCAGTAACATCTTTGGCGAATATTTTTAAATTACCCATACCGTGCATGGCTTTATTTACTCGATGCACGGGTGAAACCCCGTAAAATCCTTTCTTGCCTTTTTCTTGGACGGAGGTAATCATACGTCCATTTTTTAGAATATATTCAGCATGTTTCTGGGCTGCATTTTCCAAATGTTTGCTGAATTTTATTTGTGCGCGCTCATTTTTAAAAAATTCTTCTTTCAATAATTTAATAATACTCCCCTTGTTTAGTTTGAAATATTTTTGTAAAAATGCTTCACGGTAATTTTTAACCAGGGTATTTTCTGGCACCTCTATGGCTTTTAGTCTTTTATCCGAATGAATTAATTTACGGGTAATATCATTTGAGGTATAATTGGATTGCCTGCCAAAAAGACTGGTGCCCCAAAATTTTCCACTATTGTAATAAAAAGCAGCGGCGTGTATATTTGGTTTTTCCCTCAGCATATTTTTATTGTGTCCTTTGGAATTTTTCCAACTACTAAAAGCAAAGACCGCTATTGATTTTGCAATTTCGTCTTCCTCATTTTCTAAAGCAACTAACCCCCGGGAATACCAAACATTTTCCCCCGCAAAGTATTCTCCCGATCCGATGTCATCCGAAAAATACATTCTTTTTGAAGGGGAAATTCCTGTAAAGTACGGCGTTTCTAATTCTTGTTTATGCGAAAGTTTTTCGTTTTGTCCCATCCAAATGGTGTGGTTTAAAGCGGTAAGCCATAATAAATCACTCCAAGATAATGTGTCCAATTCGTTTTCTGCCCTGTATTCGTTTAGTAAATAATGAAACTTTTTGGCCGCTTTCATGCATATTACCTGCTCGCGTTTATTTGAAACAAATTCATCTGCCAAATTCATTTCCGAGAGGGTAAAAGGCTGTCCATTTGCTACGGAAACTATGCAAAATAGGGTGAAAATGTATATTTTATTGAATCGCAATTTCGGAAACTTTTATAAATAAATCAATAATTGCAACTGTCTTTCATGTATGAGTCTGCTCCAAAAAGTCCCCTTCTGCCAAAATCTTCCTTGTTGGTAGATTTTTGAATTTTCACTAACAGATAGTTAGCTTCGGGTCAAAAATTCCCACCTATTCGATTTTGATTGAAATCATCCTTTTTGGCGTGGACTTATAATTGCAATTGTTTTTCATTTTTTGAAGGTCTTTTTTCAATATAAAAAACAAAGCTCAAAAATACATCATCAAAGTTTTACCACGCGCCTGATTACAAAACCCTCTCTATTGGTGAAAATCATTTGGTATATCCCAGCGGGCAGAGATGTTATCGATAATTCAAAATCCGACTTTGGCTCAAAATTGCCCAAAATCCAGGAATTTCCGGTACCATCAATCATTTGAATTTGAAAGCTTTCTTTGAATGGTGCGTTTTCTATTCGAAAATTGCCGTTGCCTGGGTTGGGATATAAAACTAGGTATTGAGCTTGGAATACTTCCGTGCCAATATGTTTGAAATCAAGTTTTACCGTGTCGCTGCCACAATTGTTTTCGGCGATGACAACGATGTTGTAAACTCCGTTTTGCATAAATTTGTGCGACACAGAATCTCCATTGGCAAATGTTCCGTCACCAAAATACCATTCAATGGGCCCGGCACTGCCAACCAACCAAAAATTGTATCCACCCATACCATCGTGGGCGTAGTGAATAGAGCCGGCAACCGGATTTGGTGTGACGAAAATACTGGTGTCAAAAACAATGGTTTGATCAAAAAATACGGTGTCATTTATCGAAGGGTCAAATTGAAAGCAACTGTCAATCACGTATATGTCGTAAAAGGTATTGCCTGAGAGGTTGGAAATGGTGTGGGGAGATTGAGCGCCTGGAATTAAGGTGCCACTACCACGGGTAAATCCAGCGAGGCCATATTCAATAAAACTTCGCTTTTGTGTGTTGTCGCTCGTCCAGGCGAGGGAAATTTCTTCGCATCCCGTTTGCACTTGAAAACTGTCTAAGGCATAACAATAAGGAAAATCAACTATAATAATCGCGGTATCGCTTAATAAACCACAACCATTAGTAGAGGGATAGGTTGCAATTACTTCATAGGTTCCTGGGGTTGGAAATGGTCCGGCGTGAAATACATCACCACTTCCGGCAAAGGCGCCATTGACAGTCCAAGTAACCGGAAAACTAAGAGCACTGTCCGGCTGCGGCACGTTGCTATTTGGAATATTTGGGGTGGGGCGAAAGGGAGCCCAACTTAGAGGCGCCCAATTCTCATGGCTGTTTTTATCCGGGCCAAGCAGCATTTTTCCGTTGTGAATAAAATTGTTGCCAAAAGGGTTCCAGTGATAATATGGTAATTCTGCTGAATTTGGAAATGTATAAGGTTGTTGTAGGACTGTACTGTAGCCAAGGGCATCCACAACAACACCTTCTGCATTTTTTAAAATTCTTCCCGAGGAAATGGTGCCGCCAAAGTGTGGAAAGGTGGGAAGTGCTCCGTGGTAATAAAAATCAGAAGGGCTCTCCACACTTGAACCAAATAAGCCGGTGCCAATAATGGCCGTTCCCTGTGGACTTAGGATTGTGCCCGGGGGAAATGTGTAAGTGCTAACCAAACTTTGTGTGCTCCATTATTCCAATGTGTATCCTGAAATATCCTCATTAGCAGGGCCAAACAACTCTACATATTGATTGGCTTTTATATATGAGGGCCAGCCGGTAATTGGCGCACTGCTGCCAACGCGGTTTTGGGTTATTTCTGTGATAATGACTTTTCCCACAGCAAAATTGGGAGAAAATGCTTGAAGCCGAACGGTTGTGGTGTCATCAAAAAGACTGTCACTTTTAGGCTCTATCCAAAAAATGGGTTCTACAACGAATGAAGATAGCAGAATTGTATCATTATAAGGGTTTTGATTGACCTGATTGGTATCGAGAAAAACGATAATTTCATAAGTGCCAGGTGTGGATAGATTTATGGTTGTAGAAATCTTGTTAGTTTTGGTATTTATGGGCAAATTCCCGGAATTAAAAACGACAGAACCTGTGGAAGTATTTGGCCCCTGAATTAGCCAGTGTACGGTTATTGGTTCTGTATTTAATGGAATCGTCGGGCCGATAATATTTTCAATTTCAACAAAAATAGTGTCGTTGCCCAGCAAACAAGGATCCGGATGAAGAACGACATTTGACAAGCGGAGATCTCTGGAAAAAGGAGAAAATTCTATTGCACCCGGATCAGGTGCACTTAAATCCCTTAAGTTGCTGAAAAAGTCTTCAGCGATGCCAATGGAATCACCAATATCGTTGACTAATGGGGAAGACGGGGTAAAGTTTTTCAGGGTTAAACTCACAAAGAGCGGGTCGGCCTGAACACTATTAAGATCCCTATTTGTGGAGGTTTGCCATCCGGCCAAAGTATTAAACATGCCTGAGCCACTTTGTCCTACTATTCCGGTCACACCCAAGTGAAAAGCGTTTCCATTTGAAATGATGTTTGGTGCATTGGCCGTAATTCGCAAAAGGGTTTTTTGACCGGTGCTGCTTGATTGTACAAAAATAATGTTGTTTAGCACTTGAAAATGCGTTATTAAGTTGTCGCAAAATATCCCTACCACCATAGAGTTTCCGGTGTGATTCATATTGTCCACTACCACAGTGTTGTGATGCAGGTTCAAATGGTTGGCATTTTGCCGAACGGATATGGCCTGAATTAGTCCATTGCTATTAAAATTGTAAAGTAAATTGTTTTTAATAAGGATGGGTTTGTCGAGACTTCCGCTTCCGATACAATAAATTCCGTAGGTTATACTTGGACCACCTCCAGAGAGCAAATCATACACCTCCGATTTTTCAATTGTGGTTCCCCGGATATCGCCATCCAATGTGATTCCCCTAACATTATCAAGCGGTGGAGCCCCAGTGCGGTGAATTTTGCAATTTTTTATTTGAAAATCCTCTTGGTTGGAAATATGAATCCCCGTGCCGACAAAATTTTTAATTTCACAATTAATAAAGGAATTTCCAATACTTCGGTTATTCGTGTTCGCTCCGTAAAGCGCAGCCGCAAAACCACCTCCATCTATGACACAATTTTTAAATGAATTATAATCTCCCGCCTGTCCCCCTATGCCGGGAAGAATTCCCCCGCCTAGCAACACAGAAGCTGAGTTGGTTGCCGTTCCGCTAAAACTGATTGAGCAATTTTCAAATGTATTATAATCTGAGCGGTTGGAGAGATAAACCGCTGCGGAATTCAAGCCGTTCATTATAATGGTGAGGTTTATAATAGTGAGGTAGTCGGCACCATTTAATTCCATCGCAGGGTTAAATGAGTTGTGAATTAAGGCGTTGTTGTTGCCGATTATGGTTATTCGATTGATAGAATCCACACCGAATATTTCTCCAAAAATAACACGTTCGTTATACGGCCCGCTGTTGAGAGCTACGATCATGGCAACCGGGCCGCAAACTCCTCGTTGACTCAATGCTGCTGAGGCTTCGTTAAAACTTTGGAAATTGTTGCCGCCAGTAGGGACTGCACTGTTGATGGTGTATCCACCAAATAAAGCGGGTTGGTATGTTATGCGGATTGTGTCATTTGCAGAAAAGGCATCACCAATAGAATCGGCATTGGCTAAAAATGCAGTTATTTCATAAATGGAATCATGGTTGGCGATGAAATTCCCCAACGAAATACTAACTGTTCCCCCTGAAGGTAAAACCGGTTGATAGGAAATCTGTGATTGAAATACACTGTTTACCTGCCAGCTAATCATTATGGAATCTAAATCTGTAATTCCGGTATTTTGAATTTCAACTTCTACATCTGTAAATCCCGCGCAAATTGAAGTTGGTGACAGAAACTGCTTTAGTGAAATATCTGAACCGATGGGACTTTCAAATCCGATTCTGGTATTGGGTCGGTAGCCAATGGTATTACTTCCCGAAAGCACTTGTCCTGAAGGAAAAGGATAACTAATGTTGTTTCTGCCACTTGATACGTTCCAGTTTCCACTAAAGTACCAGGAAATTGGTCCGGTTGAGAACGGAGATGCCCCTAGAATTATGTTCTCTGTATAAATTCTAAGATTACCGCCTGAGTAGATGAATGCAGTGTCCAAATCAATTTCAAACCATGAAGCGCTATCTAAAATAATGGTATTTGAATCTAAAAAAACTTGATTAGCACTAAGGATGTCCTGGTCAAAAATATTAGTTAGTCCTGAAGGTCCGCTTGTCGGAATGGTTTGCATCCAGACTTTTAAAACCAATGGATTACTGCCTAATGTTCCACCTGATTCTTTTTCAAAAGCGATTTTGGTAATTCGGTGTCCGGGGAAAATACCCGCTTGTTGTAATTCCGTTTCAGTATATGTTGTTGCGCCCCTATTAAATCGTTCAGTACTATTGGCGTTCAATCGATATACGGGAAAATACAGTACCCCTGTATTTCGCTCAAATCCAATGGTGGCATATTGTGTTGGCGGTGTTTGTGCACGAACCAATAAGGATGTGCCAAAAGGTGTGGAAATGAGTAAGGTAAGCAAGCATTTTTTAAAAGAAGAAATAGACATATCGGATGTTATTAAATTCGTCCGTAATTAACCCTCCAAAAATATGATGCTTGTAGGAATTTTTACTTTCCAAATTTCAATTATTTTGGTAAATTAGCCATCGACATAATTCTGCAAACCATCGCTATTACTATGGGTTTTTTAGGTATGAACGCATTATTAAAAATAGGGGAAAACAGATTTGTGTTCATTTTAATCTTCGCTGATAAAAATCATTATTTTCATTTTTATTGTGGTTTAGTTTTGCATTGTCTAAATCAAAAACTAAATGCATCGATTTATTTTGTGTCTTTTTATATTTATTGGATTTCTGCCCGAATTTCTGGCGCAAAATCATTCCATTTTCGTTGGTGGAGGCTTGCGGTCTGATGCCCTACGGGACGAAGGCTATTCTCCCTTGCTGTTTGATGGATTAGGATTGTCAGCCTTGTTGGGGTATGAAAAAAAGTCTGAAAAGCGTGAAACTCTATGGCTACTTAATTTCAGTCAGTCCCGTACCACAAATTCCTTTGGACGAGAATTAAAGGCAACCTCGGTCGGATTGCTCAATCTCAATTTTTACCCACGAAAAGAAAATAAAATTTCGTGGGGATGGTCGAATAGCAATGGATTGCAACATCGGTTTATCACTGGCTTCGATAACTTCAACGGTCGTACGGATGTGTTTACTTCTTTCGGGCCGGCAGTCAAATACAATTTGCCCTTTACCTTTAAAAACCAATCTTTTTCTTTTCAAGCGGTTTCTCACTTTCAAATCTTAGGATTCTATTTGCCCTCTGGCTACACATCCTCTTTGCCTAAAGGTTTTGGTTATGAACCCAATGGAGCGCTTAGAGGATTTTGGGAATCCCTTTACTTGTTTTATCCGGGCGGTGCGTTTAATGCAGCGCTTTGGCCAAAACTCCAATGGCACCTCTCTAGCGGAAATAGTTTGAGCCTGAATTATATCTATGAATATACCCGACTTACTGGAGCGAAATTGCATGCACGCAGCACAGGAATGTGGTTGATGACCCTTTCAATGAAATTAAAATGAGAAATACACTTCGTTCAATTATTTGTTCAATATATGCCATGGTTTTTATAGGGGTAATTTCTTCATGTGAAAAAACGCTTTTGAGCAGTGATCCCGGAACCACGCCGTCGGAGGTTTTTGAGTATCTTTGGGATGATATCCAAAATCGCTACGCCTATTTTGAGTTGAAGCAAATCGATTGGAAAGCTGTGAAAGAAAGATATGTCATGGAGGTTGACAACAATATGTCGGAGCACGAACTTTTCGATGTTTTGGCCGAAATGCTTTTCGAGCTCGAAGACGGTCATGTTAATCTCACCAGTCCATTTAACCGAAGTCGCAACTGGGAGTGGCAACAAAATTATCCACTCAATTACAATCAGGGCATAATAGATCGAAAATATTTAGGGAAAGATTTTTACATCAGCGGTCCTTTGCGCCATCAGCTCATCGATTCGGTTTTGTACGTCAACTATCGCTCGTTTACGGAGTCGCTTCGGGACGATGATATTGCCGCTATACTGCACCGTGCCCAAAATGCCAAAGGAGTCATCATTGATGTTCGCAGCAATGGCGGAGGTGCCATAAACAATGCGTTTAATTTGGCTGGCGCATTTACCGATCAAAGTTATACCTACGGAAAAGTCCGCATCAAAAATGGCCCATGCAGTGATTGTTTTTCATCGTGGACAGATTTGCGGGTTCCGGCAAGGACTAATGGCTCCTACAGCGGAACGGTCGTTGTACTTACCAATCGAAGTTCATATAGCTCCACGACTTACTTTGCCGAAATGATGCGCCAAAATCCACGCGCTATCCTTGTGGGAAATACTACCGGAGGCGGTGGGGGTTCTCCGGTGTTTGGTGAACTACCCAATGGCTGGGTCTATCGTTTTTCTTCCACTCAAGCACTCACCCTGGACGACGAGCATTTTGAGTCTGGCATCCCCGTTGACGTTGAGGTTGACCTGGATCAATCCGATGAAGCCGGCGGAAAAGACACCATTCTGGAAAGCGCTTTGCAATTGTTGCAGTAACTTGCAAAAATTAAAGTCCGGTACAGCATGAAGAATTACAATCCCTCCTACCAAAAGGTTTCCGACGATAGAACGTTTATCGTTGCCTGTTATTCCGAAATGCTGGCACGAATAGGTGAGCGCGATTGTATTGAGTTAATACGTCGCAAACCGGAAAAGGTTGCCATTGACGAAGCGAAGATTACAAGTGAAAAGACCATCCTTGCATTGAGTATTTATTTTCAACTGCTCACGCTGGTGGAAGAAAACGCTGCTACACAATATCGGAGGAAATTGGAAAGCGGAAAGACAATTTCGTCCATACGAGGATCTTGGGCTGAGGCTCTGGAAATGTGGATAAAGGCAGGTATTCCCGAAGATGAAATGCTCCGGGCTATCTCGGAAACGACAGTCTGCCCAACGCTCACAGCTCACCCAACCGAGGCCAAGCGTGTCACCGTAATTGAAATCCACCGCGAGCTGTATTTACTGCTGGTGCAACGAGAAAACACTTCCATGAGTAAACCCGAACGTCGCACCATTCGGGAGAAAATCATCTTGCTTTTGGAAAGATGGTGGAGAACCGGTGAAATTTATTTGGAAAAACCAGAAATCCGCGATGAACGAGCCAATGTGTTATATTACTTGAACCACGCATTTCCCATCGTTCTGGAAAAATGCGATCAGCAACTGAAAAGTTCATGGATGGAAATGGGCCTTTCGCCCGAAAAAATAAAAAATCCGGACGTTTTTCCCAATATCCATTTTGCGAGTTGGGTTGGCGGCGACCGGGATGGTCATCCGTTTGTCTCGCCTGCGGTCACTCAGGAAACCCTACTGCTCCACCGTGAAAAAGCTTTAGTCCTTTGTCGGGATGCCACAATCAATTTGGCAAAGAAGATTTCGATTTCGGAATTGACAAACCCAGTACCGCCCAGTCTTAAAAAAGCCATTTTGAAAAAGGAAAAAGCACTCGGCTTGCAAGGGAAAATGGCCGTAACGCGGAATCCACACGAACCATGGCGGCAATATGTGAATTTGCTGTTGGTGAAAATTAATAACACCATTTCCAAAAAGTTTTCTGAACCGGAAACATTCTATGCTTCCAGTGTGGACTTTCAAGCAGACCTAAAATTCCTCAGAGGAAGTCTTCTCGAAAGTGGCTTCCACGGAATCGCGGAGGATTTGCTCTTTTCCGTTGAACGCCTGATTAAGTGCTTTGGTTTTCATCTGGCAAAACTGGACATTCGACAAAACAGCGCCTACCACGACAAAGCCTTTTCGCAAATACTGAAAGTCAATGGTATAAAAGATTTCGATTTTGGCAACTGGGACGAAAAAAAGCGAGTCGAATATTTGAATCAATTGTTAGAACGCAATGATCCCATCACAAATGTTGCTGATTCCTATGGCGCTGAAGCCGACAATGTGTTGGATTGTTATCGCGTTGTTGCCAGACATGTTGCGCAATATGGCGTCGATGGAATTGGGTCATTCATAATCAGCATGACTCGGAATGTCAGCGATTTGCTTTTGGTGTACCTGCTCATGCGTGAAACTCAATTACTCGATACAAACATCATGGTTGTCCCACTTTTGGAAACCATCGCCGACCTGCACCACGGCCCCAAAATCGTCGATCAATTTTTGAAACACCCCATAACCAAAGAAAGAGCCAGTCGATTGACCAACAAACAAGAGGTTATGCTCGGTTACAGTGATAGCAACAAGGACGGGGGCACAGTTGCCAGCAGATGGAATGTGTTCGTCGCTGAAATGACGCTTTCTGAAGTTGGAAGGAGGAACAATATCGAGGTGTACTTTTTTCACGGAACCGGTGGAACCATCAGTCGGGGTGGTGGAAAATACCATCGGTTTTTAGAGAGCATGCCGCAAAACACCGTGCGTGGAAGCATAAAAATTACCGTGCAGGGCGAGTCTGTTGCCCAGCTTTTTGGAAACCCCATGACCGGTACCTATAACCTTACTGCGCTCACTTCTGGGGTGGCCCGGCACATCGCGCAAAACAAGACAAACGCTGAGGAAGCAGCCTTCCCTTTTGAGGTTATGCACGATGTGTCGCAACGATCCTACGCACATTATCGGGGTCTTACCCAGCACCCCGGTTTCATCCACTTCTACAGCAGAGTTACCTGCATTGATGTGTTGGAACAAAGCAAAATAGGATCTCGGCCGGCAAGACGGACCGGCGCCAGAACACTTGATGACCTTCGGGCCATCCCCTGGGTTTTTAGCTGGAATTTATCGAGAAACACCATTACGGGTTGGTACGGTTTGGGCACAGCACTGCATGCGTTAAAAAGTGAAAAACCAAAAGACTTCCAACGGCTCAAAGCGTGTATTTCGCAATGGAGTTTCCTGAAGTTTTTGCTCATCCAAACCGAGACCAACCTCATTCGTTCAAATTTGAAAATCATGAAGCAATATGCCGCACTGGATGAGATTACGGAGGAGCGAAAAGTGTTTATGGACATGATTCTTGCGGATTACCAACTGGCTTTTCAAATGATTGAAGAATTCTTTGAAAAACCCCCATCTGTTCGAAGACATGTGCAATACGACCAACTTCAATGGCGCGATGACAAACTCCGTGTATTGCATGCAAAACACATTCGATATTTACGGGAATGGCGAAGCTTGAGCGATGGTGATGAAAAAGACAGGATATTGACGAAGTTACTGGGATTGGTCAATGCCCTCGCGAGTGGATTGAAGAATACGGGGTAGAAAGTGTAACCAATAATATACTAGGTTTTCACCCCCCCTCATTGCGTAATAACATTTATATGGTAGCGTAAAAAATTCATTTGAATTGAATAAAACTTCGCAGTACAATGAGTAAAAGAACTAAATGTATTGAGTAAAACTACGCATAGTATTGAGTAAAAAAACTAAACGTATTGAGTAAAAATACGCAGTGTATTGAGTAAAAAAACTAAACGTATTGAGTAAAACCACGCAGTGTAATGAGTAAAAAAACTAAACGTATTGAGTAAAACTACGCATAGTATTGAGTAAAAAAACTAAATGTATTGAGTAAAACTACGCAGTGTATTGAGTAAAAAAAAAAACGTATTAAATAAAACTACGAATAGTATTGAGTAAAAAAACTAAATGAATTTAGTAAAAATACTAAGAGTATTCAGTAAAA
>JAFIEY010000098.1 GCA_020832345.1 Cryomorphaceae bacterium | reverse complement strand
GGTTGCTCCCCAGCAGAGCCTATCTCCGCTTAGGCTTGATGATGCAAATGTAGTTGAAACTAAATTTTATTAACTTGGAGGTTATTAACAAAATAAGTAAAAGGTAACTAACCGAAGGCAACCTATATTATGAGGGTTCATATTTAACAATTAACAATTAACCATTAACCATTAACCATTAACCATTAACCATTGACCATTCATCATTCACAATAACTCTCGGTCTTACGAATTCTCCACGAATACCGAAAGCCGTTTGGTCTCAACAATTATTCATCGTCAACTTTACCAACCCAACCCCACCCACTACCGCCGCGATTCCCCAAATCATTGCCCATTGCCACTCCTGGAAAATTCCGTACCCCACCGCAAATAGACTTCCATAACCCATAACCACGGCAAATATCCATTGCAAAAACAAGGGGCGGAGTTTTTCCGATGTAGATATGGCATACGCGCCCCAAATGCCGCCCGGCCTGACTTTACCCACATAATGGGTCAGTGTTTGCGCATCGGTTGGACGGGTCAAAAATGTGACCAGTAACCAGCCCACAATGGTGCAACCGACAACGGTATAGAAAACCCCGTTTTGGTCTGTATATCCCGACCCCAATAAAGGTGTTAAAACATACTCTGCTAAAAAGAGCAGGGGTATGGGAATTATGGTTGCTGCAATTTCACTCCAGGCATTGATGCGCCACCAGTACCATCGAAGGATCAATACGCTTCCCAGTCCGGCACCACATGCGATGAGAAATTGCGCAGCCTGATCAATGCTGTGGATGGAGGAGGTCACAAAACCCGCTGCTACAATTAATAAAATCGAGGTCAATTTACCCATCCGCACATAATGAGTTTCCGCAATGGCTTGTCCTGAAAAACGATCCGGACGACGTATAAACCTCGCGTACAGGTCGTTGATAAGGTAGCTTGCTCCCCAATTGATCTGGGTGCTGATGGTGCTCATATAAGCCGAAATAAATGCCACCAATAAAAGTCCTTTTAGTCCAACCGGCAAATAGTCTTTCATGACCATCACAAATCCTTTACCCGACATTTCTATGGGAAGATTTGGATAAAATACCAAGGCGCATAAACCTACAATGATCCAGGGCCATGGACGAAAGGCGTAGTGGAGAATTTGAAAAAATAAAACACTCCAAAGGGCTTCTTTTTCACTTCGGGCACTCATCATTCGCTGGGCGATATAACCGCCGCCACCGGGTTCTGCACCGGGATACCAACTGTTCCACCACTGTAACAGAAAGTAGGATAAAAATGCACCTATACTCAAACTAAAAGTTCCCACTCCGCCGGGTTCACCAATTTTTGGAAAAAAATCAAACCGCCATTCGGGCAATTGGTCCTTTAAACCTGCAATGCCACCAATTTCCGGTTGCCTGAGCGCAATTATGGCCAGGGCGATGGAACCGATCATGGCGATAAAAAACTGAATGCTGTCGGTAATGACAATTCCGGAAAGTCCGGCCAGTGAAGCATACAAGGCCACCAAAATCAACCCGGCCATGGTCAGCCAAAAGGCAGTATTTTGATCCAGATCGAAAAAAACTTCTAAAATGCGCATCATGGCCAGGTTTACCCATCCCATGATGACGGCATTGAGAAACAAACCCAGATAAACGGCTTTAAAACCGCGCAACCAACGCGCACCCTTTCCGCTGTATCTAAGTTCAATAAATTCGGGTTCGGTGAGAATGTCGGCGCGTTTCCACAATTTGGCAAAGAAAAAGGTTGTCAACATTCCGCCCATCATCATGTTCCACCAAAGCCAGTTTCCGGAAATACCGTGCTGGGCAATTTTTTCGGTGACCCAAAGTGGGGTGTCCGCCGCAAAGGTGGTGGCCACCATACTTAATCCGAGAACATACCATGGCATTTTTCCGCCTCCCAGAAAAAACGATCGCATGTTTTTGCTGCCGGAGTTTCGCAAATACAAATTTATCCCGACAAATAATGCCAGGGATAATACTATGATGATCCAATCTACGGGGTGCATGCAACTCGATTAATGACACAACAAAACACGCCTGCGGTTTCTGTTCGCAAGCGCGCAGTTCCCAAACTCACCGGAATACAATCGGCATCCTTCGCCATGGAAATTTCATTTTCAGTAAAATCGCCCTCTGGCCCTACACATATCAGCGGATTTTTCGCACCTTGAAGTGCTGTTTCCAATAAAACCGAAGGCCGTTTCTGCGTGCCGCACCATGCGATGAAACGCTTGTCGTGACCATCCAATTCCCAAACATCCGAAAATTGAATTAGTCCGGTGATTTTTGGGATGTGGAGTCGCTGACTTTGTTTGGCAGCCGCCACCGCAATTTTTTCTATCCGATCCATTCGCAACTTCTTGCGCTCACTGTTTTTGCTGAGAAAAAATACCAGATGACCAACACCGATTTCGGTCGCTTTTTCCACAAACCATTCCGTCCGATCCATGTTTTTGGTAGGACTAATGGCCAGCGTTAATTTCGGAGCAGATTGAACGGGTAAGGGTTTTTCCAGTAAACACACCAGTAAACGACCGTCTTTTCCCTCTATGGTTGCTTCCCAGCCTTTTCCCATGCCGTCGATTACGGTAACCCTATTTCCCAGTGAAAGTCTGAGTACCTTTGTGGCGTGATGACTTTCATTTTCCGAGAGGATGGCCACATTGTCTTTAATATGTTGCGCTATAAACCAATGCATTATGCCCCAACTTTATCTTTTGCTTTTCGCGGTTTGCCTATGTTCTGTTCAATAAATTCAATGATTTTGGTTGCGACATCTATTCCGGAATATTTCTCAATCCCACCCAAACCAGGGGAGGAGTTCACTTCGAGAATAAGCGGTCCCCGATTGCTTTGCAGCATATCCACGCCCGCAATTTGCAGCCCTAATGAACTCGCGGCTTTCACAGCAGCTTCCTTTTCTACTTTTGATAAACGAATTTTTTCGCCTGTACCACCGCGGTGTAAATTTGAGCGAAAGTCACCTTCTTTTCCAATGCGTTTATAGGCTGCAACGACTTTATTTCCAATGACAAAAGCTCGAACATCGCAACCGTTTGCTTCGGGGATAAATTCCTGAATCAAAATATTAGCGGAAAGTCCATAAAAAGCTTCGATTACCGATTTTGCGGCTTTGCGTGTTTCGGCCAAAACAACACCAAGTCCCTGGGTGCCTTCCAGTAATTTTACAATTAAAGGAGCACCACCAACCTGTTTGATGAGATAATCGACATCGCTGGGGAATTTGGCAAAAGCTGTTTTGGGAAAACCCACACCATGACGTGCGAGGATTTGTGTGGCGCGGAGTTTATCGCGCGAACGAACCAGCGCCAACGAGCTCAGGGTACTGAAAGTCTTGCGCATTTCAAACTGCCGAATGATGCTGCTCCCGTAAAAAGTGACCGAAGCACCAATTCGCGGTATAATTGCATCAACGTCAATAATGGCGTGATCCTTATAGTAAATTTCCGGTTTTCCCGGCTCCATAACCACGTAGCATTTGGTGTGGTTGAGTACAGAAACTTTGTGCCCACGGGCTTCACCTGCCTCGACCAGTCTTTTGGTGGAATAGAGATTTTTATTAGCGGATAAAACAACGATGTTCATAATGTGTTTTTTATTTTTTTGTTGTAGGAGAGATTCTTTTTCCTGATGTTGACCACAAAACCCTGGCGAAGAAGTTTTCGTCCAATGAGCACGGGAAATCGCATTTTAACGCGATCAGCTAAGGTAAATTGCGTTTCAAAGGTTTTGCCAAAAAGCACAACTTTCGTGGTGATGGCATACCGTATTTCTTCTTGTCCAAAAGAAGATCGCACCGTTTTTCGTTGAAATTCTTTGGTGTGATACGTCTTCTTATTGTACATCGGATGCTTTCTGTCGAGCAGCTGAAAGCTCAATACTTCCTCGCCATTGCGTTCTCTGATGGTTATATTTTGACAATGAATGGCGGAACTCGCTGCACCGGTATCAATTCTGCAATCTAGGTTTTCAAGGTCAAATTCAGGGAAATCAATTTTGTCGGTAGCACCAATGGTGATGTTGTTGGTTAAGGACATGGGGCATTTTAATTTGGCGCAAATTACATTTGAATTTTCCAGAAACAAAAGGGCAAATTGAAAAAAAGAGTCCACTCTAAAAGGGATGATTTCAATCAAAATCGAGGGGATTTTTGAACCGGAGCTAACCAGCTGTTAATAAGGATTCAAAAGTCTATCGACAAGGAAGATTTTGGCAGAAAGGGACTTTTTAGAATAGACTCAAAAAATGAATCCATAAAAATCATAAGGTATTTATAAACCCTATTTGAACCATTTTATCGTTTTTGTTTAGCGATTTTTTAATTTTTGGAATGATTTTGTAAATGTGGATTTAGGGGGTTTTTCATTGTGTTGCTTCGCGTATATTTGAAATCGATAAAAACAGTCTGATGCGATATTTAAGTGTTTTATTTTTAGTGATATGCGTTTCTTTTAACGCCTTTGGTCAGCAGCCAAAAATGCAATATCACAAGGTCCAACCCGGCCAAACTGCTTACTCCATTGCCCGAATGTATGGCATGACGGTGGAAGAATTTTATGAATTTAATCCGGAAGCCCGTGAGGTTTTGCGGGAAGGCGCCTCCGTATTGGTGTTTGCAGAAAACCCCGGCAATCAATCCTCCACCATCGATTCTTCCCGATATGTTTTCCACGAGGTACAACCCGGGGAAACCGTTTACAGTCTTACCCGAAAATACGATATCAATACCCAAATTTTAAATGAAAATAATCCCGATTTAGTGGCGGAGGGATTGCGAACTGGCATGGTGCTCCGGATACCCAAATCGCCAAAACGAGGGCCTTTGGAGGGAATCAACTCGGAAGAAGATGCCCAACGCAAAATTCGCGAGAGAGAAAATGCCCGGTACGTTTTACACACGGTAGAAAAGGGCGAGACCGAATATGGACTAATCAGGAAATACGAAATTACCGCAACACAGCTGGTCGCGCTAAATCCCGACCTGAAAAATGGTCTCAAGGAAGGACAGGTGCTGCGGATTAAACTGAAAGAAGATGATACGCCCCGGGTTACCCAGACCGCACAACCGGATTCTGTGAGAAGACCTTTTACCCTGTATCGTATTTTACCCGGTGATAATTTGCGCCGGATCATGGATTTATTTAATGTCACCGAGGATGAATTGCGCATGTACAATCCGAGAATTTACGAGGGATTAAAACCCGGTCGAATGCTACTCATTCCCCTTTCTGCGGATAAAAAAGACAGGGTGAAAAAGGACAGTTCTGTTTACTCGCTCGATCGGGTATATCCCAAAGGAAAAGCGCTAAAGGTGGCCTTGTTTTTACCCTTAGATATTGATTACAACCCCTTTGATGATAACTGGGATAAAAAATTACTCAAGGACAATCAAATCAGTTTGAGTTTTTATTCCGGGGTGAAAATTGCCCTCGATAGTTTAACCCATAAGGGAATTAGCTTTGACCTTCACGTGTACTCCGATAAGGGGATCAATATGCGGGTAGTCAGGGAAATGGCCGATAAGGACTTAATTATCGGGCCGATTTTTTACAAGGAAATGCGTAATCTCTCTGAGCAATTGTTGGTTGAAAATATCAAAGTGCCCATTGTTTCCCCAATGAGTAGGGAGGTTGACATTCTAAGTTTATCCAACGTTTACCACTGTCTGCCCATGCCGGATCACGAAATGGAGGTATTGGGGCATAAGGTAAAAGAATTATATCCCACCAGTCCGGTATTAATTATCCATGAAGATCGCGATAAGTATAAGGGTAGGGCAGACAATCTAAAAAAATTACTGCAGGATTCACTTCAAGAGGTTACAGTAGTTGCCGGAGAAATTGACCGGGAGAAATTGGAAAATCTTTTTGACGTACCCAATGAAGTTGACAAAGTGATTGTAATGGTCGGCTTAAATCGGGTATTTGTTTCTACAAACATCAACCAAATCAGTGCGGCCAGACGGACGGATTTGGTGCTTTTTTCGGAATCGGAACTGGTGAAAATGCCAACGGTGGAGTTGCCCAAATTGGGACGCCTGCGTTTGGTTCGTCCGGAGGGTATTTACCACGATTACCGCTCGGTTCACGTCCGACGATTTTTCCAGCATTATCGGGGCATTTACAATAAAGACCCTAATAAATACGCCATGCAAGGTTTTGATGTTGCCTATTATTTTGGTAGTCGGATATTTGGAGTTGAGGAAACGCCCAAGCCGCTCCAATTGGGTTTTAAATTTGAGCAAACACCATTCGGCAGTTATCGAAATATGTATTTCCACTGGCTGAGTTTAGATCCGGCACTCAATCAGACCTTTTTGCCGTCGAACCCCTAAGACGACGACAAAATGATTCCAATACTGATAATTACACTCTACTTTCTGGTTTTGATTTTGATTTCAAAACTGACAACCGGAAAGGGGGATAATTCAACTTTTTTTACTGCCAACCGACAATCTCCATGGTACTTGGTAGCCTTCGGAATGATTGGCGCATCCTTGAGTGGTGTGACTTTTATTTCAGTGCCCGGCTGGGTGGAGGGCAAACAGTTTTCCTATATGCAGATGGTTTTTGGGTATATGCTCGGCTATTTCATCATTGCCAATGTACTGTTGCCACTGTATTACCGTCTTAACTTGGTTTCCATTTACGGTTATTTAAAAAAGCGTTATGGTCCAAATGCCTATCTAACCGGATCCTCGTTTTTTCTTTTGTCGAGAATGTTGGGTTCGGCCTTTCGCTTGTATATCGTGGCGCTCGTGCTTCAGATTTTGGTGTTTGATGCCATGGGTTTACCTTTTTGGGTAGCAGTAGTGACCACCATTGGTTTGATTTGGCTTTATACCCGGAAAGGCGGCATTGCGACAATTATATACACCGATACCCTGCAAACACTTTTTATGTTGCTGGCCTTGGGTTTTAGCTTTTATTATTTGCACCAAATGATACAACCTGAGCAGGGTTTTATCTCTTACATACAAACGCATCCCTGGAGTAAAACATTTTTTTGGGATGATTTTGGACTCGATTCCCGGCACTTCATCAAACAGTTTACAGGAGGGATGTTTATCGCCATCGCCATGACCGGACTCGATCAGGATATGATGCAAAAGAATTTGACTTGCAGGAATTTAGGTGATGCCCGAAAAAACATGTTTTGGTTTGCCCTCTGTTTGCTCCCGGTCAATTTGCTCTTTTTGATGTTGGGCATTTATCTCTACGATTACGCTGCCATTGCGGGCTTAAGTGCTTCCGGTGATAGTTTGTTTGCCGCGGTTGCTTTTTCGGAAAATATGCCCGTATGGATTGGGGTGGTCTTTTTGTTGGGATTGGTTGCGGCGGCTTATAGTAGTGCGGACAGTGCTCTTGCCGCCATGACAACTTCCTTTTGTGTGGATATTCTCCAAATGAAAAATACCGAAAGTGCCAAAAGTGTCACCACAAGAAAACGCATTCATATTCTAATAAGTGTAGTTTTGGCGCTTTTTGTGATTTTATTCCGCTACGTGGTTTCAGAAAATGTGATACAAGAAATATTCACTGTAGCAACATTTACCTACGGACCGCTGTTGGGTTTATACGCCTTCGGTTTATTTACCAAATTGGAGGTAAATGACAAATACATTCCCATTGCGGCCATCGCAGCACCGTTAATATCTTTGTTGTTTTATTTTAAGGGTGAACAATGGTTGGGATATAATTTTAGCTTTGAACTTTTGCCTCTAAATGGCGGGCTTATGTTTTTAGGACTCTTACTTTTGAGTAAACGCAAAACACATCTATGACGAAAGAGGACTGTTACCACCATATAGACTTTCAAAAAGCGCCGCATATCCCCGAACACATCAAGCGGTATTTGCGGGGCGAAATCCCCCAATCTTGTTTTCACAGACGCTCGTCGCCGGAGGGGTTTATGGATCAAGCCAAGGAAAAACAACAAAACTTTGCACACCAAACCCGAGTATTATTGGTTTCGGTTTTGGAAAGACAATATCAGCGGTGCAATCAAAATATTGCGCCATTAGATGCGGTAAGGGATAATCTCGAAGCATTGAAATTACGCAATACAATGACGGTGACCACCGGACATCAACTTTGTTTGGGCGGTGGACCTCTGTACAGTTTTTACAAAATATATGATGCCATTGTCACCGCAAAAAAAATGACAGCAATGGGCAGTGGTTTCCGATTTGTTCCCGTTTTTTGGATGGCTTCGGAAGACCACGACTGGGCGGAGGTCAACCATTTGTATTTCCGCGATAAAAAAATAGTTTGGGACAAAAAGGTGGAAGGCACTGTAGGTAGGGTTTCCACCGAGGGTGCGGATGTTATTTGGGAGAAAATTTCAAATTTATTGGGTAATGGCAAGGTGAAATCAGATATTCAAAGTCGGTGGGAAAATGCCTATTTGCGACATGGAAATTTCGCGGATGCCACCCGTCAATGGGCGCATGACCTTTTTGGTGCCGAAGGTCTGGTTATTTTAGATGCCGATGATTGCGAATTAAAAAAGGAAATGATTCCCCTAGTGAAGGAGGAGCTGTTTGCCAATGGATTTAAAAGTGAAGTGGAAAAAACCAATGCAATCCTTCAAAGTGCAGGACTGCCAACGCAAGCTTATGCAGCGCCCATCAACATTTTTTATATCGGGGCAGGCAAACGAGAATACGTGGAAAAATCTGGGGATAACTGGGTATTGGGTGATCAAAATTTCAACCGGGAGGAACTACTCGATGAATTGGAAAATTTCCCCGAAAGATTTAGTCCTAATGTCATTCTTCGTCCGGTTTTTCAGGAAATGATTTTACCCAATGTAGCCTATATCGGAGGGCCGGGAGAGTTGGCGTATTGGTTCCAGCTCAAAGGAATTTTTGACCGACGGAATTTGCCTTTCCCCATTTTGCAATTGCGGAAGGGTTTTGCCTTACTCACAGCAAAAGATTGGCGACAGTACGAAAAAATTGATTGCGATTTACTCGAAAAGGATCCAAAACTTTGGAAGCGTGCATGGGTGGAAAAACACAGTAAAATGCCGTTGCACCTTGTCGAAGAGAAAAATATACTCAAACGAATGTTTGATCATTTGGAAGTCGTGGCGGAAAAGACAGATTACAGCATGATAGGCGCGGTAAAAGCGCAGCGGGCAAAGCAGAGTAAAGGTTTGTTAAACCTGGAAAAGAAACTCATGCGTGCCGAAAAACGCAAACACACAGAGGCTATAGCGCATATCGATTCGTTTATGTCCGTGATGTATCCGGAAGGGATTCCCCAGGAACGCCACGACTCCCTTTGGCAATGGTGGGAAGCTTTTGGCCAAAATCCTTTACAGAAATTAAAGGAGGATGGTGAATTTGTCGTGATTGTGGATAATTCTAAATGACGATTTTTTTCCAAGAAGGCTAAAATGGTTTGTCCGTGTTTGAAGTTTTTCTTTTTTATCATTCCAAGTGGATAAAGAAAAATTGAGTCTGCTCCAAAAAGTCCCTCTGCGTCGATTTTGATTGAAATCATCCTTTTTGAAGTTGACGCAAAATTTAAATTTTGCCTTTACCTTTGTGACATGAATAAAATCCTCATCCTTACTTTGGGTCTGTTGTCATTTCAGTTACCGGCTCAGGAGTTGCGCATCGCGGTTTTGAAATATGCCGGTGGCGGTGATTGGTATGCCAACCCCACATCTTTGCCCAATCTCATATCTTTTTGTAATCAACATTTGAAGACCGAAATTCATCCGGAAAACGATGTTGTGGAATCGGGATCAAATCAATTGTTTCTCTATCCATTTGTCCACATGACCGGGCATGGAAACGTGGTTTTTTCCCCGGAGGAGGTCAAAAATTTACGATCATATTTGCTTTCGGGCGGCTTTCTGCACATCGACGACAACTATGGGATGGATCCTTATGTTCGTCCGGAAATTAAACGCATTTTTCCCGATAAAGAGCTGGTTGCGCTGGATGCATCTCACCCTATTTTTTCGCAAAAATATAACTTCCCCAAAGGCCTTCCCAAAATTCACGAACACGATGGTTTACCGCCTCAAGCCTTTGGGGTTTTTGATGGCGATCGATTAATCCTGCTCTACACCTATGAATCAGACCTTGGGAATGGGTGGGAAGATCAGGCGGTACACAATGATCCCGAGGAAGTGCGGTTAAAAGCCTTGCAGATGGGGGCCAATATCATTCAATATGTCTTCAACGGCGCCCGCTGATCCCAAATTTCTCTATCAGGCAATTCAATCGGAAACCGGACAAATGCTCCGGCATGTTTACGAAGAAATAGGATTGAATTCTGCCCTGTTAAAATTTGGCGCTAAAAACGACTTTCCCCATGCCGAGGTTTTGGCGCAGTTTCATTTGCGTGATCTGGCCTCAAAAAAGTTTCCCCGCTTTTTACAGGATAATCGACATTGGCTTTTTCCCGATCGACAAAGTATCGAGCAAGCAACACCCGAGGTAGTTGCAAAAGCCTGTGCAGATTCTTTTTCTGGAAACAGTGTTTTGGATATTTGTGGCGGTTTGGGTATTGACTTTTACTTTTTGTCGCAAAGAACATCACGCGCTGTATATGTTGAACTAAACCCTCTTCGGGCTCAATTTGCACGTTGGAATTTTCAACATATTTCCCATGTTGAAATTTTTGAAGGTGATGGAAGTGAATTCCTAAAACACACAAAGGACACCTTCGATTTAATTTTTCTCGATCCGGATCGACGGGCGAAGGCATCCCGGACGTTTTTACTGGAGGATAGTCGTCCCAATCTTCGCGAATTATGGCCGTTGTTGAAGTTGAAAGCCAAAGCCTTTTGGGTGAAAATTAGTCCTATGGAGGATATTTCCGCTGTGTTGTTCGCATTTCCGGAAATACCTTCCGTGGAGGTTTGGGCGCAACAAAGGGAAGTGAAAACGCTGTTGATGAAATGGGGTAGTGGAGGGGAGGGAGCCTTAATAGCCCTGCACAAACCCCCGACTAGACCTTGGGAAATATTTATGGCAAAACAGGATGACATACATGTTGCAGCTCCGGTTTCGGCCTGCAAAGCATTTATCTTTGAACCCAATCCGGCCCTAATGAAGGTTGGCGTTTGGAAGAAATTGGCTGAAACCTATGATTTGACACAATTGGATCAGCATACTCATATTTTCACCGGAGATATTCCCATTACTGATTTTCCCGGAAAAATGTGGCGCGTAACCGCCGAAGGTAAACCCAACGATGCCGAACTGATTGACCCGACTGGCATGCAGGTTATTTGCAGAAATTATCCGCAAAAACCTGAAGTTTTGAGAAAGAAGTTTAAGATCAAAGAATCGAACGAAAAGCTTTTGTTGGCGACGAAAGTGCAAGGAGAAAGAAGGTGGATTGTTGGGATACAACGCACTGGCCTCGACTAGTCCTCCTCCATATCTTCCAACCTGTTTAAAAATCGATTCATTTTACCCCGCGTACTAATGGTGTAGGTGTAAGGTTGTGTTCCTTTGGCACCATCCTTTTTTCGTTTTCCGGGGTCGGTCTCCCGAATAATGGCCATGAGCGCATCATCAGAAGCGTAAAAAGACATTAGATTTCTCCGGTATTCAAAGTAGTAGTAGTTGCGGTTGTCCAGTTCGATATAAAGTCGAATTTCGTCTCCGCGACGCTTGCGGGCAATTTCCAGTACTCCGTCCACTTTGCGGTTTACCGGTTCCTTTCCGATGCTACCAATACCCAATTCACCGACGGATAAAAATGCATTGGCCTCGGGTACCCACTCCATTTGAAGGTCGTTAAAGGTAATGGTATTGATCAATTCCTTGGGCAATTTGTCCACCGCGCCGTAAAGATCCAATTCCTCTTTGTAATTGCGCTTGGTCTTTCCGTCTAATAATTGGTTGATCACGGTTTTATAGGCTTCTCGACTGAGGTCAACAGATCCAAGATCGTTGCGGGAAAATATCTCCTCTACAATCTTTTTCATGATGTCGTCGGAAAAGAAAAAGTCCAGCGCCAATTGCATGTCGAGGGTAATATGATCCTCTTCCATATTGTGTTCGGCCAATCCAACCCCTTCAATTTTAACCTGACCTGTACGGTCGCCAAAACTGAGAACACCATTCCCGAAAGTATTACAGTCTCTATTGTTTAACGCCAAATAATTCCCTTTAGATTCCGGGTCGTCTATTCGCTCCTCAGAAGCGATGATATAACTGGTCAGTTTTTTATCGTAATACAGTTTTCCGTGTGCCGTGAGAACATCATAGGCAGCGTTTGGACTGGTCGGCGACAAGAAAGCCGAGTAGCCGCTCACCGAATCGCTGGAAATGTAAATACCGTTGTTTATGATGCTTCGACCGTCTTCTCTCGGTTCGGGTAAATCAATGACGATGTTTTCCGGATCGATGATGCTTTTAAATCCAAACCAGTCGGTCATGATGTTTTCACACTCGTGCTGGATGAGGGTTTTTCCGTCGAATAAAAGATGCTCTCGTGGGGCTTCCAGAAAGACTCTTCCTTTATACGCAAAAAACGAACTGAGGAAAAAGTCGTCATCCTCATCAATTTCTGCAAATCCCAAGGTATGCCCATCACGATGGACTTTTATTTCCTTGAAAAATATCGGCCAGGCCAATTTGTCCTCGTCGATATAATCGTAAATTCCTTCACCGGTATAGTTTTTTCGGGAAGTGATTTGCAAACTCGCCTCGGTGAACTCGTGGTACTGGTTAGATCGACTGGCAACTGCGCTACTGTTTATAAGTCTGCGCATTTTGGCACCCGGGTCAATGACCACATATCCGGTATCTGGGAAGATGGTGGCGTCTGCAACATCGATTTCAAAAGCGTGGAAAATTTCCAATTCGTCTGCTATCATGGAAAATTTAGCAGATCCCGCAACGTATTGCAGCGAATCTTGTAATCGGTTGATGGAAACCATTTTTGAGGATGGCAGTTCGCTTTGCCTTTTCACTTCAATGGTTTTAGGACTTATATCCCAGCGGGCAAAATCCATAAAACTAATATATTCGTGAATGTCAAACTTGAAATATTCCGCAGGGTCGTTTAGGTTAAACAACCCACGATCATCGTCGAAGTTTACATCACCACGTGCGTTTTTCAGCGAGAACGCCCAGGGCGAATTTTGATCTTTGCGGACTTTAAATGCCATGGTGTCGGCGGAAAATTCCCGGTTTTGGAACAAGAAATTCTTACTGGTACTTTCGGCATCTAAATAGGCGAGCATGGCATCTCCCCGCAATGCAGCAGGGCCGTAACTGAGTCGTCCGGTTGCCGTCATACCAATATCGTCATACATTTGAAAGGGTTTATCGGTGTTTTTAGCATACATGACATCCCGTTTCGGTTCCCAGTGGATTTCGGTTTTTGTATTGACCACATGCGGGTATTCTGTACCTTTTGTTTGCGGTTGAATTTCGTAAGTCAATGCCATTCCGTTGGTCGAATCCGGAAAGAAAAAGAATTCTTCGGAATAGGCTGTTGATGTTAAATAGTCTATGGAGCCATTTCCTTTTAAGCCTTTGTTGCTCAAGCTAAGGGTGTTGGTAAATGTGCCTTTGCCACCGTAAGTGGGCAAACCCTCCGACGGCGTTTCTCGTACAAATCCCAGGGAATAATCTCGTTGCACTTTTATGGGTTCTTCTATATCGGGGAAAATGCCTGCACTGACAAATACCCCGGCAAATTCAATACTTTCCGTTTTTGCATTGTCCAAACTGTCGATCTCGAAAGGTGCCAATTCGATGTAAAATTCACTCCGGTCATAAACCCCATCAAATATTTTTTTATTGTCGAAATAGACATAACTCTCCCTTGCCGATTTGAATATGGGGTACTCCGGATACACGATTCGCCCGGATTTATTATCCGATCGGTCGATGAGAATTTCTCCCGTGAGATCCTGAAGCACATTTTGCACATCCACCAATTTTTTTTGTCCCGTAATATCCACTTTGTGGTCAAAGCTTTCCACCTTAAATCGCATGGAGTCGATGGTGGTCATATTAAGTCGAAACTGGTCGTAGATAAATTTAAAATTTCGTCCCCAAAATGCGTAACGTCCGGCGATAATCGTTCCGTTAAAGTCGAAGTTTCTGTCCTTGTGCATCACAATTTTTTGATTGTGGGGAAAAAGACGAACTTCCTGAGAATCACTTAGCGCAATGGAGCGCACACCGATTAGTGTCAGGTCATTGTCCAATAAGCTGATCATTCCATTGGCCGCACCTTCTACATTTGAAACAAACGCAATGACGTCGTAATCGGTTTTTTCTTCGTAATAATTGATGTAATCGTAAACGCGGTCTGTAAATGTAACCTCATCATTAATCAAATCAAAAGTGGCAAAACCCTCAACGGCCAGATTCATGGAAAAATGTCTTGCCCCGGAAATATCGAAGCGGAGGAACTTGGCGATTTCTTCCATCGAAAATTTCATTCGACTCATGGAGCTGCACAATTTCCGGACGTCGTATAGGGGATTTTTATCGGCAAAGGCTTGCAGGGACATGAATCGCTCCATGCGGTAATAATTATCAGATTCAATAATCACCGGGGTAGGGGTTCCCACGTTGGCATTGCTGATGAACATGCGCGGTTCATCCATTTTCCAGGTCAATGACTGAAAGGCCATATTTACATTGTGGTAGGTGTTCATGAATTTTGACAGGCTCAATCCCTCATCCTGACGAATAAAAGTCACGGTGTTTTCCTCGGGAATCAGTCGCATATAAACTTTTGGATGGTATATCGAATCTTCGTCGAGATAGATGGTCATTTCAATTTTTTCGGAATTAAAAATGTCACCCCGAAGCATAAATCGCATGCCCCTCGCGATCACCTTGGGAGTGCCTTCGTAATGAAATACAAAAGCCGCTGCTTCGCCGTCGGTACCGGAGCCGTAAATTCGACGACCAATTACGGAAATGCCGCCCTGAAAATCTACGTTTTCGGCAATGTCTTTTATAACGATTTTATTGCTGTAGGACTGAAAACGGGGAAAGGTTGCTGAAGTTGGATCACTGCGGGCACTGAGTCGTTCTTCCAATTTTCCAAGGATGGGTTCAAGTGGATAAACCTTGGTGTAAAGCGTTACACTGTCGGCTTCAAAATTGGTTTTATTAGTCAGTAGGGAATAGGTTTTAAATTCCGCCCGTGCGCTGTCGATGGGTAATCCCGTCCGCTCCCAAAAAATCTCACCACCTTTGCCATTCCATGTAAATGAAGATGGGAAATACGTTCCTGAGGTATTTTCTATATAAGTTGAGTCCGCTTTAAAATTTGCGTAGAGATCAATATCTACAAATTCAAAATAGGGTTCCTCTTTAAATTTAAGTTCGAAATATCCGGCAAATTTCCACTGGATGATGCCGTCATTAAAAAGTGTTTCCTCGTAGAAAACGCCATAAAACGTGCGCAATTGATCGCGGATAAATCGGTTGGGACTCTTTCGCGAAAACTCCTCAAAATATTTTATCCAGGCCTCAACCAGATCAGTTTCTTCCTGTTCTACCAAATGAACCAAGTTTCGTAAGAAAAAGTTCCACGATTCGTAATCAATGACCCTTTTTTTGATAAAGTTATTGGAAATGTTGACAATGCTGTGTTGCCATTCGGGAGTAAAAAAACCATCCGACCAAACTGGGCCAAACAACTCCATCAATTGATCGGTTCCGGCTTTATTGTCGTCGCGAATGAGTTTGGGTACCTGCGTCAACCACTCTTCCGGGTCTTGGCTAAATTGTTTCACTTTTTGCGCTTGGGCTGAATGTACACCCATGATAATGAGGGTTGCGTAAATGCACCATATTTTATTCATTGGTTCAAAATGTTTTTTCCTGTCAAATGAAATCCACTTTTGAATGGTCTCTTGCACGAGAATTACCTTCGTTGGAGGATTCATCAAATCAATATTTTTATTTCCCGGGACTTTATCGCGTTAATTTGAAAAGACAATTCACAAACGCAAATTTCAATCCAATAATATGCAACACCAACCTTTGTGTTCCAGTCGGTCGATTTCCACAAATTGTAATTGGCCAAAAACTTCGGAAAGCACATTTACGTCATGCGGGTAAAAGCCACTCAACAAAATTTGTCCGTTTGGTTTGAGGTGTTTGGCATACGTCGGCAAATCTTCCAGGAGCACATTTCGGTTGATATTTGCCAAAATGATATCGTAACGAGCGTCCTTGGGAATGGCATTTCGATCGCCGCATTTGGCGAACTCCGGAGGCATTGCATTGTTGGCGGCAAAGTTTTCCATTGTATTGTCGATGGCCCAATCATCAATGTCGATGGCATGGATGGTTTTTGCGCCTTTGATTCGGGCAAATAGCGCGAGTATTCCGGTGCCACATCCCATATCGAGTACTGATTTTCCGGTAAAATCCAGTTGGGTGTGCATGGCCTTGATCATCATCCAAGTGGTGGCGTGATGTCCGGTGCCAAATGCCATTTTAGGCATAATTTGCATGGTATATGCATATTCACCTGTTTTGGGTTTCGGGTGGAAGGGCGCATAGATAAAGCAAATATTTTCAACGATTACTGGATCAAACTGCGATTCCCAAACAGCGTTCCAGTTGGTTTTTTCGAGTTCGTGAATTTTTGTTTCAATACCAGCGGATGCCCGAATATCGTCGAGTGCATTCAGCATATCCTCTCGAAATTCCGCCATTGGAATATAGGCCCACAACACATCATCTTTTTCCTCAAAACTCTCAAAGGGGTGTTCACTGAGAAGTGCCAGTGCTACATCGTTCCAAACGGTAGGTTCCTCAGAACGAATTTCAATGCCCAAATATGCCATGCTGTAAAGAGTTACTTTTAAATCACAAAGGTAAGGTTGGGAAGTGGGTCACAAAAGGGCACAAAAAAAGGGACAAGCAATCCATATCACACCGCTACGACCGGATACCCTTGCTTCCTTCCGGATCTGGGGGGGTTCACCAGGAGCTGGTTGTATGGGACTTGTCCCGAGCGGCAAAATTACACCCGAAGATGGGAAAAACAATAGGATTTTTTTTTAAAACCGAACTGTTTTCGCTATTCGTAGAGGTTTCGAGAAACCGCGCGTTATTGTGCAATGGTTTTTAAAATGGTGAATGGCGAATGATGCGTGGTGAATGTTTGAGACCGAATGGTTTTCGGTATTCGTGGAAGTTTCGAGAAACCGAGCGTTATTTGGAATGATGAATGTGTGATACCGAGAGATCTTCGATATTTGTTGGGGTTTCGGAAGAACGGGACTTTTTGTGCAATGGGGTTGAATGTTGAGGCGTTTAGGCGAAAATTAGCTTTGTTTGTCGAGGGTGACTCTGCTAATGTTTATGTGCTGTAAGCTGTATCATTAGGTAGGATATGAACTTCTGTCAAATAAACTACTTCTCACCTGACCTCAGACCTCCCAATCAGTCACAGGAATTCATCCGTCAATAAATCTACTTTTCGTGCGAGCTGTCTTCCGACCCCAAACCTCAGACCTTCCCTACCCACGATTAAACAATGAGTCCACTCCAAAAAGACCCTTTCTGCCAAAATCCTCCTTTTTGGAGCAGACTCATCCTTTATTTTTTCAACTTGGCCAATTCGTCCTCTATCATTCCGTAGAACTCATCGAGTTTTGGCATAATTACAATACGGGTACGACGGTTTTTAGCGCGACCATCAACATCGTCGTTTGATGCAACCGGAATGAATTCGCTTCTACCAGCTGCGGTAAGGCGATTTGGTGCAATGCTGTAATCATCCTGTAAAATGCGTACGATACTCGTGGCGCGTTTTACACTGAGATCCCAGTTGTCTTGCATACATTCCGTTGATATTGGCTTGTCGTCGGTGTGACCTTCCACCATGACTTCAAAGCCGGGACGACTTTCGATGATTTTGGCTACTTTCTTCAACACGGCTTTACCTTCCTGATTTACGGCAAAACTTCCGCTTTTAAAGAGGAACTTGTCGCTGATGGACACAAATACAACACCTTTTTCAACGTCAATGGAGATGTCTTCGTCGTCTAGGTTTCCTATTGCACCTTTAAGGCTTTTAACCAAGGCAAGTGTAACTGAATCCTTTTTGTTCATGGCTTGCTGCATCGTGCGAATTTGCAAGTCCTTTTCGCGCAAACTTTCCAAAGAGCTTTGCAAGTTTTCAGCTTCCTTGCGGGATAAAAGTGAAAGTTCACCAACGTTTTCGGCCAATTTGTAATTGACACTGCGCAGGTATTCAATTTCCTTAGAGGTTTTCTTCTTGTCGTCAAGACAAGCAGCTAGCTCCATTTTGGCTTGACTGAGTTTGTCTGCCGTTTCCTTTTGTTTTCCTTCGAGTGCTGTAAATTTCTTTTTAGAAACGCAGGAAATAGTGAGTAAGGAGAGTAGCGATAAAACCAAGACTTTTTTCATTTGTAGGTCAGGATTATGGGTTGTTAAATAGTGAAAAATGATTGGAGGGGTAATCTCAAAAGACCTCTCCAATCATTGCGCGAAAATAGCAAAACTTTGTCCATTCAAAAAAAAAGAATCAAAATCATTTCTTAAAACGAACAAAATACGTGTTTATCCCTTGCGGTGTACCCGTCTTTTGGTAGAATCACTAAATTTATTGCGGCTTCTTTTAAATCCGCCGCCTCCACTTGCGCGTTCTTTCATAGGTTTTCTCTTACGGCCTTTGTCAAAACTTTGCGATTCTTCGCGAACTTCGACCACTACCGGACGATCGCCGTGAAAGACACCAACACAAGCTTTTACGAGTTTGTTGACGGATGGATTTTTCACCTCTACAAAAGAATAGCTGTTTCTCATGCTGGTAAACACAAAATCTCCTTGTGGAACGCCAGCCATTGAAGCGAGGAACTCTACCAGTTGAACTTCAGAAATTCGGTCGAATTTACCGAGGTTGACGAATAGTTTGGTGACATTTTTATTTCCACTTCCAAAATTATCACCACCTGCCTGAATACCTTTTTCATTTTTGTAGTATTCAAATAATCTATTGAATTCTACGGTCATTACTTTGGACAATAGGGAACGGACATCCCACTGGGCAAAATCGCCAGACATGCTGTTGAGAATCAATTCAATTTCCGGATGCGTGGGGGTGTTTTTCAAAACCTCCAGCTTATCGATTATTTTGGACTGAACGATGTCTTTGGGTTCAGGAATTTGGTATTCCTTCCATTGGATTCCTGCTGCTTTTTCAAAAATCCGCAATTTGCCTTTGTCTTTTGTGGTCAAAAGCGCAATGGATTCTCCGGATTTTCCCGCTCTGGCAGTTCTTCCACTTCGGTGGGTATAATTTTCTGCTTCATCCGGAAGTTGGTAATGAATAACGTGTGATACGTCGTCCACATCAAGTCCACGGGCAGCTACATCAGTGGCAATGAGAAGTTTTAAACTTCTGTTGCGATAGCGCCCCATCACCATTTCACGTTGGGCTTGTGAAAGATCGCCATGTAGTGCATCAGCCTGGTATCCGTCCTGGATCAGTTTTTCTGCAATTTCTTTGGTGTCTCTTCGCGTGCGACAGAACACAATGGCAAATAAATCAGGATTGGCGTCGATGATGCGACGGAGTAGGGTGTATTTTTCGGTATTACGTACCACTGAATACGTGTGCGTAATATTGATATTTGATTGGTTTGCGCGATCACCTTCAATCTGGATTGGATTGTTCATGTAGGTTTTTGCGATACGTGCAACCTCTTTAGGCATGGTTGCGGAAAACAACCAGGTTTTCTTTTCGCGTGGCGTCGTTTTTAGGATGGTGTCGAGTTCATCCTTAAAGCCCATATTGAGCATTTCATCAGCTTCGTCAAGCACGACGACTTCGAGGTTTTCCACAGAAACTGCACCGCGATTTAGCATGTCAACCATACGACCGGGTGTTGCCACGATGATATGAGTTCCGCGCTTGAGGTCGCGCATTTGCTGAACGATATTGGCACCACCATAAATGGCGGTGATTTTGATGTTGGGCGAATTGGCTGCGAAGTTTTGCAAGTCCTTGGTGATTTGCAAGCACAATTCACGCGTAGGACAAAGAATCAACCCGGCGACGTTTTTGGAGCTGGGGTCGATATGAGAGATAAGTGGTAATCCAAAGGCGGCGGTTTTACCGGTACCTGTTTGCGCAAGCGCAATTACATCACTCTCATTTTCCATGAGGATGGGAATGGCGCGTTCTTGAATTGAGGTAGGCTCAGTAAAGCCCATAGATTGGATAGCACGGGTTACCTCTTGGGGTAAGCCCAGTTGTTGGAATTTTTCCATTGTGATAGATTAAAATGTTAAGTGCCCTGCCTTATTGAGGAGAACCTTGCAACATTTTTACCTATCGACGAATCTGTAAAAATTGGTTGGAAAACTCAGCTCAACGAAACTTTGGAGCGTCGCTATTAAAGCGCGGCAAAAGTACTGTGAGTTTTTGGATAAAAAAAATGTCGGTCAATTGACCGACATTTTATACTTTTCATGTAAACTTATTTCAACATACTCGGCACTCCTTTACGAGTGGAGTAATTGATTTTTAAGGCCTCAGCCTTTCGAAGTTCTAATTTGACATCGGAGACAATACCCATGCGAACATCCTTGTCGGCCTTGATAGAGAACTGCATCAATGGTCGTTCGGATTCGCTTTTTGCCTGCTTTTCGGCGTGAGCGAAGGGTTGTATTTCGTCCAAACGCGCAAATTGATCATTGAGTTGAACCCTCGGTTCTCGACCAAATTGAGCTTGATACCTGTCTTTAGGAGATCCGATATAGATATACGAAACCAGTGACCTTTTCTCTAATTTTTTAACTTCTGTTGCAAAGGGCTTTTCGTTTTTTAACTTGAGATCTACTTCTCTCATCACAGTGGTTACCATGAAAAAGAATAGAAGCATAAAAACGATATCGGGAAGCGAAGCCGTGGAAATACCGGGACGTCCGCCTGCTGATTTCTTTTTAAACTTTGACATGCCTCGTTACAATTTTAAAGGTTCTGCTTCCGAAATATTTACCGGGTAAAGTTTTGCGATGGACTTAGCATCCTCATCGCCGAGTAACTCGTAATTTCTGCCAAACTTGAGATTGGCCTCGCGATTTCGTAGCTGATTGTAAGCTCCGGTCAACTCGTTTTGAACCGCAATGTACATCTCATAAGAGGTGCCCCGGTCATTTTGAAGTGAGATGACGTGCTTTTCCGGACTTTCAGACATGGATTTATCACGAGGTCCCTGACAATAATCACATTCTCCTAAGAGGTTGTTGTCGATAAAGTCAACGGCTTTAGCACGCAAATCACGCAAGTCCATGTAATCGTCATTCACGAGGATTTCATCATTGGCATTAACCAATACTTGCAGGATGTTAATCTTTTTGATTTGCGGGGGCGTTTCGGGATTTTCCTCGTACGGAGGAAGTTTACGCGCGATACCGGAATCAACGTCCATGGTTGTAGTTACCAGGAAGAAGATCAACAGCAAAAACGCGATGTCCGCCATTGAACCGGCATTGATTTCAGGTGATTCTCTTCTTGCCATGGGTATTTTGCTTAATTACATTATTAATTACCGCGAATCATTTTGCCGACTTCAACGTACAAAATGGACACGACTGCTATACCACCTATTATCAAAAATGTTACCAAACCGGCATTAACCAACTTCGAAGTTGTTTCGGTAATATTCATATCAGCCTTGTAGGTAACATAGTCGGCACCGGAGGATGCGGCATAGGAAATATAAAAAATAAGTACCATGGCAATCAAACCAATGATGGAGTTCTTGGATTTATTAAAGTCGGAAACAACTTTAACAACGGCAAATCCCAAGATGATTGCCACACTTACTCCAATCAGAAGATACGCTAGGCCTATTCCGAAAAATCCAATTTTTTCAATCATAACTATAGTTTATTGTTCAGGTTGTGCTGCCTGATGTTCTACCAGCAAGTCGATTAAACCAATGGAAGCATTTTCCATCGAGTTGGTAATGTTATCGATTTTTGCTACGATGTAGTTGTAGAATATTTGCAGAATGATGGCTACGATCAAACCGAAAACCGTGGTTAAGAGTGCCACTTTAATACCTCCCGCAACGAGTGAAGGCGAAATGTCCCCGGCTGCTTCAATGGCGTCAAAAGCACCAATCATACCGATTACCGTTCCCATAAACCCGAGCATGGGCGCCAAAGCGATAAACAGGGAAATCCATGAAACACCGCGCTCCAATTGCCCCATCATGACACTTCCATAGGATATGATGGACTTTTCAACCACGTCGATACCACCTTCTACTCGGTCAAGACCCTGAAAAAAGATACTGGCCACAGGTCCGCGGGTATTGCGGCAAACTTCTTTGGCTTTTTCTACACCACCGTTGTTGAGTGCTGATTTTACGTTTAACAAGAGCTTGGTATTGTTAGTTGAAGCCATATTGAGGTAAATGATACGCTCAATACATATTGCAAGACCAAGGATAAGCACGAGCAATACGATACCCATGAATTCCGGACCTCCTTCAATAAACTTTTGCTTGATAATTTGGTGGAAAGTCAAACGCTCTTTTGCTTCTTCTTTGCCATCCTCATCCGGGGTAGTAACCGGAGCAGTTTCAGTCTCTGCGGAAGCATTTGTATCGACTTCCTCAGCCATTTCTGTAGTTTCTACCTCAGCTTGTTCGGCGTCCTGAGCATAAACAGCGTTAAGTCCCCCAAAAGTTATTAGGGCGGAAACAGTCAAAATTGAAAACACCTTTTTCATCATGATGTGTGTTGGTTAAAAATTACGGGTGCGTTAAATAACGATTTAAATACTGCGGAGAGAGAGGGATTCGAACCCTCGGTACGCTTGTGACGTACACACACTTTCCAGGCGTGCTCCTTCGACCACTCGGACACCTCTCCAATTGTATTGCGGGGACGTTTCCCCAAATTGCCCTTTGAGTTTTTCTCCAAGGGCGTGCAAATATATTGTTTTTTTCTCCGTACAAAAAAATCTAATTTAAAATAGTTTCGATTTTTTGTTTGAGTTTACATTATCGTAACATTGCTGTATCATTTTATGGTGACAATTTACATGGAAAATTGTTTAATTCCTTTTAGACATTCTTATATCTACTTTTCGTAAAATGATTGTTTTTAGGGTTTTAATTCTCCAGCCAAGGAAGATTCCATCCAATGTCGGAAGGATTTACTGGTTTCTTCATCACCCAGCAAGTACATCATTTTTGTGATGGCGGCCTCCCTAGTAAGATCCTTTCCGCTAATTACCCCCAAATCTTGAAGCCACCTACCGGCCTCGTACAAATCTTGTCGGACACGCCCGGAATAACATTGTGATATATTTACCACCGGTCGATCAGCTTCGTGCATGCTGCGAATACTCGCTTCAAAATCGTAATCTTTTGGTGCGTTGCCGGTTCCATAAGTGATTAATAGCAGACCTCTTACTTCATCACTTTCTACCAATTTCCGCAAGAACTTATGTGACTGTCCGGGAAAAAGTGTGTAAGCTATGATGTCTGGACAAAGCTGGGTTTGAAATGGAATATTGTTATTTCGCGCAGACAATAGGTTTTCGTAATTGAATTTTACATCTACACCAATATCTGCCAATGCAGGGTAATTTGGCGAAATAAATGCGTGAAACTGCTGTGAGGAGAATTTTAAAACTCGATTTCCCCGCATCAACTGATACTCGAAATATACGCAAACTTCCTTTATTACGGACTCTCCGTTGGGGTATCGACTCGCGGCAATTTCCAGGGACGTGATGATGTTTTCTCTGGCATCACTTCGCAATATCCCGATGGGCAGTTGTGCCCCGGTGAGGATGATGGGTTTATCGATACCTCGCAGTATAAAGCTCAGTGCCGACGCGGTATAAGCCATCGTATCAGATCCGTGAAGGATAACAAACCCATCGTACTTGTCGCGGTTGTCATTCACGATATTTGCCAATAAAATCCAATGCGAAGGTCCCATAAATGCGGAATCTATAGGTTCGGGAAAGCTCGCGGTTTCAATATTGGCGTCCAGTAGTTTTACGTCGGGAATTTGCTTGAGTAATGCATCAAAATTGAACGCACTTAACGATTGCGAAGCTTCATTTCGCACCATTCCGATGGTACCACCGGTATATATAAGGAGTATGTTAGCTTTTTGCATTTGAAAATAATGTTAATGCATTTTTTGTGGTTTGGTTGCTCACCTCCAATAATTCACAGTCCCAAAGATTTGCCACGCGTTCTGCGATGATAGGGATATATGACGGCTCGTTGCGTTTGCCACGGTGGGGGACTGGTGCCAAATACGGTGCATCGGTTTCCAGTACCACCAATGACCGCTCAAGGTGGGGAATGACTTTACCCATGCCTCCATTTTTGAAAGTTGAAACGCCACCCAATCCGACGTACATGTTGCGCGACTGGATAAATTCAGCCTGTTCTACATTGCCGGTAAAACAGTGGAAAACGCCTTTTAACCCCCGGCCATCAAAATCTTTAATAACTTCAAAGGTCTCGGCAAAGGCATCTCGAACGTGAATCACAATGGGGAGATCGAATGCTAATGCCCATTCAATTTGTTCGCTAAATGCCCGTTGTTGTATGTCAAGGGTAGATTTGTCCCAATACAAGTCCAAGCCAATTTCGCCAACGGCAATGATGCGATCTATTTCCCGCTCCAAAATGGCTTTTATTTCCGGTAAAACCTCACGCCAATCATTTTTCACCGAACAGGGGTGTAGTCCCATCATGGGGAAAAAGGTTTCCGGACGTTGATCGCAAAGTGCCAGCAAATCAGCAGCAGTACGCAAATCTACATTGGGTAAAAAAAGTTTGGTTACCCCGGTTTTTACGGCGCGGTCAATGACTGCCGCTCGATCGTCATTAAATTCCGGTAAGTATAAATGGTTGTGTGTATCGATCCAAATCATGTTGGCAAATGTAGCCAAATTTAGGACGAAGCAGCAAACGCAGTGGCGGGTTTTTGCGGTATTTTTTTCCTTTGTCCCATAATCACTGCGTGAACAGCCCTTTCTCGCAATACGACATAGGCCACCACACTGACGGAACTCAGTGGCATTAGAATCGCACAGTATATAGGTGTAAGGACGCCGGCCAGGGCAAATGAAAGTCCGAGTACATTATATATAAGGGAAATGCGCAGACTTTCACGGGTCACCTGTTGAAGTTTTTTTGCATATTGTAAAATCTCCGGCAAATGCGGCAATGCGTCTGCTTGAATGATGCCATCACTAGAAGGACCAAATGCCTGGGTATTTTCACTAACCGCAAGGCCAAACCAAGCAGTTTGCAAGGCCGCTGAATCGTTGAGTCCATCACCGGCCATTAAAACTCGCTTGCCTTCGAGCTGCCAGTTTTCTACGATGTTCATTTTTTCATCGGGCTTTTGTTTAAACCATAAGTCTTTCCAGCCTTCAAATAATTTGAGTAAGGCCGGTCGTTCGGTATCTGTATCGCCGCTTAATAGGGCGATTGGATAGGACTTTGAAAGTTTATGCAACATTTCGTCTATTCCGGAGCGGTATTGACTTTTCCAACTAAAAAATCCCCTAACTTCTCCGTCGATGGCGACAAATACGCGGGCTTTCTCCCGACTTTCTGCACCGACGAAGTCAGCCGATCCGAGTTGAATTTGTTGTTGCCCAAAACGTGCGGTTACACCCTTTCCCGTGGTTTCTTCAAAGTCGTCAGGGTCGAGAAGGTTGGCGTTTAAATAATGAGCGATGGCGTGGCTGGAAGGGTGTCCGCTTTGGTGCGCTGTGGATGCGATCAGGGTTTTTTCCTCACCGCTAAGTACATCGCCGAGCCATTGGATTTTTTCCCGATCGTGGAAAGAAAGGGTGCCGGTTTTGTCAAAGATGAGGGTATCGATGGTGCCCATTCGTTCCATAGCGTCCGGGTTTTTAATGAAAACGCCACGTTTGGCCAATGATCGAATACC
>JAFIEY010000096.1 GCA_020832345.1 Cryomorphaceae bacterium | reverse complement strand
CACGTTCCCGAAACTAACCCCCGCCCTCCGCCTTCCGACTTCCGCCCCCGCACATAACATCCACAACCCAAACCGCACCCAACCCCCATTCCCGAAAAACAACGATTAAACGCATAAACGATGAGTCTGCTCCAAAAAGTCCCCTTCTGCCAAAATCTTCCACGTCGATAGACTTTTGAATCCTCACTTGCTCCGGTTCAAAAATCCCTAGATTTTGATTGAAATCATCCTTTTTAGAGTGGACTCATTTTTAAATTGCTAACCTGCAAATTCAAATATCTCTGGACAAAAATATCGCCTTTTTCAATTATCCGCGACCACACTCGCGCCAGGGATGGAAGCGGTAGCCCGGCGGAACCGGGGCACTACAGCGGCGTGGGTGGTGGCGGCTGCGACGGTAGGAGCAGACCCCGCACACCCCGCCGATGTGGGCCACGGAACGACGGCTATTAGCGGACAGCCCGGTGACGCCCCCTCGTTATTGCTGAAGGTGATCTTTATTTTAGGGCTTGGGGGCGGCAGGCGCCCAAATCTTGCGTCCACTCCAAAAAGAAAGATTTTGACAGAAAGGGATTTTTTGGAGCAGAATTAATCTTTATTCCTCCTCTGGCTCGTTTTCCTCCTCTAATTCACCTTCTTCTGAGGTTTCCCCTGCCCCGCTCTCTTCATCCGCATCTGCGCCTGGAGCTTCATTTTCTTCGCGGAGGAATTCTTCCGGTCTTTTGATAAATTCGGACTGGATTTCCCATACAAATTCTAAATCCCAATTGGCTTTTATTTCGACGGTTTTACTGTTGGAAATCATGGGTTCCGGCAATCTGTTGCGCAGGAAATTTCCGGGATCCCAGCGACCATTTCCGTTCCAATCTACGATGGCTTCCATGGAGTAGGTGCCGGGCTTTAAATAGGGAAAATTGAAATGGGCAGTGTCGCTGATGGAAGCCCGGAAAAATGGCTTATCTCCTTGGTATATAATAATGACCAGGGAATCTGTGCGTCCGGGCTGGACGGTGAAGTCAAGCTTGCCGTATTCGTCTTTTTCCAATATATCAAAGATGAAGTTGAGACTGTCTTTGGGGTTGGTGCCGTCTAAATAGGTTATGGCGTTGGCGCCCATAGACAGGCGATATTTTCCGTGTCCCCGGCGATTGAAATGCAGCGTGAAGGTGCCGTCGGCGGTGAAATCAAAATCTTTTATGAGAAGTTTCAGGCTGTCTTTTACGATAAACATTGCCGCAGTATCTAAGCTGCTTATGGGGATGTTTGACCTGAATTTTAAATTTTTGTCGGGGGCTAATTCGCTGCCGAAGGTGGGCTTAATTTCGGGTTGAAAGGACAGATTTTTGCGTGTCTTGAGTTTGACGGTATCTATTTTGTCTTCTTTGGTGATGGCGAACTTCAGGCTGTCCAGTTTTTCGTCGAACCAGAGTTTTACGGTATCTCTTTCCATTGAAAATGTGGTGCGGGGCAGACTATCCAATTTGGGGTAAATGAAGTCGATGTCGAGTTTTTCTATCCTTTTGTTGAAGACCAACCGCACGCCTTGGGGGTGGAAAAATCGTTGGTCGGTGAGACGCAAGCTGGGTGCGGGCTGGAAGGTGACAATTTGCAGCATGTCGTCATTTTCGGGGTTGACGGAATAGGGGACAAATCCGCCCACTTCTAATCCGACATCGTACATGAAGTTGCCGTTTTCGTCGTCAAACGCGAGAAGGCGGTACTTTCCTTCTTTGAGGAATTTCAGGGTAAATGTTCCGTTTTTTTCCGTGATGGCGTAGTAGTAGGGTTTTTCCAATAGGGGTGTTGAATCGCCTACTGCGCCGTTCCATTGGTACAGTCCCACTACCATGTCGGGCAGCGGACTATTGTCTTCCACAGAGGTGACTTTTCCGGTGAGGGTAAGGGAATCGAGGTAGTCGCCGGTGGAAAAAACATATATAAATCTTTTCTGGACATTTCCCTCGTTGAGGTCTTTGAGCCCATCACCAAATTGGAACAAATACGTGGTGTTTTCCTTGAGGGTGTCGGTCCATTCCACATCTAAAATTTTACCGCGCAGGGTGGCTTTTACTTTTTTCTTGAGGGGAGGCGATGTGGTGATTTCGTTGGCAATACCACTTGGTTGAAGGAACTCGTCGAAAAAAAGGGTAAAGCTGGAAGCATTAAAGTTGGTTTTTTCATTGGCGGGTACAGTGCGGAGGATTTTTGGTGCAGCAGTATCTCTTGGGCCACCTTCTACAACTCCGATATTGGCGCAGCGCGAGAAAAAGACCGGACTGATAGCGGTCAGCAAAAGCAGGAATAGGAGAAAGTTCCTAATTGTACTTTTCACTTGAATTATGTATTGGCGGTAAGGGTGCGGAAAACTTCTTCTAACCCCAGTTCGTAGGGGCGACTTTCTTCGATGCTCAGTTTGTTATCAACGGCATATTTGAACAAAACACCGCTGAGATCGAGGTCCTTTTCGGATTCAACCAGCAGTCCTTTTTCGGTTTTTTTAACGCGCAATACCCCCGGTAATTTTCGAATGGCGGAGGTGTTGACGGTTCCGGTAAAACGCACCAATACAGCTTTGCTCTGTGTAGCTTGACGCAATTTTTCCACGGGTTGGTCGGTGAGAATGCGCCCTTTGTTGATGATGATGACCCGGTCGCAAAGCATTTCCACCTCTTGCATAATGTGGGTGGACAACATCACGGTTTTTTCTTTGCCCAGGGATTTAATCAGTCCGCGAATTTCCACCAATTGATTGGGGTCTAACCCGGTGGTGGGTTCGTCGAGGATTAAAACTTCGGGGTCGTGGATGATGGCTTGTGCCAGTCCAACCCGTTGTCGGTATCCCTTGGAGAGTTGTTTTATTTTCTTGTGTTGTTCGGGACCCAAACCGGTGATTTCAATCATTTCGGCCACCCGCGCTTTGGGGGTTTTGTTGATGCCGGCAATGAAAGTCAAAAATTCCTTGACGTACATATCGAGATACAACGGATTGTTTTCGGGTAAATACCCTACCCGTCTTTTTACTTCCAGTGGATCTTCCTCCACATCATATCCACACACGGAAACCTCACCCGATGTTTTGGTCAGGTAGCAAGTGATAATTTTCATCATGGTGGATTTTCCCGCGCCATTGGGGCCTAAAAAGCCCACGACTTCTCCGGAAGAAATGGAAAAACTCACATCGTTAAGGGCGCGTTGTTCGCCGTAGGTTTTTACAACGTTGGTAACTTGTATTGACATGCCGCGAAATTAGTTTTTAGGAAGGATACAGGCAATACAACTTTTGGGCGAAAAAGTCATTTTGGATTATGCTATACGTTCGATGGCTTCGAGGACATTGTTGATGTCGTTTTCAATGCGTCGCAGGTTGGTTTGTCTCATATTTTCAATGATGAAACGGTGATTTGAAACCTTGATGGGGCGCCAGGAAAAAATGGGGACATAGAGCATAAAATACCCGAAGAAGAAAAGTCCAGCCAGCAATTCGAGGGTTTCATAACGCACGCCAAGGTAGATGGCGATAATGGTAATGACCCAAACGATGAGTTCGATGACTGCGCCTGGTTTTCCAAAACCGTTGTAGGTATAAGCTTTTCCCAGTCCAACGATGGAGAACAATGCGGCCATACCGGGTTGCTTTCTCTGTTTCAGATTGATGTTTGGGTTGGGCTTTTCCAGGTCGTCGAGTTGCTCGCGCAAAAACTGGTCGATGCCCATGATGAAATCGCGAATCTCAGTGGCTTTTTCCTCAAGGAGCGGGATTTTGTCCGTTTTGTTTATGATTTGCAATTGCTCGATGGAGTTGGATATGAGGCGAATGACGTCTTGACTTTTCTCCACCAAAAAGAGCGCTTCGGACAGATCAATGGCGCCGCCGTTTTGTCGGGCTTCGGAGACTTCGTTAAAATATTCGTCATAAATATTTAGCGCCTGGGTCAAAATAGAGGACTCGGTGGTTTTCCGGGTAAAATCCCGAATGATATTTTCCAGCTTATTCATGCGCTTGCGAGCGGCTGGTCCGGCGGTGTGAATTTGTTCGCCCGATTGACGTTTTTGACTGCCAACCCTCCGATAAGGCGTTGAGTGCCGATCGCCTAAAAGGGTGTTGGAAATGGCTTTGCCGTAGTTTCTGCCAACTTCCCGCACCATGGAGTTGACAAAGTTTTTTCCGAGCTTCATATAGTATTTGTATGCTTTTCTATGAATCCGCTAAGGTAGCAAATAAAACTGACTCACATTTGCTCCCTACCTTTGTCGAAATTTTTATTGTGCAGGTTTATTATTCTATTGAAGAGTTTCCCGGTGTAGAAAAGGCGGTGCTGACAACCGGGACTTTTGATGGTGTGCATTTTGGCCACCGTTGTATTTTGGACAGATTGCAGCGTATCGCTGGGGAAATCGGTGGTGAAAGCGTGTTGCTTACATTTCATCCCCATCCGCGGTCGGTGTTGCAGCCTGAAGCCAATATTAAATTGCTCAATACCCTTGAGGAGAAAATCGAAAGACTCCGAATGACATCGCTCAATCACCTGATTATTCATCCGTTTACCATTCCCTTTAGCCAGACCTCATCCAAGGACTTTATTCGGCTGATTGTGGAAAAAATAGGCGTAAAACGATTGGTCATTGGATATGATCACCACTTTGGTCACAATCGGGAGGGGAGTTTTTCTCATCTCAAAAAATTTGGACCGCAGTACGGTTTTACGGTAGAGGAAATTCCCGTGCAGGAATTGGATGAAGTGGCGGTAAGCAGTACTAAAGTTCGGAATGCACTTTCGGCATCTGACGTGGAGCAGGCGGCCAAATGGCTGGGATACGCTTACGGTTTACGCGGCAAAGTGGTTCACGGTGAGCAGCTCGGCCACCAACTCGGATTTCCCACGGCGAATATTGTGGTAGATGATCTCAACAAGCGCATTCCCGGAAATGGCGTGTATGCGGTTGAAGTTCGTCGAATGCAAGCCCCCGATTCTGAGGTTTTACACGGGATGTGTAATATTGGAAACAAGCCGACTCTGGGCAAAGGTTTTCAAACCATCGAGGTACATATTTTTGATTTTAACGAAAGGATTTATGGCGAGCGGTTGGATATTCGGTTTGTGAAGAAACTGCGTACAGAAGAGAAATTTTCATCACTTGAGGGATTGCGGGAGCAATTGAAGAGGGATGAAGTGCAAGCGAGAATGGTATTTTCAGGTGAATCTACGCTTGACACGCAGAGGAAGGATCAACCAGGACCGTTGAATAAACTTTGAAGGAATGGGAAATACAACTGCGTACAATACAAACATAGGAAAGGTTAGAACACCGTTGGGTTGGGCGGGTTTAGGTTCGGGTCAGATATCCCTTGTTATGTTGATATTATTGTTTTCGCTTGAGGCAGTAGGTCAGACCAAAATGCGTGTAAAGCGAAAGCAATTGCCCGCATTGGAGCAAACGATGGCGGAACATACGCAGATTCGTTTTTTAATTTTAAAACGTCTTCGGCTGGATCATATTCCGGTGGCGATAACGAAATTTCCACAACTGGATTCTCTAGATTTATACAACAACAGGATTCGTCATATTTCCGAGGAAGAAGCGAAAATGCTGGTCGGCTTGCGTTATTTGCGTTTGGGAAAAAACCCCATGGAAGTCTTGCCCAAGAGTTTATTGATACTGGAGCGATTGGAAGTACTGGATTTGTGGAATTCAGACATCAGCGAAATACCCACGGAACTTTTAAAGATGAAGTGGTTAAAAGTATTAGACATTCGTCAGACCCGATTGACGCGCAGTCAGATAGAAGCCATCCGTGAGGCTTTGCCAGATACGGAAGTTAAGGCGACCTGGCAATGTGATTGCAAGTGATAAAGGAAGAATTCGGGGGTTTTCGGGAATGGGGTTGTGTGGGGTTTGGATTTTGGGAGTTATTTGCTGTGGATGGAAATGGGGGGTGGATGTGTGGGGTGGGTTTAG
>JAFIEY010000094.1 GCA_020832345.1 Cryomorphaceae bacterium | reverse complement strand
CCTGAGAGGGGTCAGCATGGGACGTATTGTCAGGCCGAAAACCAAAACAAAGAATAATCATACAGAATCAGTGTTGCGGCGTATGGGGGTCAGTATGCTCCGAAATATCCATAAAAGGCATTTTGTGAAATATGAATGGCGTTTTTTGTGTATCATATACAAAAAGTTGTTTGTTATGAATCGCTTTTTTCCAGAAATAAGTTTTACTTTTATATCGTCGGATTGGATAGTAATAAAAATAAGGTAAATAATATAATCCAGCAAGATTAGTCGTAATATCTTGGAACTGTTTTGCCAAAAAGCCACATGTTGCAATATTTGGCGTTGTATTTGAACTGAATTGAGCTATTAACAATTACCGATAGATTATGTCCCATTCAAAGCTTATTCTGCTCATTGTGTTAATTTTAAATCTTACTTCTTGTGGGAGTTCCAATCCAGTACCGGAACTCATTTCCATGTTTACAGATTTCAGTAAGGAGGAGCTTAGCGAAATACCACAAGGTTCTAATCAAATTATTTTGACTAAAAAAGGGGTAAATCCAAAGGAGCTCTATAATATAATTTTGGACGAATTGGTTGAAAAAGAATATCGAGTTGTGGTAGCTTTGGAAGGTAAGCATATTTTAGGAACCGATTTCGATGGAAAGAAAAAAAGAAACATCAAAAATTTAATGCACCGTTTTGATGTTTACATTTCGGAAACGGATTTAGGAAGTGAAGCTGTTTTTAAAGGTGAACACAAGTCGCGTGGAAGTTTTGGCGAATCCAATAAATTAGGTGCAATATCATGGAACATACATACAGAGCCAAGTTTTTACTTTGCTATTTTATTGGATTTTGCGCGATCCATACCAGACGGGGAGGTAAGTTTCCAGGAAGAATATTGACAACGATCAAGACATTTTAACCTTGAGTCCGCTAATAAAAGGAAGATTTTGGTAGAATGGGGCTTTTTGATGCAGACTCTTTAGGTAATTAGTCATTGCTAGTAAATAACCTGTATATTATCAATTAATTTCAGCACTATCATCCCTGTCCCGATAGCTATTCCAAAACTCAGTAATGTTCCTATCAAAATATATTCAGTCAATTTCCTGTCTTTAGATTCTTTTAAATCTCCAAAACGGAAGACTGATTTAGCTGCCAATAAAAAACCAATGCCTTCCCAATTGCCTGTAACAACAAATGTAAATACAAAAATGCGTTCTAACATGCCTATATATTTTCCTGCATTGTTCAAAGATTCTGTATTACTGTCGTTTAATGCTTTTGACCAACTCGACATGAGTTCCCGCATCCCTATTCCTGATACAACAGTTATAAAGAGCAGGGCTACTACCCGAATAAGTTTTTTCCCCTATACCTATAGACATTCGCACATCTATGGTGCTTATTTTTTTACGTTCTTTAAAGGGTTCAATTTTCTTGATTAATGCTTTAATCTCAAAAACCTTTCTAAGTGCCTCTTCAGGATTTATAATTTCTACTTGAAATAAATCTCCCCAATCTATTTTCCAATCTTTTGGAGTATTGCCCCATGTTGCCAATAGGCTTTTGAGTGGCGATAACCATATTTCTTGGTTTACCAACTTCCTTGATGCGATAATATCTCCTTTAATAATTGCTATCATAATTTCTTGTTCATGAAATAAAGGCAAACTTATTAAATATTGCTGAAATAAGCAATATTTTAAATTATTGCTGAAATAAGCAATAATAAAATATATCGCCTAAATTAGTAATATTGAGTCCACGCCAAAAAGGATGATTTCAATCAAAATCAACGCGGAGGGGATTTTTGAACCGGAGCAAATTAACTGTTATTGTAGGATTCTGAAATCTAATGACAAGAAAGATTTTGGCAGAAAGGTGCTTTTTAGAGTAGACTCAAAATTTAGGTGTTGGCTTTCAAAAGCCTTTACCGTTGAGGCCAATTAAGGGATACTTTCCCCTTAAAGGTTAGATCTTGCAAGAGGCGGGTAGTCGTATCATTTCGTTGACGGGACAAGAGTCGTTGAATATCGTAAAGCTCGCACGGGAAGTAAACAAATCGCCCCGGTAGTTATTGGCTAACTATCGGGGCTTTTTTTGTGGGGCGCTTCGTCTACTCGGATGAATGTTACCAGCTGCCCTTATTTCGGTCGTTATTTTATCTGTCGTGTCGGGTTGTTGTTCTGCGTTGGCTGTTGTGTCGTATGGTCTTAAATTTTCGGACGTTTCGGACGTTTTTTGGACGTTTACTTGTCAGATAAAATGTACTTAGTGCCTCGTCCTGTGCTACCAACTTTTACTAAAATTCCTTTGTCTGTCAAGTCCTGTAACTCTGTCGCTGAAACTGATTTTTTGATGTCGTTTATTTCCTGATACTCGCTGTTCGTTATCTTTCCTTTGTCTTTTGTAAACAAAACCGCTTTTACTTGTCTATCGTTAAGTCCAAGCGTTTGCAAGTATTCAGCGTTTAAAATATCCTTCTGAAAAACCGCCCAAATTCCCGACGTCTTGAAATAAAAAGTTGGTTTTGGAAGTCCTGCTTCAACACACAAGTTTGTCATTTTAGTAATTCCACGTCCCCAAGATTCAATGTAACCACTCCTGAAAAAAGCATTAGCAATGTCAGGATTGTAAGGTTTGGAAGAATGTTTTTCCAATAATGTTTCGATCGTCCAATCTTCGGGTAAAGTTCCCTCGTTCCAAATCATTATTTTGTCTTTGTAAACACTGATTTGAATAGGAACGCCACCCGAATAATCTTTGTGAGCAATCGCATTTAGCAAGGCTTCACGAACTGCATCTTTCGGATATTCATAGGTTTCTACTCGGTTAATTCCATTTTCATAACTGATAAAAGCTTTGATGTATTTTGTAAAAAGTAAATCAATTATTTTTTCAATTTGCTCAAACAAATTTCCGTGAACTTCATCTTGAAAAATCAAATCAGCATCGTTTTCAAAATAGCCGATTTTAATGTATGCACCCGTTACAAATTTTTCGGGTTTGGGGTGAAACAATAACAGAGTCGCTCTTTTCAAGTATTTACCCTCTGTCAATTCCAAGTTTTCTAAAAGCTGTTCGGGCGTATCATTCAAACTTTCTTCATCAAGGCGTTTGCTTCTTACACCACGTTTTTTGAAAAAATCAAATGTTTCTTGTTTTAAATCTTTTGCCGAAACATTTGGAATTGGTGCACTGTCCCAATGTTTCCCCTTTTTCTGCAACAGAAATTTATCCAATGCTGCACCTTTCAATTCTTGCTTGGTACTTCCGCTCCGGTAATGGTATTGTCCTTTGTAGCTAATAGCGTTTGGATAAGGTTCTATAGCAATTTCCAAATAATCTCCTTGCTTGGTTTCGTGCAAGTCCACATCAACCAAAATTCCCAAAATATCACGTACTTTGTTGGGAATTTCTTCTAACAATTTTTTGGCACCGGCAACACCAATAACTTTTCCGTTATCGTCTTTGCCAATGAAAATAGTGCCACCGTTTGCATTTGCAAAACCACAAATCCATTTCAGGTATTCATCTCTCCAAGTTAATTTAAATTCAATATTTTGCGATTCTGATGTCACTACCAATATTTATTTATGTTTAAGTTTCAAATTTACTCTTTATTATTTCAAATGGTTTTAAGGTTCGGTTTTTTACACTGAGCGATAACGTTTTGGCGCTTGGCACAGTGGCGGATTTACTCACAAATATATTTATTTTAAAAGTGTTCGTGATTTTCAATTCGGAGCACAAAACTGTCAATACACCACATAAGTTTATGCGAGGTAGAATGTTCAATTAACCACTTCACCCGCCATTGAGCCAAACGCCTGTTCAAGCGAATTGAAAATCAGCGTAGCTAAAC
>JAFIEY010000092.1 GCA_020832345.1 Cryomorphaceae bacterium | reverse complement strand
TACGTTGATTACTGGGTAGAAAAAAATGGTGTATTTATCCCTCGCCAACGCGCTACCGTAAAACTAGGCGAAATGGACACCACCTATTACAAACTTGAATATTAACGAAAAGGAGAGAAGGTGCGGGAACACCCTCCCTCCAGTAATTGATTTTTTTAACATCTAAAACCAATCACAAATGAACCGCAAATTTACAACTATTTTGTGCGCTTTAGCGCTTAGTGTTTATCTAATGCATAGCCTATAAACGCTATTAAAAAAACAACTAACTCATGAAAACACGATACATATTTCTAATCCTTTCATCGGTATTGCTATTTACCTCCTGCTATTACGATGACAGCCCGGACGAACCAAAAATAGTTACCACAAAAGTTCATGGTAATTTAATGGTATTGGGTTCGGAAGAGATCATCAAAGACCGACCTTATAAAATTAAGTTCATATACCCTCCTACACGTGAAGTATTAGACGACGTTTATACAGATGAAAATGGATACTATGAATTTGAGTTTGCATCAGAAAGTGAGGAATACCCTTATTTTTATTTAGAATTTGATCGAAGTGACTTTCCCGACGAGACCTATACACGTGGTATCGCTTTAAAGTTAGATACAACCACACAGCGTTCTCAATATCAAGACAAGCCTCGAAGAAGTTATAAAGGTGATGGAGCTTTCATGGCCGGTTATCAAAGCTGGGCTAACCTATGCCTCGAAAAGAAAGCATGGCTAAAACTTGAAGTTGAAAATGTGGATGGGGATTTTGGGGATCGGATACGTATTCATTACGTCAGCTATAGGGGTGATTTGGTGGAATGGAAGTACGTATTTCACCACCAACAACATTTTACGGTTATACTACCTGGTGTAGGAAACGTGGACAACTATGTTGACTATTGGGTAACAAAAAACGATTCGTCTATCCCTCTTCAACGCGCAACAGTAAAACTAGGCGAAATGGACACCACCTATTACAAACTTGAATACTAACGAAAAGGAGAGAAGGTGCGGGAACACGACACCGCAAAAAATCACCATTACCGAGACCAACAGCTTTTACAACAATTAAAAAACAAAATCAGTTCAACATTTGAGAACTTGCCGTATATTTGTTTTTTCATTTGACTAATGAAGCGAATAATTGCGAAAAGTACGCTTAGAGAATTTTGGGAAAAACACGCTGACTCCGAACAGTATTTAAAAACTTGGTACGATACGGCTAAAAGCGCTAAATGGTTTTCACCAAACGATGTTAAGCAAACTTATGTTTCAGCAAGTATTCTTAAAAACGGTCGAGTTGTTTTCAATATAAAAGGAAACTCTTATCGGCTAGTCGTTAAATTTAATTATGAAAAACAATGGGCGTTTATCCGATTTATTGGAACGCATCCTGAATATGACAAAATAGACGCTGACACAATTTAAAATACGACTGATTATGGATTTAAAACCTATTAAAAACGAAAAAGACTACCGTAACGCACTTGAACGTTTGGAAATAATTTTTGATGCACCGACTGATACAAAAGAAGGTGATGAAGCTGAGATTCTCTCTTTAATGATTGAGAATTATGAAAACGAACATTACCCAATAGAATCACCTGATCCGATTGAAGCAATAAAAATCCGAATGGAAGAATTGAATATGCGTCAAAAAGATTTAGTTGGTATAATTGGTGGTAAAAGTCGAGTATCTGAGATATTAAACCGGAAAAAGAAACTGACAGTTGAAATGATTAGAGAATTGGAGCGAAGGCTTCAAATTTCAGCTACTGTTTTAGTGAATAATTATCAACTCGTGAAAAACAACAAAGGCTAACAGCGCCCTTCCCCTTCAACAATGCCCTTATCCCTCTGTTACGATTATGCCACTATAAGCTATTTATATTTTCCCCTTTAGCAATGCAATCAACTCTTTACGCTCCTTGCGCATTTCGGCGATTTCTTCGCGAAGTAATTTGATATGTTCTTCATATATTCCTTTAGGGGTGCTATTTAAATTGTTTTGATGTAAGGCTGAGTTATCCTTAAATTCATTGTTGCCATTTTGTATGTACGTGAAGGAATCATCCAAGAAATGCTCCACCTTTTCATCAAGTTATTCAGCAATTTTAAAGAGCAGACCCGCCTCTATCCTCCGTTTACCGCTTTCTATTTTTGCGTATGCAGACTGTGAAACATTTAACCTTTCAGCTAATTGCTCTTGAGAAATGCCTTTGTGTTCTCTAACTTTTTTTATTTTAGATGGGTCAATCGTTAGCATGAGAATAAGAAATTATTTTTCGGTAAAAGCATAAAAAAAATACTTCAAGGATTCGCTTAAATTGTGAAATACAAAAAGTATTCGATTTTGGAGTAAAATTAGTCCAAAATCGAATAAGTATGTAATTCCTTTTGTGTTACTTTTGAGAAATCATTTACTTTGATAAACGGAGCAATCAATCCAAACAAATGTAACGTGAATATTATGAATACAAAAACTATTATTTCCGCTATTACTTCTTTCAGAAAAGAAAAAAACCCATGTGGTAATCTGTGGTATATTGGAGGGATGATTTTATTGGTTTTATTTTCATCGTGCAATAAACCCGGTGATTTGGTGACTATTGTGGAAGGAACATTTAAAACCGCTCGTATTGATGAAATTGTACCCGGTGGACCGTATAAGATTTACTTGTATTCTCGAGGTTTTGGTAACGATAACCCTCTCGACTCTACATATACAGATGCTAACGGCCAGTTTTATTTCAAGCATGTACAGCCAGATGGCCCTCGTTATCAACTGCAATACCCAAGATTCTATTTACATGCTAAAGGAGATTTCCCTAAAGAGTACGGAACTTTTCATATAGGGAATTACTGGAACCATATGGGTAAGTATATCATTCCTGGAGACCAAGGACCTGTTGATCTATGGTTATTTAAAAGAGCTTGGATAAAAATTCATTTGGTGAATAATACCAATAGTCCAGATGAGGCAATTTGGTTTCAATTTCAAAGTTCTGGCACGGAAAGAGTTTATGGATCCGCGGACACTTCTTTCTATTTTAGTGGAGCAGCACATGTAACAAGTATCATCTCATACGCCTTACTCAAAAATGGAGTTATGTCAAGTACTATTTTTGAAGAAGTAGTCCTGCCTCCTTTCGACACGCTTTATTATAGGCTTGAATACTAATAAAAATCCTGTCTGGTGCTGGCACAACAGACAGGACGCAAATGATTTTAATTAACCGCTAAAACCACTTGATTATGAAATGTAAATTTACAATGCGTTTTCAAAATTAAGTTAAATGACATTTGTATTTTGGTAATCACAGAACTTCTTTGCTCTAATAACAATACGTAATATGAAAAAAACACAATTATCAATCTGGTATTTTGCCTGCTTGGCTTTCATTTTTCTTGCCTTTTGTTCACGTGATGATGAACCGAAAGATGAAATTCTTACCACCGTAATTGAAGGCCATGTACTAACGAGAGGCACGCAAGACGTTGTCCCGGATGGGCCTCACATGGTTACTTTATCGGCTGCTGATAGAAATGGCAATTTAGATACTACTTTTACTGATGGAACAGGTTATTTTAAACTAGTTTATACTGCGTCAAATGAAGGGGTATTTAATCCTGTTGATTTCCGTCCAAATTTCCATGGTAATTATCCAGAAGGCTATATAGAAAATGCTTATATTCTTGGCTCATCACGCAGAATAGATAATCTTCCGGCTGTGTTCTCCGGCGATCATCAGGTCAACAATATTTTTTTGTATAGAAAAGCTTGGATAAGACTTCACGTATTAAACATAAATCCTGAGCCTTGGAATATCATAGCAATAACAAGAAACCAACACACAAAATACTATCATGGCGCACAAGATTTTGAAGAAGTTTACATGGGTTTAGGCAATATTGAAAACATTGTTGAATACGCAGTTATGCAGTCTGATGGTAGTTTCACTTCACAAATAATTGACTTGGTGCAGCTTGGGGACAACGACACAACCTATCACAGAATAGAATATTAAAAAGGCCTTAAGCTCGCTGCAACGAGCTTAAGGCCACTAACCATAATTCCTAACCTTCTAAAATCAAAAATTATGAATCGCAAAATTACAACGTTTGTCTTAATTGTGATGTTCGCATCACCAATTTTTGCTCAGCAGAGCAATATGGATTATACCCCGCTTCAGCCTTTTGTACCATCGGGAATTTTATACGAAAACAATCCAAGTCACATTTTTCATAACCCAAGTCACCTCAACCATCCCATGCATTTTTTAGGTGATGATGACAGTCTTTGTACAGCATCCATATTCAAAGATTTATATCGTTTTTTTTATTATGCAAACTTTGATACTGCCACTCAGCCATTGCCTGTTATGCCAACTGTGCTAAATCAAACAATTTCTAACACTAGCGTTACCCCGGAAGTAAAGCTTGGTTTAATGCACTTTAATTTTGAGGCTATTTCAGCGGAGGCTTCTACCTATAATCTATTATCTTTTGACACCTTAAATAGCATCGTTTCATTAGATACAGGATGGGTTCGTATTCAAGATACCGTTTTTGTGATGGATACTATAAATATGGTTGTCATAGATACAATCACAAGAGATACTTTGGTTTACCATGATGCCGACAGTATTGCATCTATCGCATTTGATACGCATACACTGTTTGCAGCTTCTGCATATAACCCGTGGATTGAACTTGAGTCTTTAACGGATAATGTGACCTTCTCGCTGGATTTTGTAAATTTTTTCAGTAATATCCCAATCAATCAAAATGGCCCCTATCGAATTAGTTTAGATGGATTAAATTTTATTAATATCTATCCTAACAATCCACCGATCAGTTTTCCCGGACATACTTTCTCAGAAGGATTGAATGAAATCTACATTAGGCAGGGGGTTCCAAATGAAAATGAAGTACGAGTTCGAACAAATTTCTTTGTTAACCTAAAAGTACATGTGCCAAATTATCAAATGGATGACTTTTCGCAGGTAGAGTGTCCAGATTTGGATTACTCCGCAGGAATAGGTTCCGGGGTAGTAACATTCAAAATTAATGACCTTAGTGGTGGATCGCTCAAAAAACCTGTAATCATTGTTGAAAATTTTGAAATGGAGCGAAATGTTGATAATATCAACAGTCAAGGTGCAGGAAATATTTCTTCTGCCACAAGGACTTATGGTGTTGTAGGCTGGAATTCCTTTTCTAGTGGAAGTGTCCCTGTTTTAACAGGTTTAGATAATCCTTTAAGTAGAGGAAAAACCCTAATTGATTCATTATTATCAAGTGGCTACGATATTGTTTTTGTTGATTTTAAAACATCAAGGGCTAAAGTACGGCAAAATGCAAATTTCTTGATGAAAATTATTCAGCACGTAAATGTAGAGCTAAGAAATAATAACAGTGATGAAGAGATTGCTATTCTTGGAATGGGTACAGGCGGAGTAGTTGCAAGAGTTGCATTGAGAGAAATGGAACTTCAAAGTTGCTGCCACAATACTCGCATGTTTACATCTTTTGATAGTCCACACAGAGGTTTAAATATTCCTCTAGGCCTTCAGGCGTTTTTAGAGAGCACTTCATTTGATTTTTACAACGTTCCTACTTTTGGTCTTTTGAGATTCTATAATCAGGTAATTAAAAGCCCTCTACTGGAAGAGTTGATGATTTACAATTATGATTCAACTTTATTAAATATCAGGCATAGTTTTCAAAGTTACTTGGATTCTATTGGAATGCCTCAGGGCTCTAGAAACTTTGCCATTATCAACGGCAGCGATGTGGGTGAAATTCAAAAAGATAATTCCAATAATCTTTTCATGAATCCAGATAGTTCTTATTTTACTATGATGTTGGAGAACCTCGTTCCAACCGCTATTAATTTTACGCAAGGGTACAATCAACTTTTTGGCAATCTTTCACAAGGTTTTATCTTGGCTTATGCAAGTCCTAAAGTTTTAGGCCATAATAATAGTAAAGACCAGCAAATTATTCTAGAAAGAGGGCCTGATTTTGCAATCAACAATCAAAAGAGAAGAAATTATATGAATAGTTGGTGGACAGGGATGGTGTTATATACAATTACTGTTCTTGCTTACGTTGCTGCAATCTTTGGCTTTATTCCTATTGCACCTTTGATTGAGGCGGCCAAAATTATTACAATAGCACTAATTCAAGGAGTTTGGAATGGCCAACTAAATGATCGATTGGTAGACAACCAAAACTTAAATCCTCACCCTGATTATGCCGTTTACAACCCTTATTCTACACTGAGTTATGATCGTTCTCCAGGAGGAAGGAATGACTTGAGTTTAAGATTGTCAAGAATTTCAAATGGTATATTAGGTAATGATGTAAATGTTTTACATAATCATAGTTTGGTGCCTTCCATTTCAGCTTTAAATATGGATACGACTGCTATTAATATGAACATCAGAGTGGATAGGACTGTCTATATAGCCAAAGGTTCAATTTCTTTTGAAGAGTACCATGCTCCAACGGAAGAGGGAGGTGGAAGAGATAATGAATCTCATACCTTGTTAACTGTCAATGATGGTTATATTGAAGGGAATATTGAGTGGTTTGTAGAAAGGCTAAATCAAACAAGAAGTCCTATAGTTGCAAATCCTCAAACTATACTTACCGTACAAAATGAAACCATGAATTATGGAATTCCTTTTGATAAAACTATTGCGCCAGAAAAATATTTACATAATATGGAGATTTTGGAAAATGGCAAGTTGGGGGTCAATGTTTTAAATCATATTGGATTTCCTTTTCAAAATTTCAATTTCCCAGCAAATCGATCAAATTTTTTGGTTTTTACCCAAGCACCGGAATGTGGTGGGACGTACTGTAAAGTTGACAGTCTTGGATTATTTCAAATTGGTGATTATGTGTCTCATGACCCTAACAGCTCCACAACTGGGACTGCTGTTTTCCTAGAAAACTCAACGCTTGAACTATTACCAGGCTCTAAATTAGTAATAGATGATAATTCAAGTTTAATCATCGAAGAAGGCGCCACCCTCATCTACCACCCTGGAGCTGTCATTGAACTTAATGGCGGCGACGCCATCCTCGAAATCAAAGGAAAGGTAGAAGTGAAAGACAACGCCGTATTCACCTTCACCTCTCAAAACCCAAACAATTACGGCCACATCATCTTCAACCAACGCCAATGGGATGCCGGAGGAGAAATCCCCATTTCCGAATACTGGGAAATCGGTGATAATGCACAGTTTGTACTTGAAGGTCCAATACAACACGGAAATGTACTTATGGAATGTAAGCGCAATTTCCGAACGTCATCAGGATCTTCGCCCAGATTTTCCCTTATCAAAATCCGTAACGGGGCTATCAAAATTCACGAAAGCCGCAATGCCAACCTCACGGCAGATTCCTTGTTTTTTGAATATGTGGTTGTTGATAAAGCGGATGTCAATCAGAACAAGCACCAAGGTGTACAA
>JAFIEY010000085.1 GCA_020832345.1 Cryomorphaceae bacterium | reverse complement strand
TGAAGCAATATCAAAAAGGCATCAGAATAGACAAAACAGAACTGGATAAAAATCGAATTGCTCACCATCCAATTATTCCTGACCTAAACTATCGAATTTATCCATAGTTTTGTTCAAGTTGTTTTGTAAATTTTACTTATTAAATAAGGTATTGAATTTTCCTTTTTTAATTCTGTTGTTATTATCCTATGAGTTTGGAGGGATGATTGGATTGCTTTTTTATGTTGTCTTCCTTGTATTTTTGTGGTTTTTTGTTTACAAAATATTACTCAGAACATTATATAGGTAGCCCAGTAGTGGTCCAGATTATCTGTTATATGATTTAACACTGCTCCAACCCCACGCAAAATAAAAACAAACCGTTCCAATATTGATTACAATTGAAAGTTGAAAATGAAAAATGTGTGACTGCTGTACTTCCAAAATCACCCCGCGAGTAATAATCACCCATCTTTGAAATTGCCCACCCGCGCGCATTTTTCATTTTACATTCAATGAGTATATTTACCCCTCAAACAAAATCACCACCTACCGTCCCGACAAAACACCGAGATACATGTACACAGAAGCCACCATATATTGGGATGAGGAGTTGGGTTATGTCAACCTGACCGGTGTAGGCGAATTTGAAGCATTGCCTGTAGAGGGAATAACAAACAGATACGTAACCGAACGCGGTGCCAAGCGCTACGAACTGAAAAACCACCTGGGCAATGTGCAGAGTGTGATTACGGACAAGCGTATTCTCAATAGTTTAAACAACAGCTTTACGGCAGATATTGTGAGCACCAATGATTATTATGGTTTTGGGATGGTGATGCCGGGAAGGAGTTATAATAGTGGGGAGCATCGGTATGGGTTTGGTGACCATGAAAAAATAGATGAAGTTTCAGGTAGTGGTAATACTGTTGATATGGGAGATCGATGGTTAGATGTGCGATTAGGGAGAACATCAAAACCTGACAGAAAATCATGTGAGTTTCCATCTGAAAGCCCCTATAATTATGCGGGAAATAGTCCGATTGTGTTGATAGATCCAGATGGAGAAAAGAAAACCTATTACATCACTAGAATTGCAGCAGATGGAACAGTATCTACCCTTACAGTTGTAAATAAATATGAAGTAGAGCAGATAACTGTTTATCAACGTCAAACCATAGGTTTGTTTTTTATTAACCTATTTACTTCTCCTCAATTCTACAATACATACACGTATGACCTTGAGCAACATATAACTATTAATGAGGAAACAAAAGAAATCATATATGGTAAAGTAAAACGAGCTGGATTAAGATCAAATAATAGTTCTGTGCGTTTTATTCAAGATAATGCCGAAGAATTTGGGAACTCTTTAATTACTGCAGATAATTGGGCAAATGGAGGCGGTGGAATAGTCTTTACAAGTGCTATGGGGCAAGGTAGAGAAACAAGAAAAGGCCATAATGCAGATCCTCAAATTGAAAATATAGATCTATTAATGGGAGTGTTAGGTGTTGCAAGTGCTGCTGCGAGTAGTAAACAGGCAAGAATCTTTATAGATGGTTTTAAACAAGGTGTGGAAGCTATTGAAATTTTGAATGAGGTAAATGAACATATCATTAACCCTGTTTTAAATCAGGGGCATGCAAGAGAAAGACAACTTCAATGCCCAGCTTGTGGTGATACTATTTTTCAAAGTCAAAAAGGCGATCATCCAGAAGGAGAAAAGATGGGCTTTATACCAATAGAGCCGGTAGAGGATAAACAGTGAAAAATTTAATATATGAAACTCTATTTTAAAAGAATAATTTTATTTGTTAAAGCTGCAATTTTATTCTTGAATGGATGTGTAATAGAAACCCAAAGGGTAAACAATAAAAGTGTCGTTGTACACAAATAAGGGGCGAAGGGATATATTAAATCAGAAATTCCGTACATTAATGACACGATATTGCATGGAACGGCAAAATATTATTATTCTCAATCTGATATTATTAAAGATGAAATAGAGTTTAATCAGGGAATAAAAGAAGGATGGCACAAACACTATAGAGAAGATGGATTGTTGGAAAGTAAAATACATTTTAGAAATAATTTACAAGATGGTGATACTTATTGGTATTATCCAAATGGTAATATTAAAGAATATTCATATTGGGTAAATGGAAAACAATTTGGTTTAGCCAAATGGTTTTATGAGAATGGGCAATTAGATCTGCTGAATATTAATGATTTTTCTGGAGACGCAATTTATCTAATAAAAAAAGACAAAAATGGCAACACTTCCAAAGAGGTGGGAGTTGTTTTTAGTCCAAACTTTAAGTACATACCCCAACGTGATAGTATGCCAATACATGGAGAGTCATTTATTCAAATAGCTGTTTCGGAACCACCGGAAACAAAAACTACTATCCAAATGGGAGAACTTGGTAAAGAATTAAAGCAGCTAAAAGTAATCAATTATTTAACAACTTATCATATTAATTTTCCGGACATAGGTAAATATACATTGGTAATAATAGGGGAAATTCATGATTTGCAAGGAAATCTAATCAAAAAGGACTCTATTGCAACAGAAATAAATGTGGTAAAATAAAAAGAAGCCCAATGCACCACGTTAACCTGTCCTATTTTCTTAGAAAAAACCATCGAAATTTCGAAATGTTTTATTCAGAAGTTGCAGTTAGTAATTAGCAGATGGAAATTTCCCGCTTTACAATCATCCACAATTCAATATTGTGTCCACTCCAAAAAGGGTGATTTAAATCAAAATCCTCGCGGAGGAGATTTTTGAACCAGAACTAACCAGCTGTTAGTGAGGATTCAAAAATCTACCGACAAGGAATATTTTGGCAGAAAGGGACTTTTTAGAGCAGACTCAATATATATCTGATTACGTTTAAAGTCCTATGCTATTAATGATCTCGAGGATTTGTTTTTTGGAGATATTATCGAGTTGACTTTTATCGTAGATATGCACCAGAAATACTTCGTTTTGTTCTGATATCATGTATGTTATAATCCTTGCCCCGGCCGACTTTCCTTTTCCTTTTGAGGATATCGCCATGCGGACTTTGTACAGGTTATGTCCAAGATATACTCCTGAATCCGGCTCTTGTTCAAGCTTATCAACCAGTTGAGCCAAATCTGATTTTAGCGAAGGGTATTTTTTAGCGAGCCTTTTAAAATGCTTTTTGAAGTCGGGAGTAGGAATAACTTCATAGTTCATCGAGAAAGGCTTTAGCGGATTGCTTCGGCAATTTCCCTTCTTTCATTCGCTTTACCTGCTTCAAACTACTTTTGAGTTCCTCGATGGATTTTTTTTCGGGGCTTTCAATCCTCACATAATCGAGTGTTTTTATGAACGCTAAAAAGGCCTTGACTTTGCTGTCTTCGATATGTAGGGTTACTTCTTTCATCACTGAATTGTTTTGAGTTTTGCAGCTTTAATGAGACCATCAAGGGTATAGAAGATATTTTGTCTGTCTGCATCGGGGAGCTTTACAATATCTTCGAGCCTTCTAAGCATGTTTTTATCTTTGGTAATCTGGGAAGACTTTCCAACCAGGAAATCTAGTGATACCTCGAGAGCTTCGGCTATTTTAGCACCAATCTCTACTAAAGGCATCATATTTCCACGCTCGAATCGTCCGACAATGGGGTCGGATGTTCCAATTTTAGCAGCCAGTTCTTCACGGGAGAATCCTTTTTCCTTTCTGGCCTGCATTACTTTGTTTTCAAAACTTGCACACATACGTATCTAAAATGCTGTTTGTTGCATTGGTTGTGCAAAAATACAGCAATTAAACGAAGCAAGCAATTTTTTACTTTTATCAGACCTTTCAAATGAAACCGCTCACAGTTCGCAAACACCTTTGAAAATAAAAATAAGTGAGCAACATCAGTTGAAAGAAAAAAGCTGTTAACCACCCCACGCAAAACCAAAATAAATCTTCCCAATATTGATTACAATTGAAAGTTGAAAGAATGTCATTTACCACTCACCATCCACAACTTACCATTCCCATACCGACCACCCAAAAAGCTTTCGGAATCAGAATTTTACATTTTACACTCTACATTTTACATTTTACATTAAATTTGTATATTTACCCGTCAAGATTTATAACGATTTTAATGATGATATTAGAGCAGGATTATTTAGATCCCCTCTTGCTTATATGCTTATTCCTAGTAGGGGATCCAATAAGGCCGTCATGGTGATATTAAAAATACATTAACAAATGAAATATTCAGGAATTTTTGTTATCATACTTACAATCTCTTGTGTAGGGAGTATAAGCAAGTAAGATTTAAGGCTTATCATTCAAATTTAGAAAAGCAGTCTAGAGTTACCTATAAAATATTGATTCCTAAAGATTATTTAGAGCATAGAATTTTTTCTGGTCATGGTAAGGAAGAAAGATTTAACTATCAGGATTCTATTATTTTGTACTTTTCTAACGATAAAGGAAGTGGTACCTTAAATTTTAAAAATATAAGTGATAGTGGGTTATCCGAAAAAAAGTTTACTTTTTTAGCAAATGAAAAAAAAAGTTTTTCTCCCCTTATTCTGAATGGTAAAGATGAACAGGGGCTGTTTTGGAAAGAATACATTGAATGAGATGTCCGTATAGGTTATATAAATGTGCCTGAGAGCAAAAGAAAAATTTTTGATAAAGCAATTCAAAGTATTAATTGTAAATAGTGAAATGTAAACTTTGAGAGCCAACCTCTCTTATTTTCTTAGAAAACTCCTTATAAATTTTGAAGTATATTGATTTTCATCGGATAATGGATAAAATATAAGTATTCAAAACCCCGGTTTTTAAATGGCACTTTCAAAGAAAGATAAGTATTTGTTGCCCACCATCAAATCGAGTACAATATCTACCCAATGAATTTTATGGATGGCATGTTTGAAATTCATAGGTTGGTAATAATGATTTGTTGCATTTAGCAAATAAAATCTGTAGCATGGGAACACTGCAAGAAATTTATTTGGCATCACCTGTCTAATTATAAACCTTATGATTTGAGGAGGTTATCCGATATGATTATTTTAGAAGAATAATGCTTAGTTTACCTCTTTTCCCACTTTTGAGGGTTCAGCGAAGTGTGAAACACAGCAGAAACAATAATCATTTTTTGTTTTTCATCCATAGAAAAATGCACCATAAAGGGAAAAACGTCCAATAAAGCACATCGTGTTTTATCATAACGCACTGCCACGGATTTAGGGTTCGTACAAATATATTCAATTTTGGAACGTACTTCACGCGTAAAGCGTTTACCTAATCCTTTTTGCTTTTCGTTGTAATAGTGAGCGGCTTCTATAATATCCTCTTTAGCAAGTGGTAAAATAATTGCCTTGTACATTTATAAATCCTTTTCAATTTCATCCATAGCTACATCAAAGTCCATTGCTTGTTCTGGATTATTTTCGTAATCTTTAAGGCGTTTACGGACTTCTTTCTGTTGCCACTCTGGAATATCTATTTCCTCAATTTCCTTAAACTTTCCTTTAAGCTCATTCCATTCGGAAATGGGAATAAAAACACCTGTAATTTTTCCTGTGCTGTCTGAAATATATTGCACGCTCATTACTTCTAATTTTAATTATAAAATACGCTGAATTTTTTGCTTCGCCACAAAAGCATCAATTTCGGAAAAGAAATGCAAACGATCATCTTCTTCAAAAATAGAAACTTCCAAGATTTGATCTCTTGTAGTTTTGTCCATTTGAACATCTGCCTTTCCTGTCATATAGTCAAGGCTTACATCCAGTATGTCCGCAATTTTACGGGCAATCGCAATGTAGGGCAAAACTTCTTTACGCTCGTATCGACCTAAAACATTTTTGTGAATACCGATCCGACTAGTTAAATCCGTTTGGGAAATACTTTTTTTTTGCTTCCTAAGCTCTACTACTGTAGTTCCAAAATCCATAAAAAGAAACTTAAAAAGGTTTTTAACCTTGAGTCCCCTCTAAAAAGGCTGATTTCAATCAAAATCGAGGGGATTTTTGAACCGGAGCAAGTGAGGATTCAAAAATCTACCGACAAGGAAGATTTTGGCAGAAAGGGACTTTTTAGAGCAGACTCAACCTTGAATATCTACTTATTTGCAAAGATACGAAAATTAAAACAGTTCTTCAAAAACGAAAGGATTTGCAAAAAAAATAACGGAATTGGTATCCTTGTACTTAATTCTACTTTCCTACTTTAGTTTTTCCTTGGCCGCCCCACTTGTTTTCTTAGAAAAACCCTTTGAAATTCCGAAGTGTTGTATTCAGCAATTAGCAGTTTGAACATTGTGTCCACTCCAAAAAGGATGTTTTCAATCAAAATCGAGGGGGTTTTTGAGCCGCAGCTAACCAGCTGTTAGTGAGTATTCAAAAATTTGCCGACAAAGAAGATTTTGGCAGAAAGGGACATTTTTGAGCAGCCTCTTATTGTAATAAAAAAAACCGACTCACAAATCGCAAGTCGGTTCTTTTATTTAACTTCCCTGACTAAAATGAAATTATTTATTTTTTAATCAACATTGTTTTTGTTACAGTTCCTTCGTCCGTGTTGATTTCAATAAAATACACCCCGTTGGGTAAACCGCTAAGATCCATGGAGAAGTTTCGGTCAATTACGTCTTTCACTTCTATGTGTACACTTTTGCCCGAAGCATCACTTACCACGAATTTATGTTTTCCGTGTTCTGGCTTAAGACCATTAAAGAATACTTCCCCTTTGGATGGGTTGGGAAATAGTTGGATGCTATTCATGGTCCATTTGTCAACGGAGATACCCATTATGGAAACGGTACCGGTAATGGTGTCCGTGCCGCAATCATTTTCCACAATCAGGGTAACGGTATAGGTTGAATCCTTGGCGTAAGTGTGCATGACAACCATTCCAGAGTCGTTGTTGCCATCTCCAAAATCCCAATGAAAGGAGTTTCCGTTGGCAGACGCGGCAGCTGTAAAATACACTTGTGCATCCACAGGAGTAATGGCGCCAATGGAATCCATAAATGTTGCTGTAGGAAGTGGGAGCGTGCTAAATTTTGCGGTATCAGATCGCATACTTACACCAGCGGTACAACTGTCGTGTATGTAAAGGTCATAGTCGGTAGAGGGACTCAATCCGGTTATTGTAAATGGGTTTGAGGTAGCGTTAATGGTTGTGCCTGTTCCGGGCGTAAATCCACTTGGCCCGTATTCTATATGGGATTCAATTGATGCGGAGTCTGAATCCCAAGCTATTTCTACTTCATCGCATCCAATGTTTGATGTGGTGATGTTTTCCGGGGTGCCACAACCACCAAGGGAAATGTTGTAGGTGGCAAGAATTTCAGCCTGTGTTAATGCTCTGTTGTAAAGCCTAAACTCATCCATGCTTCCGCTTAGGTTTGAACTGCTGGCATATCCACCTACTTTAAAGCCTCCAGTTCCTAAAAGGGAAATGGTGCCGGCAACAGCTGCGGAGTCCACTTTCACACCATCCACATAGGCACGCATCATATTTCCGGGTGCATCATAAACGAAGTGTACGTAATTGGCAGAGGAGGTGGCTGCACCATACGCTGTAATGTCCGGACATCCTGTGCAACGCATCATCCAGTTGTTTGCACCTGCAAAACCATTGGTAAAACAGCGAAAGGAGCCCGCTGTGTTGTCGCCAAAGATGTACCAAAGGGTAGAGCCGGTAGGCACGTTACTTGTCCAAAAGCCAACGGTAAACGAGCCAGTTAAATTTGTATTCCAGCCGGTATTTACGAAATCAGTTCCACTGCTAGTTCCGGTCCCTATGAGGGCAGTACCTGTTAGTCCGGTTCCACCTACGCTCATGCTGGTGCCTGAAATTGTTGCGTTTGGAGAGCCAACAGGTGTCAATGCTTCATTTGGGATGACAGTCCCGGTATTGAACTTGTATTAAATTAGTTCGGGAATAGGTTGACCAAAGGCAGTTAAAAAACCAATGGCCATGATTAGAGACATGTAATAGTTTTTCATGGTTTGTGAATTTTTGGTTAAACAAAATACAAAAAATTACATAATCGGTAATTTTAGCGTAAATGTACAAAATAAATACAATATAGAAACCAAAAATGTAAAATTAATTATTCTCACCTCCTTGTTACTAGTAGTTCACCATATCATAAGCACCACTACGGTTTCGTTTTTCTACCAAAAAACACTTGTCTTCGGCCTTTTTTCTTTGCGATAAATCTTTGCATAAATATAAGTTTTCAAAACGAAAGATTAAGCCTATCTCGTGGCTGCCGCCGGTGCTTTGTGCGCCGAGTTGGGAAACGACAATGTCGTAACTGTAGGCAATGGTTAAGCCCTTCCATTCGTAACTCATATTGAATATAAACGATTCCATCCGCCGGTCTGCAAAAACGTATTGCTCACTTCTAAATGATAGACCAATAAGAAAGTTGTCTCCAAAATTACGGGAGGTGTGGAGCGTATTTGAGTATAAATTTGATTGGGTATTAAAAATATATCCAACGGAAAGAAAGACGTCTTTTTGGTTTCGATAGGGTGGTGAAATTTTAAAATGGGTGAATCCGTGAAAGGTATATCTGCGCTCAAGTTTTCTGTCAATTCCAATCATGGTTTCCCTGGGTTGGTTTATGTGAAAGGTGCTGGCGCCCAATGAGAAAAAACTTCCGTGCTTATTGAGTTCACCTCTAAACAACATGCCTGCAGAAAGGTCGTGGGTGAGGTTGGATACATCATTTCCGATGTTTGCGTTGCTTTGTGGCGCTACCAGTCCGTGATACGCGTTTATTTGATCGGTGAAAACCAGACGATTCCAGTCAATCCTTGTCTGACCTAAACCGTACTGTAAACCTATCCCAAAAATGTATTTGGCCTGACGCATGCTTTTAATGGGAAATTTTCGTCCAAACCTTGCCGGAATATTTACCGAAACTATGGGCGCAAAATCAAACTTGCCATAACCGGCCTCTCCTGAATAATGATCGATTACGCGCAACCCAAAACCGATCCCGCTTGATGGGCATGCGACATCCGCAGTTACTAAATTGGTGCGAAATCTGCCCGGTAAGGATGTCCATTGTTGACGGCTGACGGCACTAACGGTTAAATCTCTTCCAATACCGGCATACGATGGGTTTAGATATAGTCTGTTTAAAAAAAACTGCGAAAATATAGGATCCTGACCACTAGAAAGTAGCGGCCATCCCAACAGGATTATGAAGGCTAAACGCCTAACGAATGAGATGTATTGTTCCACTAGTTCTACTCTTTTTATGATCTACCGGTACGCCCGGCCAACGGGTTCCATCTTCGAAAACTGCCTCGATTTTCCATGCGTAGGTTCCGCTTGGTAATAATTCACCCGAATTGTGTTTTTTGCCATTCCATGCTTCTAATGGCTGCCCGTCTGCTGTAAGTTTGTCGGTTTGAAATACTAAATTGCCCCATTGATCAAATACCTGAAATTTATAAGTGATGAGCGAGTGGCCTTTTGGTTGAAATATTCCTGCTTCGCCAGCATGGGGTAATGTTGGAGCCAATGCATTTGGAACGCTGAGGTTTAAGCGTGGTAAAAATAATTCCCGACAAATGCTGTCTTCACATCCGAATTCTGTCTCGACCAATAAACAGATGTTGAATGTAAAATCAGAGATCAATCGGTTTATTTGGTATCTATGGCTTACGTGCTCAGTGTGATATCGGTTTCCATCGCCCATATCCCAAACAAATGACACGCCATCTCTGCCGTAATTGCTTAAATTTTCAAATGCATAAATACCCTCTTGGTAATCCTCTAACTCAAAATCGGCTTTGGGGGTAAGTCGAACCCGAATAGGGGTGGGTAGGTAAAAGGTGTCCCGACAACCATAATCTGTGGTTACGATTAAAAACGGAAAATATGTGCCGGTATCTGCATAGGTATGGATGGCATTTGGATTTCCCCCATCTTGAATATTGCCATCCCCAAAATGATAAATCCACCTTGTATTGGCCCCCAAATCCGGACGGGTAAAAGAACTTTCATCGGTGAACATTACTGTAAACGGCTGACAACCACTGAGTGTGTCAACCCTAAATCCGGCAAATGGATTGGGCTGAACAACTACTTCTATTTCTGAAGTGTCGGAACAACCAAAACCATTTATGGCGATCAACCGAACGGTATATCTGCCAAAATCAGTAAATGTTACACTTGGATTTGGCTGGGTTGAAGTGATTGAATCCGGCCTGTTGACTGCATCAAAGTCCCAGTAATAACTCAAAGCACCAGCGGAGGTGTTTGTGAATTCTATGGTTTGAGGAACACCGCAACTGTCACCGGTTGGGCGCGACATACTGAAGGATGCTTCGGGAATCGGGAATATTTCGACGACCTTTTCTATTGAGTCTCGACATTGCCCAGTGCCCTGATGAATGAGTTTAACCGTGTATAACCCGGGGGAGGAGTATGTGTGTTGGGGTGAAAAATTGGCGGAGGTATTGCCGTCCCCAAAATCCCATTGCGTAAAGGTAATATTCCCCGTTGAAATGGTTGATAGGTTATTGAAATTGATGGGTTGTTGATTGAGACAAGCATCGGGGGCGTCGAAGTCTATTTCCGGTTTTGGGCGAATGGTTACTTGTTGACATAAGGTGTCAGGGCAACCGTTGTCACTAAAAACAATTAGACAGGTATTAAATGTGCCGGCGCTGTCATATACCACAAAAGGATTTTGAATGGCGCTAACTTGCCCATCCCCAAATTCCCATTGATTGGCCATAATTACACCGTTGTTTACGGTGGAAGTGTTTTGGAAGAAAACAGTGTCACCTGAACAAACATTATTGTTAAATGTAAATCCTGCGGTTGGTGAGGGTAAAACGGTTATTTGCTGCACCATGGTGTCGTTTCCACAACCATCTGTTACAGACATGGCAACAAAATAAATCCCGGGCGTGGTAAAGGTGTAGGAGACGTTACTCCCTTGGCTCGTGTTAGCGCCCCAGTTTCCGCTTGTCGTGTCTAAGTCAAATGTCCAGTTGGTTAAAATACTGTTGGGTGTAAGTCCGTTGAAATTGACTGTCATAGGTGCGCAGCCATTTGTTTGTGAACTTGTGAAAAATGCTGCAATGGTATTGGGAAAAACTTTTATGTTGCCGGAATAGGTAGATGTCCCGCAATTGTTGACCGCTGTGAGCGTAACAGTGTATGTGGTGTCGTTGTTGGGCCCATTGTAATAAAAGGTGTGGTTTACAAGGCCAAAACCTGTGACCGGTCCGGTTGGAAGTACAATGGTGGTGGGGTATATGGTGTCAATTGGACTACCATCTCCATAATCAAATATGATGAAATCCGGCAATCCTGTGGTTTGGCCGTCAACCAAAAAGCTGATGGGTAAGGGGCTGCAACCCAAGGTGTCGAGTGCGACAAATTTTGCAATTGGCGTAGGTTTAATTACAATGCTTTCAACCGTGCTATCCGAAGCGCAACAACTTTCAGCAACCAGAGATAGGTAATAGGTGGTGTCTTGCGTAATTGAGGAAGTTAAAGCGGGAAATGAGGCGGGTTGCATTCCGGTTCCGGTGGAAATTATGGTCGGTTGCCCCGTTGCATTAAGTGAAAACAACGACCAGCGATAGGATTCAATAAAGCCTTCACTGTTGTTTGTAATTTGCACAATATGGCCATCACACCCAATATTGGTGTCTAAGCTGAAGTTGGCCTCCGGGTCTGGTACTACATAAAAGGACTTGACTACAGTGTCATTACATCCAAATTGAGTGCCCACAACCATTCGGATGTCAACCCATCCGGTGTCGATGAAGCTGTGTGTGATGGAGTTTGTGGTGTAATCGACTATGCCATTGTTGCCTATATCCCATTGCCATAATGATGCTCCACCCCCAAGCCCGGGAATGATGCTGGTGTCGGTAAATGTTTTACTTTGATTTAAACAAAGGGTGTCCGTAAAACAGGTCGTTCCGGACAGGGTAAAGTCTGCTTGAGGAAATGGCCTCACAATCACTGTGTCCGAAATGCTTTGAAAACAACCAAAAGAATCCGTTACGGTTAGTGTTACCACATAAGTTCCAGGGTTAGCATACAAGTGATTTGGATTTTGAATTGTCGAACTGTTCCCGTCATCAAAATTCCAAAGGTGGGATACAATCGGTCGATTTCCGGTACTTTGGTCGAAAAATTGGGTCGTATCAGTATGGCAAACTTCTGTATGTGTAAAAGCAGCTGTGGGGCCCGGTAGAACTGTGACCAGTTGAATAGCAGTGTCTAAACACCCATTTGGCGAACCTACAATTAGCATGATTTCATATACAGAATCTATTATGCCTGTGTTGGTTAGGGTAATTTGTGGGGTGGGTAACGTGCTTTCAAGAACACCATCAACAAACCACTCATTTGTTGACGCTAGCTGACTGTTATTGGTTGTTTGTAAAATGAGTGGCGTGCAACTGATGGTGTCATTTAGTATAAAATTGGCCTCCGGGTCGGGATCCGTTACAAAGTGTAATGATGTGGTGTCGTTTTCACATCCGTATAAACTGGTGGTAATAAGGTGGATTATAATGCTGTCACTGGGCATCGATATGGTATAAGTAAACCCGTTTATTCCGCTGTGCGTGTGCAGGGGGGTGCCATTGTTATCTGTAACTAACCAATGGTAATTTGCGTTGGCAAGCGGGAATGCTGTAGGTGAAATGATGTTGCTGTCTATGGTGAAAGGTGCACAATCACCTTGACTTATTGCGGTGAATTGAGATTTTGGTAGTGGATGAACGGTCACAGAATCCATCAATGTGTCTTTGCAGCCAAAGGCATTGGTCACAATCAAAGTCACTGAATACACGCTGTCTTCCACACCTGTATTGGTGAAGATCATCCCGGGATTCTCTAGGGTGCTGATTTGTCCATCCCCGAAAAGCCACTCAAATTGCAAGGAATCCATCCCACTTTGGTTGGCGGTGGACTGACTTTGAAAATTGACTGTAAATGGCTGGCAACCCGCCGTGTCGGAGGGCGAAAAAGCTGCGGTTGGTTTTGGGTAAACGGTGTATGACTGTTTTAGTG
>JAFIEY010000052.1 GCA_020832345.1 Cryomorphaceae bacterium | reverse complement strand
CCACATAGACACATAGAGCACATAGATTTTCACATAGAGGTTATTTTAAACGCTTAAGCGTTTTGGTTTTTAACCGCAAAGGGAACGCAGAGTTTCGCAAAGGGGTTTTCAAAAAAAACTTATGTTTTCTATGTGCCTATGTGGTAAAAAAAGAACCACGAAGTGGTTTTCCCTGCCACATAGACACATAGAGCACATAGATTTTCACATAGAGGTTATTTTAAACGCTTAAGCGTTTTGGTTTTTAACCGCAAAGGGGACGCAGAGTTTCGCAAAGGGGTTTTCAAAAAAACTTATGTTTTCTATGTGCCTATGTGGTAAAATAAAAAACCTCTTAGGCTTTTCCTTTCAACATCATCTTCCAATACATAAAGGGCAACAAATACTTTTTAAGCAACCACATGCTATACCTTTCCTTTGTGGTGTCCACAAACTTAGAAATAATCGGGTCGCTCATCCGCTTATTGCCATAGCCAAACTCCGCCAATACCATTTTGCCATAACCCGTCACCAGTGGACAAGAGGAGTATCCGTAATACCCGGCGTTGTCGGCTTTCCTTCCGGAGCGCAATTTGAGGATATTATCCACCACCACAGGTGCCTGTTTGCGCACAGCAGCTCCGGTTTTGGCCGTGGGTAAGGCCACCGCATCACCCAAGCCAAATACATTGGGAAAATCGGGGTTTTGTAAACTGTGGATATCAACATTCATCCAACCGGCATTGGGGCCTTCCCTATGTGCCAATTTAGACATCCGGATAAATTTTGGTGCGCGTTGAGGCGGCGCCAAATGCAACATGTCATAACGCATTCCAACGGTGGCCTCGCCAATTATTTCCTCACCAATGCTATGCTTGTCGTTAATGGCAATACAATTACTGTCGTCGGTAGCCGTGATCTGAAAATAGACCTTGCGAGCTGCGGAGTCGATTTTTGTAATTTTGTGAAAAAACTTAACCGTGATGCCATGACGGTTTATAACCTTCATCAATGCCGGCAGAAACTCTTTTACCCCAAAAACCACCGAGCCGGGGGTGGCAAAAACCACATTGGTTTCGTCTGCAACTTTGTTTTTCTTGAATTTTTCAGCCGCCAAATACATGATTTTTTGAGGCGCTCCTCCACATTTAATTGGCGTTGCTGCTTGGGTAAATATGGCGTTGCCTCCCTTGAATTCATTCAACACTTTTTTGGTGTATTCGGGGTCGATGTAATTGGAGCAAACCCCTCCTTTTCCTATGGCCTCGCGTAAACCCTCTATGCCGTCCAAATGCATTTCCACACCCGGTGAAACCACAAGATATTCATAACCGATTTCGTCGCCATTGTCCAGTTTAAGGAGATTGTTTTCAGGCTCGATTTTTTCCACCTTATTTTGCAACCACTTCACTCCGGGTGGAATCAAATCGCGCTGATCCCTTCGCGTAGCCTCCATATCATAGGTGTCCGCGCCCACCAGTGTCCATGCAGGCTGATACCAATGGTCTTTACTCGGGTCAATGATGACGATGTCCAGGCGGTTGTTTTTGCGCATCAGCTGGGCAGCAACGGTAATACCACCGGTTCCCGCACCTATTATTACGATCTGGTGTTTTTTCATGAGTTAAAATTTTTTCTTTTACACCACGAAGGTAACCCCCACAACCGCCAACCCACAGTGACCTTTATCACCTTTAAAAATTGAGTCCACTCTAAAAAGGATGATTTCAATCAAAATCGACGCGGAGGGGATTTTTGAACCGGAGCAAGTGAGGATTCAAAAGTCGATTGACAAAGAATATTTTGGCAGAAAGAGACTTTTTAGAGCAGACTCAAGACTGATTCCACCGAAAATATAGGCAATCAGTTTATAGGCTTTGTGGGTTTTTCTGGGTTCAAATTGGTTTGGTTTAAAAGACTCTAAACAAATCTCAATACTCTAATTTGAAATAGGCCGTATCCATTTCGTCCAGATGAATACCAGTGGAATATCTATCTGACCATTCCCCATTTTTATAAATCCAGTAAATCAATTCATTAGCCCAATTTCCTACGCCTGGTAAAATTATTCTATGGCTAATAATAGTTGCTTGATAATTCCACGGTATAAAGTGTATTCGAATCTTATCTCCCTGATCCGGATTTAAACTTTCAATATGCAAATCCACCCACGCTTTCTTAGACAATGAGAGATGGGCTTCCCCCTGAAATCCGGATGGAAACGTTTGTGAAAACCTGCTGCCATTTCCGCTTACCAAAATAAATCTACTATTAGAAATAAACGTCCCATCAGGGACATTGTCTAAAAATGCCAAACTATACATGTCTTCACCATATCCTCTTTTATCCATCGATGACTCATGTGAAAACTCGTAATATCCGTTTGAGTCTGTAAACGTGATCTCATACATGTGACTTTCTGATCTGGTTCCGCTTGGCGCTAATCCAATTTTATACGATCTGTCGTTGATGATTTCACCTGATCCTCTAACCATCAAATACCCATGCACCTTGGTCGTAACCGGAATTTGCTCTTCGTTAGACGAACATCCGATGCTGAAAATCTGCACGATTACCAAAAGATGCAAAAGATGTGTTCTAAAGTAATTATCCGTTTTCATAATAATCTCATTAAAACTTAACCGCAATCCCAATTCCGCAATTAATGGTCTTCACGGATTGCCTAAAGTCGTTTTCTGTACGTTCAAGATTGGTTAGCGTTTCAACATCATTAAATTCTGGTTTGGCGTTGAAATAATCGATATTGATTATCAAACTAATATTTTCTTCTACTTCATAATTAAAGTCAATGCCCAGCATTAAAGCAAATGTGCGATTTTTTTGCGTCGCTGATTGTTGAATAATCCAAGAAGGGTAATCTGGAGGTCCGTATAAATCCACTGCAATAAAACCAGGCGAAAAAAAATCGTCATTAATTCCAAGTGCAACCCGCGATTCCAAATGCCATTTACTAGAAATTCCATACGAGTGTGAAACACCTAGGAAATAACCTGAAGAACGCCAGAGTCCATTTCGAATATCGCCATTTCCCTTTGGAACTTGTCGTGAAACTTCATCTGCTAAGTTTTGATAATCCGTTGATATGCTTTGTGTTTGAATCAGCCCTATTATGCCAAAATTTTTATATACAGTATGAGAATACGATAATAAAGCAAATACGCCCCCATTCGCGTATCCGGCAGATGGATTATCGGGAGATTTGCTGCCAAAATCCCCCATGGCTTTGCTATAGCCATAAGACATAGCACCACGATGCTTTGACTGAGCCAGCCCAAGGTTGACAAAGCAAATCAGAAAAATGAATGTTGTGTAATAGTACTTCATTGAATTAAAATTCCAAAGTTAGGTGTGTCGTATCCATTTCACCCAATTGAATGTATTCCGGTGTATTAACATACTTTCCTTGTTCATTATGTTGGAAAAAATCAATGCGATTCAACCAATTCCCCATACCGGGCAACACTACTTTTAAATTTTGGTTGGTGGATAAACTTATATTGTAACCACCAAATCGCACATTGAGAAAACTGGGGGTCTGGCTTCCACTTCGTTTCACTACCAATTCGAGCCAGGCCTTCTTGGTTAGATATAAGTTAGCCTCTCCCTGATAACCCATAGAAAATGTATTCTCTTCACCTGGAATATTGTTAGTATTGAAAATCAAATCCGAAGGAAAATAAAATGTTTGATCGGGGACCTCATCTAAAAACCTCAAACTGTATAGTTGAGAACGAACATCCGTTTCGCCCATGATTGCTTCATGTGAGAATTCAAAATATCCATCTGCATCGGTATAAGCCACCTCATACATTTGACTTTCCTGCAATACATTCGAAGGTCCAAATCCAATTTTATACGACTTGTCATTAATAATATCACCAGTTCCCCGAATTTTGAGATGGCCATGTACTTTTGTGGTTATTGGTACTAGTTTATCATCAGATGAACAACCGGGAAAGATTGTCAACAATAAAAAAACCAACAAAATAAAAGCAAGTATAGGATTTTTTGTAGCACTCATAATCTGATATTTTACCCTTTAACCATAAAAAAACAAGGTCTAATAATTCGTTGCAGTAGCGGCGGTTATATAATTAGTGCTTGTCCATAAAGTCAAAGTGGCTGCATCTGTTAAAATTGCTGTCAGCTTAAATAAATTCAGTTTGTAAATATAATCTAAAAACGACAAATAAAATGTCTAGGTGTGTATTTTTAAGATTCAAAACAAAAACGATTCTCTTTGGCTTTACCACATGCCAAGAAAAAAGGTTCATTGCAGATGTGTTCATTGAAAAAATACAGGATCAAAATCCGGAGATTTTGATTGAACGTACGGTAATTTGATTGACACCATATCTAGCTGGTAAAATAAATTTGTAAGATAAATATTATTTATATACATTTGTGTTGAAAAACTTAGTGTAAACTTAAATAACGAAAATCATGCATCCGTATCTCAAACACCTCTTAAGTGATATTCAAAAAGCACATAATGTTGCTGATGGAGAACTCGAAGAAAAAGTCTTTATGGCAACCGACCTGGAAACCCATTTTAGGGAAATTGAAGCTTGGGTTTCAGGAGAGGGACAGAAACCATTTAAAGACTTTTGCAAACTATCTAAAGAAGATTTCCCTCCAGCAAATCAACTAACAAAAGAAGAACAGCTGATGGTTTGCGAAGCATTTGAAGACATGCTTCAATCTTGGAATATGTGCATTGACATACCCTTGGATGTGCCGCCAACCATGCGATATAATCTCACAGTAAATCTATTGGACAACGAATGTCTCCCAACAAAAATGGGTACATTTCATTTTGATTTTTGCACAGGAAATACCAGTGATTGTGAATTGGAAATGTATTGCCCGTGTCGTAAATATGAGGACGAAACCAGTTGAAAATCCCATAGACGAATTCGCAAACAATGAAGACAGGCATCTACGTATTTGACATTGTGAAAATAGAGCAGCTAAATGGGAAGTATTACCTGAGTTGGTAAAAACACAATAATGGGTCTGCTCCAAAAAGTCTTTTTCTGCCAAAATTTTCCTTGTCGGTAGGTTTTTGCACGTAAACCTCCACCCTCCAATAGCTAAATAACGTAAGTCAGAAGACAACTAACAAAGAAACCTGTGAAATATATTAAACACTCTGCGAAATCAATACAATTAGGAAGTTGCTAAACGCCAATTTTGCATCGAATTTAAAAATATAAAATGATGTCGAAATCAAATTGGAACAACAATAACATTCCTGACCTAAAAGGAAAAGTAGTCATCGTAACTGGAGCGAGCAGCGGACTAGGCAAAGAAGCTACAAAAATCTTGGCCCAAAAAAACGCCACTGTAATTATGGCAGTTCGAAACACAAAAAAAGGTGAAGCCGTAGCCCAAGAAATAAAAAACACCATACCTCAAACACAAATTGACGTCAAAGCAATGGATTTGAGTAGTTTGGATTCAGTTAAAAGCTTTGCAACAGCGGTTTTATCCAGCTATGAACGTTTGGATGTATTTGTCAAGTTTCACAACGTTGTTGATGATATTGAATAAATTCAGACTGTAAAGATAGCAATTTTTTTTCAAACTGATCAGGTTTTAGTTTAAATATTTCTGGTTTTAATTGATACCATTTTTCAACTGCCTGTAATGGCGTTTTTACGTTAAGTTCTTTTCTTAACGATCCATGTCTCCTGTAGAGGTTATATGTGCACATAAATCCCATTAAATCTGCGCTCATTTTTTGAAAATTGGTGTATTCATATTTAAGGATTGTGTTATTCTTTATCGTACCGTTTACTCTTTCAACCATACCGTTAGTCTTTGGCGTTGCTGGCTTTGTTAATCTGTGGTCAATACCTTCCTCCTGGCATTTTATATCCATTTTAGATGGCTTAGAGCAAGGATTTCCCTTTTTTGAAATTAAAAGTCTGTTTGTAAACTCTAATCCATTATCCGTTAAAATATGTGTGATTTTAAAAGGAAAAAAATTGATACATTTACCCATAAAGTCTTCAGTATTTTCCGCAGTTTTGTTTTTATATACCCAGAAAAACATGCTTCGAGTGGCTCTGTCGATGGCTACAAACAGATAAGATCTTTGATTTCCAAATTTAGGCAGATATGTAACGTCAATATGTAGATAGCCTGGAATATAGGCTTTAAATAGCTTTGCTTTTTCCCTCTTTTCTTGGGGAACCTTATTGATTTTAGCTTTAACAAAGCAACGATAAACTGAGCTTCTAGATGCATTAGGGTTCGTTTCTAAAAGCATTTCCCATATTTCGTCTAAAGGAAGCCATGTAGACCGTCTTATGGAATTAACCAATGATGTTTCAATCTCAGATAATGCGTATTTGATATTTAGCGGAGCGCAGGAGGCGTCTGTACTAGAGGTTCTAGACTTCCACTTTGATATGGTGTTTTTAGATACTTTTAGTGTTTCAGATAAGCTTTTAACAGTGCTGTTTGAACTGTTTTGTATGTGCTGGCGAATGTGTATATTCGTCGTGGCATTGGAATGATAGATTTGCATATTATTTATTGTTTGTGGTTAAACAAAAGTAATCAACATTTCTATCTTCCAGCCCTTGCCGCTTCGTTCCGGTTACGCCTCCACTACGCTGCAAGGGCTGGAAGATGCCATCAACAACGTTGTGAAACTAAACATGTATTAATTAACAATGCGGGAATTATGGCTTGTCCGTTTGATAAAACCAAGGAAGGCTTTGAAATTCAAATGGGCACCAATCATTTTGGGCATTTTGCTTTAACTGGATTATTGATGCCGCTTTTAGAAAAGACTAAAAACGCCAGAATAGTGGCGACATCAAGTATTGGTCATAGAGCAGGCGACATCAAATTTGAGGACATCAACTGGGAAAAACGCAAGTATAATTCAAATAAAGCCTATGCTGATAGCAAATTAGCAAACCTTTACTTTGTTTATCATTTGGCTGAAAAATTAAAAGCTGAAAACAAAGACATCAAAGTGACTGCCGCTCATCCCGGTTGGACCCGCACCGATTTACAAAAACATTCTTTGATCATGCGTATGCTTAATCCATTGTTTTCTCAAGGACCCGACCAAGGCGTTTTACCTACCTTTCGTGCAGCTTTCGATAAAGATGCACATTCCGGAACTTATTTTGGGCCTTCTCGGTTTTTTGAAATGCATGGTAGTCCTGTTGCTGTGAAATCCAACGCGCGATCATTAGACAAAACTGCAGCTAAAAAATTATGGGATATTTCTGAATCGTTAACACAAATTAAATACTAATCTAATGGATATCATCACACATACCACCCAATGGGTAAATGGCGAAGTCCTTCAAGGCAAAATAACCATTGCTTTGTCTATATTATTTGCCATTACACTTTTCTATTTTTTGAACTTTCAGCAATCTTTTCAAAAAGGCTTAATGATACCTATTTCACTATATATACTGGTTTTGCTGGGCTATGCGCTGTATCAAGTAACCCAGCGCCCGGCACATATTGAAACCGTGAGGCAGGGGATGCAAATAAACCCAAAAGAAACCATCACTGCCGAATTGAAAAAAGCACAAAAAGACAATAAAGCTTATTCTACGGTAAAAGTGGTTTGGGTGGCAATGATTGTTATTTTTGGAATTTTGTGTTTTGTGATTAAAAACGATTTTTGGAAAGGTATCGCCATAGGGTCTATTCTCTTTTTTGTGGGAATGTTTATCTTTGATGGCTTTTTGCACCAGCGATTAAAACCATATTTATCTGCATTAGAAACGATTAACGCCTAAATTAATGTATAACGAACAGGCTTTACAACATTTAAAATGAATAATATCGTTCATATAAAATCCATTTCACAATTGCACAGCTTATTGGCCATTGAAAAACCCCTACACCCATTGATTTCTGTGGTTCGGCATAGCAGTACAATGAACTTAAATTTTGGGGACACCCGTTTTAACAGCGATTTATACTTTATTTCCTTAAAAGAAAACATCAAAGGCGCTTTTAAATATGGTAGAAACGACTACGATTTTGAAGAAGGCACACTGGTATTTGTGGCCCCTGGACAAATCACAGGCAGCAACAATACAGAGCCCGATTTAGGTGGCTGGTCTATCTTTTTTCATCCAAATTTGATTCGAAAATCTGGTTTGGCCAACTCCATTTCTGACTATCATTTCTTTAATTATGACAGCCACGAGGCCCTGCATCTTTCACACAAAGAGAAAAATAACCTCACGGAATGTGTTTTGAAAATAGAACAAGAAATCCATCAAAACATCGACAAACACAGCCAAGAACTCATCATTCATAATATTGAAGCCATTTTGAAATACGCATTAAGATATTATGACCGTCAGTTTGCCACCCGCTCTAATCAAAATAAGGACCACATCAGCAAATTTGAACGTTTTTTAAAGAACTATTTCAACGAAAACCATCAACTCGAATTAGGAATTCCTACGGTGGAAAGTTGTGGGCAAAAAATGAATATGTCGGGCAAATATCTCAGCGACTTACTCAAAGCAGAAACTGGTAAAAGCCTCCTGGAGCACATTCATCTTTTTATCGTTGAAAAAGCCAAAACCTCCTTACTCAATTCCGAATTATCTGTAAGCGAACTCGCCTATTCTTTGGGTTTTAACTACCCGCAGCATTTTAGTACGTTGTTTAAAACAAAGACAGGTTTAAGTCCGGGTAAATACAGAAGTTTGAATTGAAGGGTTGTTGCAAATATTCTTTCTGGCAGCCATATCCCCCCATTAAAAAAACCCGTTGGTTAGCAAATAAATACCGGGGCGCATGGTTTGCTCCCCGTTTGCAACTTTGCGGAATCTCGTATGAAAACCCGCCCCTTCTGCAAACACTACCATAAAGAGAGTGTGCCTTCTGGTTCGACTCAGAGGAAAAAATCTTTATGTGAATTGGTTCAATTCTTTTAGTCTTGCGCCAATTTCCCCCGCCAGGGATTGCAGCGGTTAGCTCCCCGTCTCCGGCGAAGCTGCGGAACACGCCGGGGCAGAGCGACATCAGAAGCTCCTGCTCCGGTGATGTGGAGCGCGAGACGGTGCGGGGACTAGAAGCGGAAAGCCCGATCCCGCCACCAAAAAAATTGAAAAATGCACGGGGTGATTTTGGCGGGAGGCGGCCAAATTATAAAGATGTTTTTCCATAAAATTAAATGGGGTTGTTCTTAAATGAAGATAGGGTTGTAATTTTACGCAAGGAAAACCAATACAATCAAAATTAAATGACGACAATACCAACCCTAAAATCTGAGTCATTCACAAAACGATCCTGCTTTGTCTTAATGCTTTTGATGATGAGTGTTTTAGGCTACGGCCAAAAGTGTAAATATGATTTCAATATTGCTGATCCATTTTCGGGACAAGTAAATAAGGGAATTAAATCAAAACTGGCTAAATCTTGGAAAACAACCATTTCAAGTGTAGATGATACTGCATACTATTTAACCTTGCACCTAAATTTTCCCGGACAGGTATTTTACCTAATTGAGGAGGGTGATTCCTGTATTATGGTGCTTGATAACGGTAAGCAAATTATTTTACATGCTTTGGAGGACGTTAAACCGAAAAGAAATATTCAAGGATATGCTAATGTCGCAAGTATTAATACTTTTTACACTGCGACATACAAATTGGAAGATGAGCAATTGGCCATGTTATCATCGGAGCTGTTGTCTGCATTGCGAATTTATTTTCAGGAAACGCCTATTACCGTAATGGATTTTCCAAAAAGGAATAGGAAGAAAATTTTAAAAGCCGCTGGTTGTATTGCCAAAAAGTCTTGATTTTTGTGTTTTTAAAATTTGATAAAACAACAACCGGGAATAGGG
>JAFIEY010000073.1 GCA_020832345.1 Cryomorphaceae bacterium | reverse complement strand
TGCGAAAACCGAAATTCGTTCGTCGCCAACATTGTCAACTGTCAACTGAAAAAGTCCCGATTACCTGAATGTTTACTGAACAAAAAAGACCACGAACCAAATGATTCCGGTCTCTCGTAATCTCCACGAATACCGAAAAAGGTTCGGTCTCAAAACGACTAAACACCTAAACGACTCAACGCCTAAACCTTAACCCCATTACCCAAAAACGTTCGGTATCAGGAAACTTCCACGAATACCGAAAATAGTTCGGTCTCAACAAAAGTTTATTGTTCCAAAAATCGTTTAAAATTTAACAAAATAAATTTTGTGATTATAATATTAAAGGATAAATTTGTCCTTTAATTAAAAACCGGTATAGAACCTACCTTAATAGACCTTCCTAAGTAGGTTTCATTTGACCGATTAAAAATAAATTTTGAACTTATGAAAATCACAAAAATCGCCCCGGACACAACCATAGGCAGCTTGGTTTCCGATAATTTCCGAACTGTTTCGGTATTCCATAAATATGGAATTGACTTTTGCTGTGGTGGAGGAAAATCTTTGCAACATGTTTGTGAATCAAAGCAATTAGATGTAGATAAGGTAATGCTTGAAATTGAAGAAGCACTTTCGCTGGAAAGGACCGAAGTAGATGCTCTACACAAATATAGTTTGCGTAACCTCGTTAATTATATCGAGTTAAAGCATCATAAATACATTGAGGAAAACACGCCCATGATTCAGCAGTTTTTGGATAAACTCGTGAATGTTCACGGGGAGCGGTATCCCGAATTAAATCAATTGAGAAATGTGTTTAACAATTTGGCAAAAGAATTGGCCGGACACATGAAAAAGGAAGAGCTTATTTTATTTCCTTTCATTAGAAGTATGGAGGATAAGGTGAATAATGGCGAGGGGCTTCCCGGCTCTGGTTTTGGAAGTGTTCAAAACCCTATCGCCATGATGGAGCACGAACACGAACATGCAGGAAATGACATCGAAACGATTCAGAAATTGACCAATAATTTCACGCCACCGGAACAAGCCTGCAATACGCACCGCATAACTTTTGAGAAATTATTGGAATTTAGGGATGATCTGATGATTCATATTCATCTGGAAAATAACATTTTATTTCCACGGGCTATTGACTTTGAGAAAGCCAATCAAAGCGTTTAAAATTTTTTGGATTCCCTGTTTTTTTTTGGTTCAAAGCGCACGGTCAAAACTTGTTTTGATTCGTGCGCTTTTTTTTTTTTTCATCAGATTGCTTTCGGCGGACTGGTTTGGGATGCTTTACCCAAGCAAACCCATCAATCCTCCTTTCGTCGGATTGAGGTTTTTCATTTCCCAAACAAGCTCAAGTGGGTATTTCGTTTTTGGGCCAGATTGCCTTCGGCGGACTGGTTTGGGATGCTTTACCCAAGCAAACCCATCAATCCTCCTTTCGTCGGATTGAGGTTTTTCATTTCCCAAACAAGCTCAAGCAGAGCTTGGCTTGTTTGGGAAATGAAAAACCCGCCAAAAGCTATGCTTTTGGCGGGTTTGCTTGTAGCGGGGGCCAGACTCGAACTGACGACCTCCGGGTTATGAGCCCGACGAGCTACCAACTGCTCTACCCCGCGATTTCAGTGGTGCAAATATACGGCGACTTGTGCTTCTGGACAAGGGCTTTTTTGAAAATTATTTTGTGCCTGTTTTTGATGTGCTCAACAAAAAAGGTTCCGGTTTTTACTTCCGGAACCTTTTGAAATTAGAATAATTCAGGTTTACTCAACTGTTACACTCTTGGCTAAATTCCTCGGCTGATCTACATTGCGGCCTAATATCACGGCAATGTGATACGACAACAACTGCAACGGAATGGTCGTCAGTAATGGTGAAAATAACTCGTCGGTTTCTTCTACCTCGATGCAATGATCGGCCAAATGACGCATATCGGTATCACCGGGATTGATGATTGCGATGATTTTACCCTTCCGGGCTTTCACTTCTTGCGCATTGGAAACTACTTTTTCATAGTTGGCATTCTGTTGCGCTATAATCACCACCGGCATGTTTTCGTCAATTAATGCAATGGGGCCATGCTTCATTTCTGCGGCAGGGTATCCCTCGGCGTGGATGTATGAAATCTCTTTTAACTTTAAAGCACCTTCCAACGCAACCGGGAAGTTTACGCCTCTACCGAGATATAAAAAGTTGAGCGCGGATGCATATTCCTCTGCGATGGCAATTAGATTTTCGTCGTTGCATTTCAAAACCCGTTCAACTTGACCGGGAATTTGACTTAATGCATGAAGGTATTTTAAATATTGGGTTTTGGGGATATTACCCCGCTCTTGGCCTATTTTCAACGCCATAAGCGTTAAAACAGCAACTTGCGCTGTGAATGCCTTTGTGGATGCTACACCAATTTCCGGTCCGGCATGCGTAAATGCACCAGCGTGACTTTCTCTAGCAATGCTTGATCCAACGATGTTACATACCCCGAAAATGGTTGCACCTTTTGATTTGGCCAACTTGATGGCGGCCAAGGTATCTGCCGTTTCTCCAGATTGTGAAATGGCAATCACAACATCCTTCTCAGTTATGATTGGATTGCGATAACGGAATTCCGAAGCGTATTCTACTTCTACAGGAATTCTCGCCAACTCTTCAAAAACATACTCGGCAACCAAACCGGCATGCCAGCTCGTTCCACATCCTACGATGATGATTCGCTCGGCATTCATGAACTTGGCTTTGTATTCAGAAACGCCGCGCATGATGATTTTCCCTTCCTCTGCCAGTAATCGTCCGCGCAATGAATCGTGAATAGATTGTGGTTGCTCGTAGATTTCCTTCAACATGAAGTGCTCGTATCCGCCTTTTTCTATTGACGCAATGTCCAGAGTAAGTTGGTGGATATAAGGCTCTACAGGTTCATCACTTATAACATTGTATAAGTGAATGTTTTCGCCTCGTCTGAGGGTGGCCATTTGACCATCCTCCAGATAAATAGCTCTTTTTGTGTATTCCAAAAATGGTGTTGCATCGGATGCAACAAAGTATTCGTTGTCCGAAATACCCACAACCAATGGACTGCCCATTTTAGCAACCACCATGGTATTAGGGTCTTCACTATCGATTACCGCTATGGCATAAGCACCGCTTACTTGGTTGAGTGCAGCCTTAACTGCTTTTGAAAGACTTTTTGCGCCCTCGGTATAAATATCCTCAATGAGATTTATTAAAACCTCGGTGTCGGTGTCCGATTGAAAGGTAAATCCTCTCGACTTTAAGGCCTCTTTTATGGAGGCAAAATTTTCAATAATGCCGTTGTGGATGATGTGGAAGCGACCCGACATGGAAGTATGTGGATGGCTGTTTACGTCGTTGGGTTCCCCGTGCGTGGCCCAACGTGTATGAGCTATTCCAAGGGTTCCTTCGTGGGGAGAGTTAGCTGCGATTTCTTCCATTCGCGCAACTTTACCCTTTCGCTTGTATTGCTTTATTTCGCTTCCGTTGTGAATGGCCAGACCTGCCGAGTCATAACCGCGATATTCCAATCGCTTTAATCCGTTAATGAGAATGGGATAGGCTTCCTTTGAGCCTAAGTAACCAACAATTCCGCACATAGTTTTTAATTTATGGGTTTAGTGTAATAGAGTGTGATTTCAAGTTTTCTTTCTGGGTTTTTATTGCCGCCCAAAATAACCCGATTTGCGGTGGAATTACCTCTGAACGGCAGGAGGCCAAAGGTAAGTGGTTTTTCTTTAACTAAAGCATTCATGAGGAATTGGGTAATATTAATTTCATAATAACCATTTCTAACCTCTCCGCGAATGCGCTCTCCATTTTGTGTCCAGATAAATTCTTCTTGAAAATCGCGAATGATTTGATTTCCGGAAAAACCCGAAATCAATTGAGGAGCAACGTGTTTGGCCTGAGAACCACTTTCAATTGGGAATCGTAAAATGCATCGGTTGATGACGGGCAGTGAATCGCGGAAGGTTTCTATTTCTGGGATATAAACATAGGCAGTTGGCCCACCCATAGCCGAGACATATAACTTATCCATGCCGGTTATGGTGTCTTGAAGAGAAAAATCAGCGCTCGATTGCGATAAATCGTGCGCGTAATTCATGAAAAAGTTGTTGTCGTTACCGGCCAGTAAACGGAATTGTCCGGTGCTGGAAACGGTGTCGTCATTGCTGTAATAAATGCGAATGGCTGTTTGGTTACTATAGCCATTGACATAAATATAACCCTCTCCCGAGGTGCATTTGATTCGAATACCCTTAAAGTATTCCAGAAACGAATTTAAATCAGTTAATTCATTTGGCAGTGGGTCATTGGATGCCGGATTGACAATTAAATCTTCAAAATAGGCATTGTCCAACGGAATTTTAATCACCGCAATGGAGGTGTCCCCCACATTGGTTTTCTTTTTAAAATTAACTGTGTAATTGTTCAAAACACCAATCGGGTCATCCTCAACTTCGAGCTCCTGATTGCTGTAATATACGATACTCCCATCGTACTTTTCGGCAAGTCTGTGGACTTCAAAGTCAAAGGGTTGGGTAAGGTTTTGTGCAAATGGAGGCGATTCCAACTCCAGGGTGAGCCATACCGAATCAACTCTGGCATTAGTGCCAAAGTCGGGGCTTAATGCCTGCGGACGTAATTGTGAATATACAGTGGACTCAGATTTTCCGAAATCCGGATCATCACTTCGTCCTATAATAAAACGCAAGGCATCAGCTGCCCTCGAAGTGGCAATAGAATCGCGTAATTTTGTATAGGTGATAACTTCGATGTCATCGCGTACGACAATGGTAAACCCTTCGTCATCAATTAAGTTGCTGCCCAAATCCTCCGTATCTTTTTCGCAGGCAATAGAAACAAACAAAGCCAACACAAGGCTGGCTTTGAAAATTGATAAACGTTTGGGGTGGGTGAAAAGGTTAGACGCGTTACGCCAAGCTTTCTTCTGAAACCACTTCCTCATAAAATTGTTGAATTTTCTTTAGGTCGTCGGATTCCTGATTGAATTCGAGTACCGGGATATTTTTTTCTTCGATAAAGGCGTTGATGTCGTCGGAATTTCTACCGAGTTTCATCACGGCATCTGCAGTTCCTATTCCGATAATTTGGAGCTTGTCCACAAACGGCTTTTTGAGATCCTTGGATGGAATTCCGTTTACACCATCAAAGGCTAAAATGTCGTGAATGTGTTTGCCGCTTAAAACGGTGTCATAAGGATAGCTATAACTACTGTATATAATTTTGCTATTGGCAAACAGTGCATCGTCTTTGTAATATTGACGAAGGTAAGTTGGAAGGAATGAAGCCATCCATCCATGACAGTGAATCACGTCTGGCGCCCAGCCGAGCTTTTTGACAGTTTCGACCACACCTTTGCAAAAGAAAATCATACGGTGCTCATTGTCTGCAAATGCCTCTCCGTTTTCGTCGAAGTGGGTGAATTTGCGCTTAAAGAGCTCTTCGTTGTCTATGAAATACACTTGCATACGTGCTTGGGGAACTGAAGCTACCTTAATGATCAAGGGCATGTCGAGATCATTGATTACAATGTTGATTCCGCTGAGACGAATCACTTCATGTAATTGATGCCTTCGCTCGTTAATTACGCCAAAACGCGGCATAAAAACGCGAACCTCATGACCCATTTCGGTCATTTTTTTCGGCAGCTGAAGGGAAATTTTCGACAAATCGTTTTCGGGAAGGTAGGGACAGATTTCTTGGGATACGTACAGGATGCGCTTTTTCTCCATGGGGGCTTTACTTAAGGTGTAGTCAAATAATAACGGTGCAAAGATAATAATTATATGGCAGATAATAAATTTTCTTATAGATTTGCCGATTTCTATACTATCTATCAATGAAATTTGTCAGTGAAATAACCGCCCTGCAAAAATTTTTGCAAACCCTTCGCAAGTCGGAGCAAAAATTGGGATTTGTCCCAACCATGGGGGCTTTGCACGATGGGCACCTGGAACTTGTACGGGCTGCAAGCCGGGAAAATGATCGTGTTTTGGTGTCTATTTTTGTCAATCCACGACAGTTTAACTCAACAGTAGATTTGGCTCAATATCCTCGTCAAATCGAAATAGATATGGAAATTTTGGGTCGAGAATTCCCCGACGTTATCGTTTTTTCTCCCTCCGTTGATGAAATGTACCCCCAAAACTTCAATATTCCAAAGTACAATCTTAATGGTTTGGACGAATTTATGGAAGGCGCTTTTCGACCGGGACATTTTCAAGGTGTCGCCGCAATTATCGACAGATTTTTTTCTATCGTAGGTGCGTGTCGAGCTTATTTTGGAGAAAAGGACTATCAACAGCTTTGTATTATTATGCACGTGGCCAAGTCTCTAAACCATCCGGTTGAGGTGAAATCAGTGCCCACACTACGGGAAATAGACGGTTTGGCAATGAGCTCCAGAAATATTCGCCTTAACCCAGAACAACGAAAATCTGCACCTCGGATTTATCAGGGTTTAAAAAAATTCTCAAAGGAAGTTTTCTACGTAGGTTACGATGTAGCTCGGGAAAATTTTCGAAAATATGTGGAATCTGATGATACACTTGAGTTGGAATATCTCATTTTGGCAGATTCAGAAACCTTAAAACCAATTGTTACACCCCTAAAAGAACGAGGTGTAAGGGTGTTCACCTCCGTTTTTGCCGGCTCTGTGAGATTGATTGATAACATCCCACTGTGAACCGTACTTTTGCACCCGGAAATTAATATCCAGCAATTTTTTTCTTATGACGATAGAGGTGCTCAAATCCAAAATCCACCGCGTGAAAATTACCGGTGCCGACCTCAATTATATTGGAAGCATTACCATTGATGAAGCCCTGATGGACGCCGCCAACCTTATAGAAGGCGAAAAGGTTTCCATTGTGAATATCAATAATGGTGAACGGCTCGAAACCTATGTAATTAAGGGCGACAGAAACTCCGGTGAAGTTACCATGAACGGCCCCGCTGCCCGAAAAGTGCAACCGGGAGATATTATTATTATTATTTCTTATGCCAGCATGGACTTTGAAAAGGCAAAATCTTTTGTTCCTTCCATTGTCTTTCCCAATGAAACTACCAATAAACTAACCTAAACCTCAATTGGCTGCACCCCGATTAAAATCCATCATCACCTACATTGTTTTTGTTATTATAGGTGGAGGTCTTTTCTATTTGGCCTTCCGGCAAACGGAATGGTCACAGTTGTGGGACGATGTGCGAAAAGCCAAAGTTCAATATTTAGTACTTTCTGCTATTTTGGGATTTTATGCCTACGTGGCCCGTGGAATTCGCTGGAGCATGTTGCTTAAATCTATGAAATTCCCAATTAAGAGTAACTGGAGTGCAATTCACAGTATTTCTCTGGGGTATTTTTCCAATATGGCCATTCCCCGTTCAGGTGAGCTTTTTCGATGCACAGCATTATATCGGGCCGAAAAAATTCCCGTGGATCGCTTGGTAGGTACTGTTATTTTAGAACGAATTGTTGATTTTTTCATGTTGTTCATAGTGTTTGCTCTGGGATTTATTACCAATGTAAAACACATGAAAGCCCTGCTCGGTGATTACGCCGTTTTGCCGGATTCATTTGGTCTATTTGAAGGGGTGTTACTTATCGTTGTTATACTTGTATTAATCGGTGGTGCTTTTTTGATTTTGAGGTTGCTTAGAAATCACCCAATCATGGTCAAAGTTCGCCATTTTGTTGTTGGGGTAGGGGAAGGGGTAAAATCATTTAAAAAACTCAGCATTCGACAAAGGTGGTTATTTCTTTCCTATACGATTCAAATTTGGCTCATGTATTTTCTGATGGTCTATGTGGTGTTTTTCGCATTGGAAAGCACATCGCATTTGGGGGTATCTGATGGATTGTTTATAATGGTTGTGGGTGGATTGGGGATGGTGATTCCTTCACCCGGTGGAATTGGATCCTACCATTTTTTAGTGATGACCGGCCTGGTATTTCTCGGTGTAGAAGCCGCAATAGGAATGAGCTTTGCCACCATTGTTCACACCACACAGTTGATCATGGGAATTGTTGCGGGTCTTGTGGGTTTCTTATATTTGGCTCGCCTAAAGCACCAAAAATAATTCTATGGCCAAAACCAAAACTGCTTTTTTTTGTCAAAACTGCGGCGCCAGTCATGCCAAATGGCAGGGCAAGTGCAATGCTTGCGGCGAGTGGAATACCATTGTGGAGGAAGTTGTGGAAAAGGATGCCGGGAATCAACCGGCGTGGAGTAGGGCGCGATCTGGTGAAAAAACCAAACCCAAAGCTCGCCCGGTAAGTGAAATTCGTTTCGAAAAAGAAGAAAGGGCATTGACCGGTCTGGAAGAGTTTGACAGGGTTTTGGGCGGCGGATTGGTTCCTGGTTCTTTGGTGCTTTTAGGTGGCGAACCCGGCATAGGAAAATCGACGCTAATGTTGCAACTCGCCCTTCAGGCCAATGTCGGAAAGGTGTTGTATGTATCTGGAGAGGAAAGTGAAAAGCAATTGAAAATGCGGGCCGACCGTATTGGTGACGAAAGAAGTACGTGCTTTATTTTAACAGAAACTGCCACCCGGAATATTTTGGCGCAAACGGAGCAAGTCGAACCCGATTTGGTCATTATCGACAGTATTCAAACACTGTATTCTGATTTGTTGGATGCGGCACCCGGAAGCGTAAGTCAGATTCGCCATTGTGCCGCTGAGTTTTTACAATACAGCAAAACCAGCGGGGTTCCGGTTATCCTTATAGGTCACATTACCAAAGATGGAAATCTTGCCGGGCCAAAAATTCTCGAGCACATGGTGGATGCCGTTTTGCAATTTGAAGGCGATCGCCATCACATGTACCGCTTACTTCGGGCATCAAAAAACAGGTTTGGTTCAACTTCGGAGTTGGGAATATATGAAATGGTTGCCAGTGGCCTAAGAGAGGTGAAAAATGCCAGTGAAGCTTTGCTATCTCGCCGTGGAGAATCCCTGAGTGGCAATGCTGTTGCTGCTACCCTCGAAGGAATGCGCGCTATGTTGATCGAGGTTCAAGCCCTCGTGAGTTCGGCAGTTTACGGCACTCCCCAGCGATCCACAACCGGTTTTGACGCCCGTCGTTTAAATATGTTGTTGGCGGTATTGGAAAAGCGATGTGGATTTCGATTGGGCACCAAAGACGTTTTTCTCAATATAACCGGTGGTATTAAAGTTGACGATCCGGCCATCGACCTAGCGGTGGTTGCGGCCATTTTATCCAGTAGCGAAGATGTTCCGTTACACAAGGGAACATGTTTGGCTGGTGAGGTTGGTTTGTCCGGCGAAATACGCCCGGTTACCCGATTGGAGCAGCGCGTCAATGAAGCGGAAAAAATGGGTTTTGAACGAATTATCGTTTCCGGTCATGGCCCACTTGACAAAACGGCTCAGGGCATAGAAATCGTTCGTTGCAATCGCATCGACGATGTTTTCAAAAATCTCTTTGGATAGGGATTAAAATAATCCGTGAATTTTACTATCGACTTTATTGATGATTTCACCTAAATCTTCAGGGACTTCCGGGAAGTTGTTGGAGTCCACATCGATAATGAGTAAATTGCCTTTGTCGTATTTACTGATCCAAGCTTCGTAGCGCTCATTGAGTCTGTTGAGGTAGTCCAAACGAATATTGGTTTCATACTCTCTGCCGCGTTTTTGAATTTGATTGACCAAAGTGGGGATGCTGGCCCTAAGGTAAATGAGCAAATCAGGCGCCTGTAAAAATTCTTCCATCAGCTCAAAAAGCGACATATAATTTTCAAAATCTCTGCTGGGCATCAAACCCATGGCGTGCAGGTTTGGGGCAAAAATATAGGCGTCCTCATATATGGTGCGATCCTGAATAACATCCTTGTCTTTTTTCCTAATGTCCATCACTTGTCGGAAGCGACTATTGAGAAAATATACCTGAAGGTTGAACGACCAGCGTTGCATTTCGTTATAAAAATCGTCGAGATAGGGGTTGTCGTCCACAGATTCATACTCAGCTTTCCATTTATAGTGTTTTGAAAGCATTTGGGTTAGCGTGGTTTTTCCCGATCCAATGTTCCCTGCTACTGCAATGTGCATTTTGTGTTGTAATTTTGGAGGCCTGTTAAAAACTAATTTTTTTGAGCAGGTAAAAATATAAACAGAAGAACGAGAAAAAAAATGAAAAACACATTTTTACAAGGAATCATAGGTTTTGCCCTATGTGTTTTGCAGGGAGGAGCTATGTTTGCTCAGGAAATGAATAAAGAAGAGCAATTCCGAAATCAGGTTTTTCAAAAACTCGGTATTTCTAAAGACGCAATTGATATTAGAATTTCATCGCAACATCAAGATGCAAAAACGCAAACACATTTTGTTTATTGGCAGCAGTTTTATCAAAATAAACCCATTCACAACGCTGTAACTTCTTCTGTTTTTTCCAAGAATAAAAAGTTGAAACATCTCGGAAATAGAATTGTGTTAAATCCAGAGAAAATCGCGTTGGCGCAACATGATGGTTCGGGATATATGCAAGCTTTTGAGTCAGCGGTGCAACATACCGAGTGGGGAGAGTCTTCGATGAAAATCGAAAGTCAAAAAATGCATGGTGATACCCTAAAGGCAATTGTATCAGGAGGATTTGAAACTGAACACCCCGTAGAGATTTATCCGGTTTACGTGTTTAAAGATGATAAACTTTTTCCCGCATGGAATGTGAGTTTGCCACCCACCTCAACAGTCGATTGGTGGCAAATTCGATTGCTCGATGGTGATTTCACCTTTTTGGAAAAGAATAATTGGACCATCATTTGCGAACACGACCACAAAGGAGATCATACACATCAAGATCACGCACATCTCGAAAATGATCATCACCCTGAAAATACACCCGGATACTATGTTTTTCGTTTTCCGGTAGAATCACCCAGCCATGGTTCGCAAAGTATGGCTGTTGAACCTTGGGATAGTTTGGCTTCTCCGGCTGGTTGGCATTCAATTAGTGCTACCATCCCTGTTTTATATACCAACACCAGAGGAAATAACGTTTATGCCTACGAAGATCAAAATGCCAGTAACTCACCAGGGTATGCGCCTGATGGTGGGCAAGACTTGTCTTTTATTTTCCCGTTTGATATCACCAAAAGCGTTGGGCCAAATATGGACATCAATATTACGCAGCTTTTTTACGCCAATAACAAGGCCCATGATTTGTTCTATCGATTTGGATTTGACGAACAATCCGGAAATTTTCAGCAAAACAACTTTTTTCGTGGAGGATCCCAAGGCGATGCTGTGATTGCCGAAGCCATGGATGGTGGTGGTCAGAACAATGCAAACTTTCAATCCCCGCCCGATGGAACACGTGGCCGTATGCAAATGTATCCCTGGGTACAATTTCAAAATACCGAATTTTTGCAAGTGCTACATCCGAGTGCCGTTGCGGGCAGTTATAATGCAGTTGAAGCAGGTTTTGGCCCACGTGCTGCCGATTCCATAATTACGGGACAATTTATTGTTATGAATGATAGCTCAAGTAATCCAACCCGTGGATGTGTGCAAACAACTCAGGATCTCTCCGGAAAAATTGTGTTGATTGACCGCGGAGATTGTCCATTTGTGGAGAAAATAACCTATGCGCAAAATGCCGGAGCTGCTGGGGTTATTATGATAAATAACCAAACCACAAATCCATTTGCCATGGGAGGTAATCCGCCGGGGCCAATAAATATCCCCTCATTGATGATTTCGGTGCAATTGGGAAATACCCTAAAAGCGTTTTCTAATGCAGACAGTGTGGTCGGGCAAATCAGCGATACCACCGGTTCCCTTTTGTTTGATAGCTCACTCGATAACGGTGTGGTTTTACACGAATACGGTCATGGTGTTTCCGTGCGACTTACCGGTGGTAGGTTTAATTCAGGTTGCTTGTCGAATGACGAGCAAGCCGGTGAAGGATGGAGCGACTTCTTTGGTTTGGCTTTTCTTACTGACACCAATATGACTGCTGTAGATCGCCGTGGAATTGGCACTTTTCTGATCAATCAGCCCACAACCGGACAAGGAATACGCGTACAACCCTATAGTACGAATTTTTCTCAAAATAGTTTGACTTACAACAATATTCGTACGCTGAGTATTCCGCATGGCGTTGGAACTGTGTGGTCTGCAATGATTTGGGATATGTACTGGGCGCTGGTAGATAAACACGGATTTAATCCCAATATGTATGAGAGTTCCGGTGGAAATAATATTGCCATGCAACTTGTCATCGACGGATTGAAATACCAGCCTTGTGGTCCCGGGTTTGTAGATAGCCGTGACGCGATTTTAAAAGCAGATTCTATTCGTTATAATGGTGAAAATCAATGTTTAATTTGGGAGACCTTCGCCCGTCGTGGTCTTGGATATTCAGCGGATCAAGGTTCACCATCAAGTAGATCAGATGGCACACAAGCCTTTGATATTCCGGCTTATTGCGAAAATGTAAGTACCCACGACTTCGATGAGGACGGTGTACTGCCAAAAGTATATCCCAATCCAGCCAGTGGTGTGTTTACCATTGATTTTGCGCTTTGGGAAGGAAATATACATTTAGAAATGCTTTCCATGGAGGGACGGGTTGTTCGCAATTATAATGTCAATATATCTCCAAATTCAAAAATGGAAGTGGATGTACGAAACTTACCCGCAGGAATTTATGTGGTAAAACTATCCGATGGGAAAGGTAAAACGCACCGCCAAAAATTGATGCTTCAATAAGCTGCCTTTGAATAAAAAACTCTTTATAAAACCGGTATGCTAAGGTTCTGTGGTTTTTGCCTGTTTTTGTGCTTTTCAATTTTTTCACTGCAAGGGCAAATTGAAGAGATTCGAGAGGTTGAAACCAAACGCCATAGCACGGCAATGCGAAAATCATCCGGTGTTTTTGATGCGGTAAAATCCTCATTTGAAATAAATTATCACCGAATTGAGTTGCGGCTTAACCCAGGTGTACGATATATAGAAGGGGTCGTGGTAACGCAGTTAAAAGCGACAAAAAAAACACCTTATATCGCTTTTGATCTCGATTTAGAACTCACGATTGACTCCGTTTGGGCAGTTGATAATCACCAATTGCTGTCGGTGATTCGGGGGACATCGGATTTTCTTATTAAATTACCGGATACCCTCACATCAGGCGAAATGTTTACAGTTGCTGTGGCCTATCGTGGAGTCCCGCCAGAATACGGAGGGTTTGGAGGGTTTAATTCGCATCAGCATCAAGGAGAACCAGTTTTATGGACGCTTTCCCAGCCTTATGGCAGTCCTTCATGGTGGCCGGGTAAATCCGATTTATTCGATAAAATAGATTCCGTTGACTTTGTCTTAAATATCCCTGATAATGCCCAATCCGCTGCACCGGGATTGTTGATCGTGGATTCCATTGTAGATGGAGACCGCCGGGTGCAGCGCTGGGAACACCGATATCCCATTGCCAACTATTTGGTTTCGGTTACCATTGGAAATTATGTCGAAATTTCGGATAGTATTTTGCTTTCCAACAATCAATATCTTCCATTTGTCAATTACGTCTATCAAAACGATATCGGAAGGGTGGAGGGAGAAATTCAACAAACCCACGCCCTCATGGCACTGTACGATAGTTTGTTTGGCATTTACCCTTTTTACAAAGAAAAATACGGTCATGCGAGATTTCCCCGTGCCGGAGGTATGGAGCACCAAACCATGAGTTCTATGGGAAACTTTCACCCAGATCTTATTGCTCACGAGTTAGCGCATCAATGGTTTGGAAATTTTGTGACTTGTGCGAGTTGGCAGGATTTATGGCTAAATGAAGGATTTGCTACCTTTCTTACCGGATTGCGTTATAAGGTTTTGTTGTCCGAGGATGAGTGGCGGCAATATAAAGGAACCATGATGTCTAAGGTTACAGCCCTTCCCGACGGCAGCGTATTTGCGGCTCCTGAGGATACTGTTGATACCTTTGGTCTGTTTGACTTACGGTTGAGATATGAAAAGGCGGGATATGTTATTTATTCACTTTCAAAGTATTTGGGTGAGGAAGTGTTTTACGCCGCCGTGAGAAGTTATTTAAATGCTTTTGCTTTTGGATTTGCCAATACCTCTGATTTTATGGATCATATTTCCCAATTCAGTGGTGTTGATCTGCGCGATTTCTTCGAACAATGGATTTATGGGGAAGGGCATCCATCTTTTATAGCGATTTGGTCACAAGTGGGGGACTCGCTCGAACTGTCTTTTTACCAACAGACTTCCACGGATGTGACCCCTTTGTTTACCTTTCCATTGCCCATTCGATTGACTTTCGACAATGGAAGCCATTTTGATACGACAATTGCAATTTCATCCACCACCACTCAAACCAAATTTAAAGTTGACGGGAATCTAAATAAATTTGAGATTGATCCGGAAATGCACTGGATAACCTATGCAAACTTAGTGTATGAGAAAGGAGAATATCAAAAGCTATTTAATGAAGTTGTATTGTACCCTAATCCTTCAAGCGGTGCGGTTACATTGCGGAGTAACCTTCGATTTGATGTAGATTTAAAATTTCGGGTTTTTTCTGCCAATGGCGCAGAGGTTCTGTCCTATGATATTGAAAAACAAAGTGATATTTTTATAGATTTTTATTTGCACACCCCCGGAGTATATATGGTAATATTAGAAGGTCAAGGATTTTTATATAAGCAAAAATGTGTTATTAATACCAATAGATAATTTTTTCTATTTGAATGTTAAAATAATAAGTTTAAATACCATCAAAATCATATCAAATTATTTAACCCAGTTGAAATTTATAATTTGGCAACAAGTAAATTAAATAGATAGTAAATAAGAATTACTATGGTATGTTGTGCCCTTATCACTATATTGCACTTCAAAAGATTTGGTGGAAAGATTTTATTTATATTTACCATGACTAATGATGATTTAGGTGACGATAAGTGTTAATTTTTAATTATTGGTTTTTAGGAAGTCCAATCAACATGGATATTATTAAAAAGTATAATCTTTAATCATTGTTGCATATAATTTAATTTCAATATAATAAATATTATTTTGAAGTTTTATAGTCAATTAATAAATTTACTCCTCACTTTTTTTGTGCTTTTAAAATCGTATTAATTTAGCCCCACTTAAAATAAATCGCATGCGCAATAGATATAAAGATCTAATCGAACAGTCCTTTGATTGGCCTCAAGATGAGTTTGACCTGGAGGAAGGCAATGAACTCACTTGGAACGGAATCTATTTAATGGACGTAATTAAGCAATACGGAACTCCATTAAAGCTTACGTATTTGCCTAAGATTTCCCAGCAAATTCAAAAGGCCAAAACCATGTTCAATGTGGCGATGGCCAAGGTCGGTTATAAAGGTAAGTACAACTATTGCTATTGCACTAAGAGTTCTCATTTTCAATTTGTTTTGGAAGAGGCGCTAAAAAATGACATCCATATCGAAACCAGTTCGGCCTTTGATATTAATATAGTGGAGAGCCTGGCAGAGGAAGGAAAGATTTCTCCAAAGAGTTATGTGATTTGCAACGGTTATAAAAGACCACAATACATTGAAAATATAGTCCGGCTTATCAATAATGGATTTGTCAATACCATTCCCATTGTTGACAATAAAGCTGAATTGAAAAAATATCAAGACCTCGTTAGCCAACCTATGAAAATTGGAATAAGGATTGCTTCGGAGGAGGAACCAAAATTTGAATTTTATACCAGTCGGTTGGGAATTGGTTACAAGGATATTGTTCCGTTTTATAAAGAACAAATTCAGGATAATCCGAATTTTGAACTTAAAATGCTCCACTTTTTCATCAATACGGGGATAAACGATAATGCCTATTATTGGAGTGAATTGCTAAAATGTGTCAATGTCTATGTCGAATTGAAAAAGATTTGTCCATCGCTTGATTCCTTGAATATTGGTGGAGGTTTTCCCATAAAAAATTCCCTTCGTTACGATTATGATTACGATTACATGGCCGAAGAAATCATTGCTCAAATAAAGGGAACTTGTGCCGCAGCAAACGTAAAGGAGCCTCATATTTTTACGGAATTTGGCTCATTTACTGTTGGCGAGAGTGGTGCTACGTTATTTTCCATTATCGGACAAAAGAAGCAAAATGACCGGGAAGCTTGGAATATGATTGACGGGAGCTTTATGACCACCCTACCCGATAGTTGGGCGATCAATAAGCGATTTATTCTTTTGGCCATCAACAAATGGGAAAAGGAATACGAACGGGTTCTTCTCGGCGGACTCACTTGCGATAGCGATGACTATTACAACAGTGAACAACACGCCAATGCTATATATTTGCCCAAATATGATCGGGAAGAGATTCAGTATATTGGGTTTTTTCACACCGGCGCCTATCAGGAAAGTTTGGGCGGCTATGGTGGAATCCAACACTGTCTGACGCCGGCGCCCAAACATGTTGTAATTGAGCGTGGTGAGGATGGGGAAATCCGCACGAGGTTGTTTGCCAAAGAGCAGAGTTACAAAAGCATGTTGAAAATTTTGGGATACATGTAGGGTATATTTGTTAAATAAATAAAATTGAAATAATTATGAAAGGTCCGGTTTCCAAGTTTATCGAACACAATTACCGCCACTTTAATGCAGCAGCATTAATGGATGCGGCCAAAGGATACGAAACACATCTTCTCGAGGGTGGAAAAATGATGGTAACGCTAGCAGGTGCAATGAGTACTGCCGAGTTGGGTATTAGTTTAGCTGAACTTATAAGACGAGATAAGGTACATATTATATCCTGTACAGGCGCCAATCTCGAGGAAGATTTGATGAATTTGGTGGCGCACAACAGTTATAAACGTGTGCCAAATTACCGAGATTTATCGCCCCAAGAAGAATGGGCATTGTTGGAAAATGGTTTTAACCGGGTTACGGATACCTGCATTCCGGAGGAAGAAGCCTTTCGTCGTTTGCAAAAACACATTCACGCGATTTGGACTGACGCTGAAGCAAAAGGTGAGCGGTATTTTCCACACGAATACATGTATAAGATGCTGTTGAGCGGCGTGCTTGAGCAGTATTACGAAATAGACCCCAAGGATTCTTGGATGGTGGCCGCAGCAGAGAAGAATTTACCAATTGTAGTTCCGGGATGGGAAGACAGTACCATGGGAAACATATTCTCCTCTTTTGTAATCAAAAATGAATTGAAGGCATCTACGGTAAAATCTGGAATTGAGTATATGGCTTTTTTGGCCGATTGGTATGTGAAGAATTGCGACGGAAAAGGTGTGGGGTTTTTCCAAATTGGCGGTGGTATTGCGGGTGATTTTCCCATTTGTGTGGTGCCTATGTTGTATCAAGACATGGAAATGACCAATATTCCATTTTGGAGTTATTTTTGTCAAATTAGCGATAGCACAACAAGTTACGGTTCTTATTCTGGTGCAGTTCCGAATGAAAAAATAACCTGGGGAAAATTAGATATAAATACCCCAAAATTTATTGTAGAATCTGATGCAACTATTGTTGCTCCGCTTATTTTTGCATGGCTATTAGATCAATAAACCATGGATAAAAAACGAGTAATTGTCGATTACAAGAACATTACGCAGGCGTTGCTGCAACGCTTCACCGATGCATTTCCCGACGGGTATGACGAAGACGATATCATCCGCTTTAAAAATGTAAAAGGGGAGTACGTCAACGCTGTGCCGCTGGAAACAGAAGACACCAAATACCTCATTAAAATTGGTGTAGAAATGGACAGAAAGGTAGAGGCTTTTTTAGAAGATGACGACGATGATGTTGATGAGAAGGAGCTTGATCTTCCGGATGAAGCTCTTGATAAAGACTGATTCAATGACAAGAAAAAATGTGCTATTCAAAATGGAGTAGCACATTTTTTTTTGTTTTAATTTTAATACAGATTGAGAGCCTTAGCCTAAAATCTCAACATTTTTACCTTCTTGTGATTCCTTTTTAAATGGCAAATAAAAAAAGCCCTGAACAAAAATGTTCAGGGCTTTTTCGATAAATAAAATTCACAAGGGAGGTTTTATTTCTCCACAGAAACTTTATAGGTGGATTTTTTTCCGCCAAATTCTATGGTCATGATATACATACCAGAGGCCATGCGTCCGAGATCCATTTGATGCTGTGCACCGGCAACGGTACGAGCATCTTCAACCAATACTACTTTACCATTCATATCGGTAAGTGTAATACGTGCATCTTGTCCCTTAGCTTCAGTGAAGTCAAGCATTATGCGACCACTAGTAGGGTTAGGGAAAAACTTGATGTTGTGGTTTGTCTCAATACGATCAACGCTTAAGTTACAAGCATCTGTAGAAGAACAAGTTTGTAAGCGAAGGTGTGGCCGTGCAAAGTTCCGAGAAGCTGTATAGCGGCTAAACCAAGTATTTTGATCTGAAATGTACATCAAAGCTTGTAGGGGAGGTTCAGTTGTTCTGTCATTCCGCACTAAAATGGGATTAGCGCCAGAGTTAGAGAAGAATTCTGCAACTAACCAGAAGGCTGAATCAGGCAGTGCTGTAACCGGATTGCTGCTGGGGTATTCCATGTCGGCATGACCACTATTGGTAGCGGGATCGTAAAAATCAACCTCTACAAAACCGTTCGTTACATCTGCTGCACTAATGGTTTTTGATCCGGAGGCGATAGGTGGCATACCTGTTTGCAAGTCAAGATTGCGATAGAGTTTAAATTCCACCAATCCTCCTGGTTGCATATTTGTTGAAATACCAAGAAATGCACCAATTGCTTGATCACGGACACCTTCTACAACTTCATAACGTACAGCTATAGCAGAGCCATCATCACCCAATTGAGCAGTTCCGATGGTGTTGTTAAAGCGACGGAAATCATGTCCCCAAGAATCATCTGATATGGTGATAAAAATGGTATCAGGTTGTTCATTAAGATTGTCACTTGAATTATCTGCTAAGGACAAAGAATCTGAACTTACTTTAAATACGCAAGCGTAAATACCTTTTTGTGTTGGCGTCCAGAATGAAGTGGTAAGTACTGAGAATGGCGCAATGTCCATAGAAGGAAGTAGTGAAACTGGTGGGGTAGAAAGGGTGGTTTCTAAAGATCCACCGCGATAGACTTCTACTTCCAGTTTTACATTGGTTTGTGGACTTTTTCCAATGTTACGTACGTTGGCGTCAAAAGCAATTCCGCGGTTTTCACGTAGGGTACTAGTACCATATTTGGCCGGGCCAATCATGCCACCTCCAAAGAAGTTGTAATAAACTTCAGGGTTATCGGCTAGGACGTCATAGGCTGGCGCAAATTCACCAGGTTGAACCTCAAAACGCTCAAAGGAGAATAATGTATGAGGAGCAGTTTTGATGGCTACATCATCCAACATCCAGAAATAGTATCCGTCATCAACGGTTCCATTATTATTCAATCCCTCATAGATAAATTTAATGCGAACATTTGATTGACCTCCAATAATACTGGAGACGTTTGCCAATGTTCTGTGATCTCTTGGGGTTGCGTCATTAATTCCAACACTTGGTGCTATTTGAATGGAATCGGGATAAGTTGTTCCTCCATCCGTACTAAAGGCGACAAAATGCCTAGAACCGAAGGTGCGGAAATAACTGAAAAATTCGATAATAACATCTGGATCATTGGCTAAATTAATAACACCAGATTCTAGCGTACCAATGTGAGGCGCAGGTGATGCACCGGAACCAAAGTTTGGTGTACCTCCATTGTCTAAATAATCCGAATCAAAAATAACAAAACCGTTAGCGGCTGTTGGAGAATTTATTGGTTGATTGGTAGGCGGGTTATTATTTATTCCGGAAAACTGCCCTCTACTACCAACGGTATTGTCGGGGTTTGTATTCGGCCCACGGTATTCCCAAAGCGCATTTGATGATGGCGCTCCTGTACCAGTGAATCCTGTATTTGTCCATCCAGACGGTATTCCACTGCCAAAATCTTCAGACCAAATAGTGGTTTCTTTTCCGTCAATAAATATGGGGCCAACCCCATCTAATTTGTCAACTCCATCGAACACTTCCAATTGGGCTTGTGCCTCCGGAGCTTTTACCGGATCCTGCGCGAAAGCTAAGCCGGAAGCGAGCATCGCTGCAATTACGTAATTTCTTCTCATTATAGATTAAGTTTAATTTATCTGTTTGTCAAAAGTACAAAATCTATTTGAGTGACATTTTTTTTTCTCCGATTTAATAGTGTATAAAGTATTTTATGTTTTATAATAAGTTATTATTTTTAATTCACCATGATACAAATTTTTACGTTATATTCATTTAGTTTTTTCATTTAATATGAAGTGCGGTAAAATGTGATAAATAATCTAATTCTTTTGATCATTTATCATCTTAACGTTTCCCTTGGATGTTTTAAGGGAAAACTAGAGACGCCTTTGACAAGTGAAAATAATGAAGATATTCTTTGCGTGTTTTTGATTTTTCTCATTGGAAAGTAAATGATTGTGTGCACTCCAAAAAGGATGATTTTGGCAGAAAGGGACTTTTTAGAGCAGACTCAAAGTTTAATTATTGAACGAAAAAAAAGCCTTAGACAAAAAAATTGTCCAAGGCTTTTTTTTTGAAAATGATGCTATGTGCCAATATCTACTATGTACACACACAACAATAAAGGGTTACTTTTCCACAATTACTTTGTAGGTAGATTTCTTGCCACCAAATTCAATGGTCATGACGTAAACACCGGAAGCCATGCGACCGAGGTCAATTTGGTGCTGAGCACCGGCAACTGTACGAGCATCTTCTACCAATACAACTTTACCGTTTAGATCAGTCAAGGTAATGCGTGCATCTTGTCCACGTGCCTCGGTGAAGTCAAGCATTAAACGACCGCTGGTTGGGTTCGGGAAATACTTGATGTTGTGATTTGTTTCCAAACGCTCAACACTAAGATTACAAGCATCAGTCGAAGAACAAGTGATTAAGCGAAGATGTGGACGTCCAAAATTTCGCGAACTGGTATAGCGGCTGAACCATCTATTTTCATCTGTGATATACATCAAAGCTTGCAATGGGGGTGCAGTAGTTTGGTCGTTGCGAACCACAATAGGATTAGCACCTGAGTTGGAGAAAAACTCTGCCACCAGCCAGAATGCTGAGTCCGGCAGGGCTGTTACAGGATTGCTATTGGGGTATTCCATATCTGCGTGACCGCTATTGGTTGCGGGATCATAGAAATCAATTTCCACAAATCCATTAGAAACATCCGCTGCACTAATCGTTTTTGATGCGGAGGCTATAGGAGGCATTCCTACTGACAAATCCAGATTGCGATAAATTTTAAACTCTACCAAACCTCCGGGTTGCATGGTGGTTGAAATACCCAAAAATGCTCCGATCGCCTGATCACGAGCCCCCTCAGCAACTTCGTATCTTGTTGCTATTGCCGAGCCGTCATCTCCCAATTGAACCGTTCCAATTGAATTGTTGAAACGTCCGAAATCATGTCCCCACATATTATCATTTATGTTAATACGCACGGTGTCCGGACGGCCATTGATATTGTCCGTTGAGTTATTGGCCAGTGTCAAAGAGTCTGAACTTACTTTAAACACACATTCGTAAATGCCCTTAGTTGTAGGCGTCCAATGATTTGAGGTAAGCACAGAATATGGTGCAATATCCATTACTGGTAAAAGCGAAACTGGGGGAGAAGAAACTGTTGCTTCCAAAGCACCATTTTTGTATATTTCCACCTCGAGTTTCATGTTTGTTTGAACCGCTGCTCCAATATTGCGAACGTTGGCGTTAAATGCGAATCCGCGGTTTTCACGAAGGGTGCTTGAACCGTAAACACCGGGGGGAACTAAACCACCTCCAAAAAAGTTGTAATATACTTCTGGATTGTCCGATAAAACATCAAAAGCAGGGGCAAACTCACCTGGCTGTACTTCAAACTCTTCAAAAGCGAACAAGGTGTTGGGTGCTGCCTTAATTGCAATATCATCAACCATCCAATAATAAAAACCGGAAGGATTGTTGGGGTTTAATTCAATTGTACCGTCAAAAATTATTTTCAGACGAACATTTGATTCACCTCCAATGATACTGGAAACGTTTTCCAAAGTTCTGTAATTTCTGGCTGTAGATCCGTTTACACCAACTGAAGAAGCAATTTCTATGGTGTCGGGATAGGTTACGCCGCCATCTGTACTAAATGCTACGTATAACAAACCGGCAAATTTTCTTGAAAAGGAATACATTTCAAAAATCACACTTGGTTCATTTGCTAGGTTAATAACATTCGATTCCAAAGTACCAAGGTGTGGAGCCGGAGCCGATCCAGAACCAAATGGAGGCGTTCCGCCATTGTCTAAATAGTCCGAATCAAAAATAACAAACCCATTTGCGGCTGTAGGTGATAGGATTGGCAGTGCGGTACCAGCAAACTGGCCACGACTACCCACAGTGTTGTCGGGATTTGTATTAGGTCCGCGATATTCCCATACGGCATTGGGCATTGGGGCACCCGTTGCGGTAAAACCTGCATTTGTCCATGAAGAAGGAATTCCATTTGAAAAATCTTCAGACCAAATTGTGGTTTCTTTACCATCTACGAAAAGGGGAGCTGCCCCATCCAACTTGGTAACGCCGTCAAACACCTCAAGGTTTGATGGTGCCTCAGGGGCTACCAAGGATTCCTGCGCGAAAGCAAAGCTTGAAAACAGCATTGCCGCGATTACGTAATTCTTTCTCATTGTTAGATTAAGTTTAAATTAACTGATTGTCAAAAATATGAAATTTTTTTAACTGGCAACACTTTTTTTTAAAAAAAACATCACCAGTTAAAAATCATTATTCATATGCGGTCATGGGCGCACAAGTACACATTAAATTGCGGTCTCCGTATGCATCGTCAACCCTTCGTACACTGGGCCAAAATTTATTTTCCAAAATATAATCCATTGGAAATGCGGCTTTTCCTCTTGTATATGGCAGTGTCCATTCGTCGGAGGTTATCAGCCTTAAGGTATGAGGCGCATTCTTCAATACGTTGTTTTCTTTTTCAAAACGACCGTCTGCAATTTCGTTAATTTCTTCCCTGATGCTGATGAGGGCATCCGCAAAACGATCCAATTCTTTCTTAGATTCACTTTCTGTCGGCTCAATCATCATCGTTCCAGCAACTGGAAACGATACTGTTGGAGCATGATATCCGTAATCCATTAATCGCTTTGCAATATCCGTTACCTCGATGCCTGCAGATTTTTTGAATGGACGACAGTCGATGATCATTTCGTGGGCAACACAATCTTTTTCACCGGTATATAATATCTCAAAATTACCTTTTAATCGCTCTTTGATGTAATTGGCGTTTAATATGGCCATTTCAGTTGCGGTCTTGAGTCCGTCAGCACCCAACATTTTCATATACCCATAAGAAATGAGTAAAATAAGTCCACTGCCCCATGGTGCAGCACTAATGGGGCTAATGCCGGTTTTTCCTCCGGTTTTTACCACCGGGTGACCGGGCAAAAATGGAACGAGTTGAGACGCCACACAAATAGGCCCCATTCCGGGACCGCCACCTCCGTGTGGAATTGCGAAGGTTTTATGCAAGTTGAGGTGACATACATCTGCACCAATATTTCCCGGACTGGTCAAACCAACCTGCGCATTCATATTGGCACCATCCATATAAACCTGACCGCCATGATCGTGAATGATTTGGGTAATATCCTTTACCGCAGCTTCAAATACACCATGCGTAGAGGGGTAAGTGATCATTAAAGCCGAAAGTTCATTACTGTGTTTTTCCGCTTTGGTTCGGAGGTCTTCTACATCGATATTTCCTTGTTCGTCGCATTTTACGACAACGACTTTCATACCTGCCATGACCGCACTCGCCGGATTGGTGCCGTGCGCACTTGAAGGGATTAGCACCACGTTGCGGTGTTGATCTCCACGTGAATGGTGATATGCCCGAATGACCATCAGCCCGGCATATTCTCCCTGTGCCCCGGAATTGGGTTGCAAACTCACACCGGTAAATCCTGTAATTTCAGCTAAATATCGCTCCATTTCTCGTATGATGAATTGATATCCCTCAGCTTGATTTAAGGGTGCAAATGGATGAATATTTGCCCATTGAGGCCAAGTAATGGGAATCATCTCTGCAGCGGCATTGAGTTTCATGGTACAAGAACCCAAGGCAATCATGGAATGGTTTAGCGATAAATCTCTGCGCTCTAGTTTTTTGATGTAGCGCATCATTTCTGTTTCGCTGTGATAGCTGTTGAAGACATCGTATTCCAAAATGCGATCGGTGCGCAATAGTTGATTGGGGATGATGGTCAATTCCAGTTGCTGTGCTGAAATGAACTCTTCAATTTCGCAGGCTTCTGCAAAAATTTCCAATATTTCGTTTACCGTATCCAATGTGTTGGTTTCATTTAAACTGATGCCAACGGTATGGTTGTCAAAATAACGGAAGTTCATCTGGTGTGCTTCGGCAATTTTTCTCAATTGCGATACATCAATGGTATCGAGTTCTATTTGAATGGTGTCGAAGAATTCAGATGATAATAAATTAAAGCCCAACTTCCGAAGTCCATCGGCGAGACTAACGGTTAGGTGGTGAATTCTGGTGGCAATTTTCCTGAGTCCTTCCGGCCCGTGATATACGCCGTACATACCTGCCATAACGGCTAATAGTACTTGTGCGGTACAAATATTTGAAGTTGCACGATCGCGCTTGATGTGTTGCTCTCTGGTTTGGAGCGCCATTCTCATGGCGGGATTTCCTTCTTTGTCGATGGTTTTGCCAATAATCCGCCCGGGTACAAACCGCTTATAGGATTCGTGGGTGGCAAAATACGCCGCGTGGGGTCCGCCATAACCGAGTGGAACGCCAAAACGCTGAGTGGTTCCTACCACTACATCTGCGCCCCAATGTCCGGGGGCTTCCAATAATACCAAGGCCATGATGTCAGCTGCTACGGCAATTTTCACGTTGTGAGACTTGGCCTTCTCTACAAATTCACGATAATCAAAAACTTCGCCGTCACCCGCTGGATACTGGATAAGTGCACCGAAAAATCGCTCGTCGATATTTACTTCACGGTGGTCACCAATGACCAGCTGGATGCCTTGGGGTTCTGCGCGGGTCTCCATCAATGCAATGGTTTGCGGCAAACAATGACGCGAAACGAAAAACATATTGGCGTCTTTTTGCTCACGTGTTTTGGCACTGAAAAGCATACTCATCGCTTCGGCTGCCGCGGTAGGTTCATCGAGTAAAGAGGAATTGGCCAACTCCATGCCGGTCAAATCTGTGACCAGTGTTTGGAAATTAATAAGTGCCTCCAACCGACCCTGAGCGATTTCTGCCTGATACGGTGTATAAGCAGTGTACCACCCCGGATTTTCTAATATATTGCGCTGAATTACACCGGGTAAAACGGTGTCGTGATAGCCCATCCCAATAAAGTTACTGAAAACTTTATTGCGGGACGCAACTTCGTGCAGGTGTTTTATGTACTGGTGCTCGCCCATTGCGGGATCCAACTCCAACTGTTTTTCCAAACGAATACTATCGGGTATGCTTTTTCTGATCAAATCATCAATGGAGTTTACACCCATAAACGACAACATTTCCTGAACATCTTCAGGGCGTGGTCCATTGTGGCGAGAGGCAAATGAATTTTCGGCCATAATTGTATTGAAATAAGAATTTAAAGAGATAACAACCGAAAGTTGCTACTGTTTAGAGAATAGGGGTTAAAATCAAACTTCGGCAATGCACTTCAGCTCGATGGCAATGGGTGTTGGCAAGCTGCTAATTTCCACGGTGGTGCGACAAGGTTGGTTGTCTTTGAAATACTCGGCGTAAATGCGATTAAAGGTGTGAAAATTACGTTTCATATCTACCAGGAATACGGTAACATCCACCAGTTTGTCCCAAGACGAACCACTTGCTTCCAGTATTTCTCTAACATTTTGAAAAACGGAATGCACCTGCTTTTCAAAATCGAAGGTTTTAAAATTTCCATTGTGATCCAACGTCAACCCGGGAACACCACTGTCGTTGGCATCACTTCCGGCGACCCTGGGACCCACACCCGACAAAAACAGTAATTGACCAACTTTGCGTGCATGGGGGTATAATCCAACGGGTTTTGGCGCTTTATTCGTGCTGATTTTACTCATGGAAAATCTAATTAACTATTAACGTACATCACGTCCTTTGCAGCCTGAACGATGTCTTTGGTTGCGGGAAGGAAAGCCTCTACCAAATTTGGTGCATAGGCAATGGGGGTATCTGTGCAGGTAATCCTGCGAATGGGCGCATCCAGAAAATCAAAGGCCAAGCGCTGTACCACAAAGGCAATTTCTGTCGCTATGGAACCCAAAGGCCATGCTTCTTCTACACAAACCAAACGGTTGGTTTTCTTCACGGATTCAATAACAGTGTCGTAGTCAATCGGTCTAACGGTACGTAAATCAATCACTTCACAGCTAATGCCCTCTTCTGCCAGAGCATCTGCTGCTTCGTATGCTCGTTTGATAATTTTTCCAAATGAAACGATGGTAACGTCTGAACCCTCGCGTTTGATTTCAGCTTTACCAATTTCAATGGTGTATTCGTCCTCGGGAATTTCCATTTTATCACCGTACATCTGCTCGGATTCCATAAAAATTACCGGATCGTCGTCGCGAATAGCAGACTTCAAAAGTCCTTTAGCATCGAGGGGATTGCTTGGAACTATTACTTTGAGCCCGGGGCAATTGGCGTACCAGCTCTCAAAAGCTTGTGAGTGCGTTGCGCCCAATTGTCCGGCAGAGGCAGTTGGCCCGCGAAATACGATGGGAATATTAAATTGACCACCGGACATTTGCTTCATCTTGGCCGCATTATTTATAATTTGGTCGATGGCAACCAAGGAAAAATTAAAGGTCATAAACTCAATGATGGGGCGAAGTCCATTCATCGCAGAACCCACACCAATACCGGAAAAACCGAGTTCGGATATGGGCGTGTCGATTACGCGTTTGGCACCAAATTCGTCCAACATACCCTTTGAGGCTTTGTATGCACCATTGTATTCGGCAACTTCCTCTCCCATTAGGTAAATATTCTCATCCCGGCGCATTTCTTCGCTCATCGCCTCGGCTATCGCTTCTCTAAAGGTTACTTCTTTCATTGCTTTGTGACGTTTATTTAAACTGTGGGAATTTGGAATAACTTGGGATTGCTTCAGTTTTAAAGCTCACTTGATTTTCGAATTCCGCCTTTTTGAATCAATTTTTATAGGTAGCAAAAATACATACGGAAGTGTGGACAAAAGTTTTTTTACCTAAGAAAAAAGTTAAACCCTTGTAAGTTCTGCCAAGGCCAATTTCCTTTCTTCCAATTCTGCCGGGGTAATTTCCAGAAGTTTTTCAATTCCAAACTTTTCCACACAAAATGAAGCCATTGCAGTGGCGTGGATCAAAGCCCTTTTCATCCCGTCGAAGGACAAGTCCCCGCCATTGACTAGGTAACTGATAAATCCCCCGGCAAAGGTGTCTCCCGCACCGGTCGGATCAATTACATCTGCCAGCGGAAAAGCCGGGGCAAAGAAAATCCGATCTCTGTCAAACAGCATGGCGCCGTGTTCACCCTTTTTGATGATTAGGTATTTGGGTCCCATGTTTAAAATTTTTCTCGCCGCGGTGACCAATGCGTATTCGCCTGATAATTGCCTAGCTTCCTCATCGTTGATGGTCAAAACATCCACACTTTTTAGGGCCTCCATCAAGTCGTCGAGGAAGTGATCCATCCAGAAGTTCATGGTGTCTAGGACGACCAATTTTGGCCGACGATTCATCTGACTGAGCACCTTTTGCTGAACGGCGGGCATCAAATTCCCCAACATTAAAAATTCGGCATCCTTAAAGCTGTCAGGAACAATGGGGTCAAAAGTTTCCAATACATTTAATTGGGTTTCCATGGTGTCACGCGTGTTCATATCACGGTGATATTTGCCCGACCAGAAAAAAGTTTTTTCACCTTTTTTGATTTGCAGTCCCTCCACATCAATGCCTTTTGACTGCAACAAATCGATGGTTTCACGCGGAAAATCTTCGCCAACTACGGAGACCAGATGCGATTTTTCCAAAAGGTTAGATGCGGATAAACCGATGTAAGTGGCCGCGCCACCTATGATTTTGTCAGTTTTTCCATAAGGCGTTTCGATGGCGTCAAAGGCAACGGTTCCTACAATCAATAAGCTCATAAATAGTGGTATATTTTGGCGGCAAATATATTTCAGGATTGAGGACTATGCATGCTGTGGTAAAAGGATATCAATATTTTGTTTTGAGATTATCGTGCATGCTTCCTGAATTACCTTTGCAGCCAACCGCACCCTTGAAATAGCAATTGGGATAGAATACTTAAGATTTTGATATATAGAATTTTGCTGGTTTTGTTTGCGGAATTAAATTGATTTTGATCAGAAAAATAATGACGCTACGTCGCGATAATAGACGTTAATTTTTGAAATAAAATGGAAAACATTCGCAATTTTTGCATTATTGCCCACATTGACCACGGAAAAAGCACCTTGGCAGATCGCTTGTTGGATGCCACCCAAAGTGTTACATCTCGTGAAAAAATGGATCAATTGCTCGACAATATGGATCTCGAAAGGGAAAGGGGAATTACCATTAAGAGCCACGCGATTCAAATGAATTATTTACACCATGGGAAGGCTTATATCCTTAACCTAATCGACACACCGGGGCACGTGGATTTTTCTTATGAGGTTAGCCGTTCAATTGCTGCCTGTGAAGGCGCATTGCTCATTGTGGATGCCGCCCAGGGAATTCAGGCGCAAACCATTTCTAATTTATACCTCGCACTGGAACACGATTTAGAGATCATTCCCATTTTAAATAAAATTGATCTCCCGGGAGCAAACCCCGAGGAGGTTACCGACCAAATTGTCGATTTGCTTGGCTGTAACGCCGAAGATGTAATTCCCGCCAGTGGAAAAACAGGCATTGGTGTGGATCGTATTCTGGAGGCCATTGTAAAACGCATTCCACCCCCAACCGGTGATCCGGATGCACCACTTCAAGCTTTAATTTTCGATAGTGTGTATAATCCTTTTCGGGGCATTGAAGCCTATTTTAAGGTGAGAAATGGTAAAATTCGCAAAGGAGAGCGGGTTAAGTTTATGGCCACCGGAAAACAATATTTTGCGGATGAAATTGGTGCATTAAAATTGAAACAGGAACCCAGAGCAGAAATTTCCGCCGGGGATGTTGGGTACATCATCTCGGGAATAAAGGAAGCGCGTGAAGTGAAAGTAGGGGATACCATCACCTCGATGGAGCGCCCGGCTACGGTGGCAATTTCCGGTTTTGAAGATGTGAAGCCAATGGTTTTTGCCGGATTGTTTCCGGTGGATACGGAAGAGTTTGAAGAGCTGCGAGCTTCACTGGAAAAACTTCAACTAAACGATGCTTCTTTGGTGTATGAACCCGAGTCATCTGCGGCCTTGGGCTTTGGTTTCCGTTGTGGATTTCTCGGAATGCTGCACATGGAAATTATTCAGGAGCGATTGGAGCGAGAGTTTAATATGACCGTGATTACCACGGTGCCCAACGTTTCGTATCGCGCTTTTCTCAAAAGAGATCCCGAAACGATGGTTCCAGTAAATAACCCTACGGACTTCCCGGATCCCTCTCGTTTGGAGCGTATCCAGGAGCCCTTTATTCGCGCACAAATTATTACCAAAGCCGATTATGTTGGTGCGGTAATGAATCTCGCCATTGAAAAACGAGGTATCCTTAAAAACCAGATTTACCTCACTTCCGACCGCGTAGAATTGTCGTTTGACCTTCCACTAACCGAAATCGTTTTTGACTTTTATGATCGCCTAAAAACCATTTCCCGTGGCTATGCTTCTTTCGACTATCAACCCATTGGTTACCAAGATTCAGATTTGGTCAAGGTAGATGTATTGCTGAATAGCGACCCCATTGATGCCTTGTCAGCCTTAGTACACCGGAGCAACGCCTATGAAATTGGCAAAAAGATGTGCGCCAAACTTCGAGAGCTTATTCCCCGACAACAATTTGTAATTGCCATACAAGCGGCCATTGGCGCAAAAATCATTGCCCGTGAAACCGTAAGTGCACTCCGGAAGGATGTAACGGCAAAGTGTTATGGAGGTGACATTAGCCGTAAGCGGAAATTACTCGAAAAACAAAAAGCCGGTAAAAAGCGAATGCGCCAAGTCGGAAATGTTGAGATCCCACAACAGGCCTTTATGGCGGTGTTGCGGTTAAATGACTAACAGGGAGTAGTGAGCGGTGAATAGTGAAATTTGTCACACCATCCACCATCCACCACCCACCATCCACCATCCACCATCCACCATTACCTCGTTCCGTTTCCAAAGACAGAAATCGAACCGCTTTCTTCTACGTCTCGATACCCCATAACGCTGCCACGCAAGCGAATGATGTAGAAGTAAACTCCATCGGCTACCATCCGTCCGGTGGTTTGGTCTCTGCCATCCCAGGCATTATCCTTTTGGAAGTTGGAGTTGCGATAAACTACATTGCCCCAACGATTGGTGAAAATGACTTCCGCACTGCGGAATCCTTCAATGCCTTTTATGTGGAATACATCGTTTTTGCCATCACCATTTGGGGTGAAAACATTGGGGATAACGAGGTCATCTATCGCTACTGTATCAATTGGTGTGTCTGGAGGTGTTGTGGGAATTCTCAAATAGACATAATTTGATTTTGCTGTATAATCGATACCCGAGGAATTAGGATCTTTGGCATCTATCCGCAGGGCAAAACTATTACCTTTCCTATCTTTTACTTGCTCGTAATTAAATGCAATGGAAGTATTGGTTGTGGTATTCGTGGGCTGATTGGCCGGTGTCCAAAGTCCAGAGGAATCAATATCCCATATCATGAGGTGATATTCGGGAGCTACCCAACCATCGTAATCATTCCACTCCAGATTCCATAGGAAATTATTGTAATTGCCCCAACCTGTTCCGCGTCGAAGGTAAATACTCGTAATGTCGCGGGTGAATGAGTAGAAATTCCCACTCACCTCCATTTGAACTTGATATTGATGTGTTTGGCTATTTACATCGTCGTTGGATACGCCGTAATCAATCCAATTTCTGGCAGTTGGTGCGTTTTGTCCCTGAATGGAGCCCACCCTGTTAAAGGAGCCACCACCGTCGTCGGAGCGGAAGAAGTACCATCCACTGGTCGCATGGGCAGGGAATGAGTTGGTGTCGGGTTCCCAAAAAATTTGGATATGGTCGTTATTGACCACACTGACGTTTTTGATGTCGTAAATCGGCTCCGGGCAATCGATGACTCGAATGATGAGGGCAAAAAACTCATCCATTGGGAAACCACAGGAGTTGAGAATGGTATTTCCATCCGTACCTTCTTTGATGTACATATAATGATCGCCTTCCTTTGCCAGGGGTTGATGGAGATAGAGATGTACAATTTTGGTTTCCAAGGCGAGATTACAATTTCGATCCACATGGGTTATGGGCACAAGGTTAGAGTCGGGACCAACCAACCTAAACTCTGAACCTGATTCGGTAATGGACATACACTGTACATTGGTCTCAAATTCCAAGGTAATAACGGAGTCGAAGCAATCGTATTCAATGACCGGCCATTCCATGACGTATCCGGTAGGACTGTTAGCATTTGCCACCGAATCCGCATTGGGGTGGGGATAATTATTCCCGATAATGCCAAGAACCCCGGTGGATATGGTATCGTCCATATATATGCCCGGTATGCTAAGATCAAATCGAGGACCATTTGCCGTTGCAGTGAGACATTGTCCAACAATATTTATAAGCATCTCTCGCATGACTGAACCGACTTCATAATAGAAGTTACCTGTTGGGTGCAGTCGTAGTTCCTTCACAATGATGACCACAATGAAGTTTCCTGTTAATGTTGTTGTGGTAAATTCAAAAATACCCAAAGTGGTGTTGATAGTAAGACCAGTAACGGCAGGCCCCAATGGGTCAGCTTGGGAAAAACCAGCTTCGAAAATTAAGTTTTGACCAGGGCCGTTGCAAGGGCCATTCATCGCAGTCCCAAATTCGTATTCGATGGAATCGTTATCCGGCTCCCAGGAAGCTTGAGACCAAGTAAAGAAATTGTTGGTGCAAAAAGATTTTGCCGGAGGGGCAACAAACTGTGGGGAGGTGTTTTCGCCTTGGGTGTTATTTAGAGTTGCCTCTAAATAATTGGTATTACCACCTGTTCCCATCCCGCTGTAGTTAGCTATCCTGATAATTCCAATCCTACAGCAAACCATTGAATGGGAAAACTTATAATCCGAACAAGGACCTGACAAAATTACGGTTCCGGTGTAAATATGTTGGAAAACGGGGGTATAATCATTTGAAGTGCTTTCAACACATTCATCTTGTCCGGGCACAGGTTCCCCGGAAGCTGGAAAACCTTGGGGGTAAGAAACGGTTATGGTTTGACTGGGAAAACAAGATGAGCGAATACAAACTTGATAGTTGGCTATTAGATTAAGCATCGTCCAACGGGTTGTGCGGTGGAGAACCAAATCAATCCGGTAGTGGTGAGGTATGTTGGTTGAGTCACCGATATATTTATAGGTGAGTTCACCACCAATCAAGTGATCTGCTTTAGTTTCATGAAAGGAAAGTAAAGTAATGGAGATTAAACTGAGAATTTGAAAGAACCGGATGTGCTTTTTCATGGCATTTTTTTTACAAACATTTGTTTAATTAATGTTCAAATGTATTGAAGAAAGTGTATCCTTGTTGTTGAAAATGAGTGATATATGAATCTGTTTAGTTAAAGGTTATTTTTATTGAGATAACGATTTTTTACAAACAACTTGTATATATCTGCCAGGTAAAAAGAAAACCCAAAGCGTTTTTGGCTTTGGGGTTTTATAATTGTGATTATCGAAGGAAGTCAAAGAAAACTTCTCTCGGTTATGGGATATATTTTTGAGTCTGCTCCAAAAAGTCCCTTTCTGCCAAAATCTTCCTTGTCGATCGACTTTTGAAGACTCACCAACAGTTGGTTAACTCCGGTTCAAAAATCGCCTCGATTTTGATTGAAATCATTTTTTTTGGAGTGGATGCTTTCTTATAATTTTCAAACAAAAAAAGCCGTCAAAAACTTGACGGCTTTTTTTAGTTATGACTAAAAAATTTATCTGCTTCCACTGCCAAAGATGGAGATTGAACCAGTTTCCTCAACATCAGGAAAACCCATTATGCTACCACGTAATCGAATGATGTAGAAATAAACCCCATCAGAAACCATCTGACCGGTGGTTTGATCTCTGCCATCCCAAGCATTATCCCTTTGGAAGTTACTATTGCGATAGACCACATTTCCCCAGCGGTTGGTAAAAATGACTTCCGCACTGCGGAATCCTTCAATTCCCTTGATGTAAAATACATCGTTTTTACCATCACCATTTGGTGTAAATACATTGGGAATGACAAGGTCGTCTAGCGCAACGGTATCAATTATGGGGGGAGGAGGCGTTGTGGGTATTTTCAAATAGACATAATTGGACTTCGCGGTGTAGTCAATACCGGAGAAGTTTGGATCTTTGGCATCAATTCGCAGCGCAAAATTATCTCCCATTCTACCAGCAACCTGCTCATAGTCAAAAGTAATGGTGGTATTGGTCGTAGTATTAGTAGGCTGATTGACCGGAGTCCAAAGTCCGGTGGAATCGATATCCCAAATCATGAGGTGGTATTCGGGTGCTACCCATCCGTCGTAATCATTCCATTCAAGGTTCCATTGGAAGTTATTGTAGTTACCCCAACCAGGGCCTCGCTTCAGGTATATACTGGTAATGTCGCGGGTAAATTGGTAGAAATTACCACTCACCTCCATTTGAACCTGATATTGATAAGTTTGGCTATTTACATCGTCGTTGGACACGCCGTAATCAATCCAGTTTCTGGCAGTTGGCGCATTTTGTCCCCGAATAGATCCTACTCTATTAAATGTTCCACCACCATCGTCGGATCGGAAGAAGTACCACCCACTAGTCGCATGGGTAGGGAATGAGGTGGAGTCGGGTTCCCAGAATATTTGGATATGGTCATTATTGACCACACTGACATTCTTGATGTCGTAAAGCGGATCCGGACAATCGATGACTCGAATGATAAGGGCAAAGAACTCATCCATTGGGAAACCACAGGAGTTGAGTATGGTATTGCCATCCGTGCCTTCTTTGATGTACATATAATGATCCCCTTCCTTTGCCAGAGGTTGATGGAGATAGAGATGTACAATTTTGGTTTCCAATGCAAGATTACAATTTCGATCCACAAAAGTTATGGGGACTAGATTGGAATCCGGACCAACCAATCTGAACTCTGAACCTGATTCGGTAATGGACATACACTGTACATTGGTCTCAAATTCAAGGGTAATAACGGAGTCAAAACAGTCATACTCAATAACGGGCCATTCCATGACGTAACCTGTAGGACTATTAGCATTTGGCACCGAATCTGCATTGGGGTGGGGATAATTATTCCCGATAATGCCCAGAACGCCTGTGGATATGGTATCGTCCATGTATATGCCAGGTATGCTAAGATCAAAGCGAGGGCCATTGGCAGTAGCCTGCAAACAGGTACCTACAATATTTATGAGCATCTCTCGCATAACAGAGCCGACTTCATAATAAAAATTTCCGTTAGGGTGTAATCGCAGTTCCTTTACAACGATGACCACAATGAAGTTTCCGGTTATTGTCGTTGTGGTAAATTCAAAAATACCCAAAGTGGTGTTGATGGTAAGCCCGGTTACGGCAGGTCCTAAGGGGTCAGGTTGAGAATATCCAGCTGCGAAAATCATGTTTTGACCGGGGCCGTTGCAAGGGCCGTTCATCGCAGTGCCAAATTCGTATTCAATGGAGTCGTTATCAGGCTCCCAAGAAGCCTGAGACCATGTAAAGAAGTTGCTGACACAAAAAGATTTTGCTGGGGGCGCCACAAACTGTGGTGAGGTATTTTCGCCTTGGGTGTTATTTAGGGTTGCTTCTAAATAATTGGTTGAACCACCTCCACCGTTTGCAGAATAATTTACAATGTTACCAATTCCTATCCTACAGCAAATCATTGCGTGGGAAAATTTGTAATCTGCACAAGTACCACCCAGAATTACAGTTCCAGTATATAGATGTTGAAATACCGGAGTGAAGTCCTGAGATGCACTTTCTACACATTCATCCTGACCTGGAACTGGTTCTCCGGTAGAAGGAAAACCTTGTGGGTATGAAACGGTTATTGTTTGGTTAGGGTGACAAGAAGAGCGGATACAAACCTGATAGCTAGCACCTAAGTTTAGCGTCGTCCAACGGGTTGTACGGTGGAGCACCAAGTCTATACGGTAGTGATGAGGGATGTTGGTCGAGTCACCTATATACTTATAGGTGAGTTCACCACCAATCAAGTGGGCAGCATCAGCTTGTTGCGGTTGACCCAAAAACAAGGTCAAAACGGGCAAGGCGAAAAGGAGAAAAAATCTTTTCATAATCTTGGGGTTATCTGTTTTTTTATTGGAAATTCGATGTCGTTTTTCCGGTGCTAAAATTAGTGAAAATTATTTATTGGTCAAATAAAAAATCCTATAGCAGTCAAAACACCGCTTTCACCGAGCAAATATAATGAACCTCGATTGAATTTCAATACCTTTTTGATTCATTGGTGACAATACCTTATTTAAAGTACGGTTTTTTTATTTAGCGGGTGGATGGGCAATTAAAGGAGCTAAGTTGTTATTTAAAGAAGTCTAATCCGATTTTTAAGATAAGGATAAATTTCCATCACCTGTTTGTTGATATTCGTTGCACACTCCAATCAATCTCTACAACCAATCTCAACCCGAAAAAACCACATTCGTTTTTCCCATTCGCCCTATCTTAGCCGCCGGATAATTTTACGTAAAAACCATCATATATGAAAGAAGCATTTGAAAGACTTCAGCAAATTAAAAGTGAAGCTGTGAAAGGTGGAGGTGAGAAGAGAATTGAAGCACAGCATGCAAAGGGAAAACTAACGGCCAGAGAGCGGATTGAGATGTTGCTCGACAAAGGCTCGTTTAAGGAAATGGGCATGCTGGTAAAACATAGGTCTAAGAATTTCGGTCTCGATAAACAGGTGTTTTATGGCGATGGCGTTGTCACGGGCTATGGAAATATTCACGGTAGGTTGGTGTATGTTTTTGCACAAGATTTTACCGTTCTTGGCGGATCTTTGGCCGAAGCCCATGCGGAGAAAATATGTAAGGTGATGGATTTGGCTATGAAGGTTGGCGCACCGGTAATTGGCCTTAACGACTCCGGCGGGGCGCGGATTCAAGAAGGCGTTGTCTCACTGGGCGGTTACGCGGATATTTTTTATCGAAATACCCAGGCTTCCGGCGTGATTCCTCAAATCAGTGCCATCATGGGGCCATGCGCCGGTGGTGCCGTTTACTCACCTGCACTTACGGATTTTATTATGATGGTGGAAGGAACGTCATACATGTTTGTTACCGGACCCAATGTGGTAAAGACTGTCACACACGAGGAGGTTACCTCGGAAGATTTGGGAGGCGCCTCTGTTCACAGCAGCAAATCCGGTGTTTCACATTTTTCCTATCCCCATGAGGTGGCCTGTATTGATGGTTTGCGCAGACTGCTGACCTACGTGCCACAAAACTGTGAGGAGGATGCGCCTTCCATTCCGTATAATTCTGAAGGTAATGAAACCCGTCCCAAATTGGATGGGATTATTCCCGAAAGCGCGAACCAACCTTACGATATCCGGGAGGTTATTGAAGAGGTTACCGATTCGGAATCTTTTTTTGAGGTGCACAAGGATTTTGCGGAAAATATTGTTGTGGGTTTTGCCCGTTTGGCCGGAAAATCCATCGGAATTGTGGCCAATCAACCGGCTTTTTTGGCGGGTGTTCTGGATATTAAAGCCTCGCAAAAGGGCGCCAGATTTGTCCGCTTTTGTGACTCATTTAATATCCCCCTCCTGGTTTTTGAAGATGTACCGGGATTTTTACCAGGTACTGACCAAGAGTGGAACGCGATTATTACTAATGGAGCCAAACTGCTTTACGCCTTTAGTGAGGCCACAGTTCCCCGCATTACGGTGATTACCAGAAAAGCTTACGGGGGTGCCTATGATGTGATGAACTCAAAACATATCGGTGCGGATTTAAACTTTGCCTGGCCAACAGCCGAAATTGCCGTGATGGGATCAAAAGGTGCAGCGGAAATTATTTTCCGAAAGGAAATTTCCGAGGCTGAAAATCCCGCGGCTAAACTTGCTGAAAAGGATCAGGAATATGCCGATTTATTTGCCAATCCATATCGCGCAGCAGCCAGAGGTTACGTGGACGATATCATTATGCCATCTCAAACTCGTGAGGTTTTGATTCAAGCATTTGATTCACTAAAGACCAAGGTTGTCAATCTTCCAAAAAAGAAGCATGGGAATATCCCACTTTAGAATAATCTCAAAGCCTATTTGTAGGTGTTCCATCCTTGCGCCTTAATCACCAAAACCTCTCCGGTATTGGTCACCAAATAAGGCGTGAGGTCTTTGCCCGTGAGATGCCCGATGACAGTGAGGTGGGGATTGCCTTTTATTTTTTCAAAATCCGTTACCGGAATGGTCATAAGAAGTTCATAGTCCTCCCCGCCGTTCATAGCTGCCGTGACCGCATTAATTTTCATTTCTTCACAAACCTTAAATACCGAAGGATCGATGGGGATTTTTTCTTCGTAAATTCTGCATCCAACATTTGAGGCTTTACAAATATGCAGAATCTCTGATGATAAACCATCACTTATATCAATCATGGTGGTGGGGTGAACACCGAGGTCGTTGAGCATGGGTAAAATATCTACCCGCGCCTCGGGTTTTAACTGCCGTTGAAGTAGGTATTCGTATTCGCTGAGATCCGGCTGAACAAGGGGATTTTCTTTAAAAACCTGTTTTTCCCTTTCCAGTACCTGTAAGCCCATATATGCACCTCCTAAGTCACCCGAAACCACAATTAAATCGGTATCGTTTCCACCATTGCGGAGGATGGCCTTTCCTTCTTCCACCGTGCCGATGGCGGTAATGTTGATGACCATGCCGGACAAACTGGAACTGGTGTCACCACCTACAATTTCAACATTGTATTTTTCGCAGGCCAATTGCATTCCACTATAGAGTTCTTCAATGGCTTCCAGGGTAACTCTATTGGAGGCAGCAATGCTGACCAAAATAGAAGTGGGTGTTGCGCCCATGGCAGCCAAATCAGAGATGTTGACCGCAATACACTTGTATCCGAGGTGTTTTACCGGGGTATAGGTGAAATCAAAATGTACGTTTTCCACCAAAAGGTCGGTGGTAACCACGGTTTGGGTTTTGTCACTGTGATTGAGTACGGCAGCATCATCGCCAATACCAATAGCGGTAGAAGGCAAATTACGCTTGGTTTTGTTTTTTAATCTTTCGATTAAACCAAATTCACCAATTTCCGATAGGGGGGTAAAAGCGGGATTTTTGTCGTCGAGCATAAGGGGGAAATTTTTTGCAAAAGTACGGGTTTTTTTGATGTTTATGCGTTTGGTCGTTTATTTGTTTATGAATATGAGTCCACGCCAAAAATGATGATTTTAATCAAAATCGAGGGGATTTCTGATCAGGAGCAAACTAGCCGTTAGTGAGGATTTAAAGATCAAACGACAAGGAATATTTTGGCAGAAAGGGACTTTTTGGAGTAAACTCACTATTGTTACTTAACGAATTTGTGGCAAAATCCACATATTTTTAGTTGTAATTTTGCCCAAAATTTTCAAATGGCACGTTCGCTTTTAGCCTCTATTTTTGGTATGCGGTGTCCTTCTTGTCGGGAGGGTAAACTTTTTTCCAATAGCAATCCATATCGACTGAAAGGAATTGCGGAAATGCACAATCGATGTCCAAATTGCGGTCAGGTTTATGAACCTGAGCCTGGTTTTTTTTACGGATCCATGTATGTGAGCTACGGAATTACCGTTGCGATTTATGTGGCCATTGTGGTTTTGATGACCATATTTGGCAATCCTGGAATTTGGGAGATTGTCATATCACTCAGTGTGGTTCTGATTATAGTAGCGCCCATGGTTTTCCGATTGTCGCGATCGGTTTGGGCACACATGTTTATCAAGCGCAAAAAGGAATCTAAAAAAAACGATTGATATCGAGGCTTGGCGGGATTTCACTTCCGTAAAGCATACATTGTACCAGACAGTTTGAAAGATACGGGGACATGAGGATTGAGCGACTGCCCAGGCCATTCATGAAAAACACCTTGGAATATTCTGGATGTTTTCCGATTAGGGGTCTTCTGTCCTTGGTGGCAGCACGTACCCCAGCCATTTGATTCAACACGGTTATTTCTACATCTCGGGGAAAAATTTTCCGTAAGGCATTCATAAGTTCTTTGGCGCTCTCCGGGGTGGTGGTTTCATCAAACTGCCCGTGTACATAAGTGGCGCCGGTTTTATAAACGTCGTTTTCTACCGGAATCAGGAAATGTTTAAAATGCAGAACCGATTGCCCGGCTTTTTTTGGTGAAATCTTTATTTCCAATAGCTCTCCTTTGCTGGGACGAAATACATCCACGGGGTAGAATACGTTTTCTTTTGCGGCGAGCCATCCTTCGGCAAAAACCAGGGCATCGAAAACTTTGCCGTCAAAAATAATATTTCCGTCTGGATTTACCAGCGATTTAGCTTCGACTATCTGTTCGATTACTTTATTTTTTGTGCGAAAGGCATTTAACATTTTCCGAGTATTGACCCAGCCAGTTTGGTTGACAATGCCCATTCCATGTGGGGACTTTATTTCCCCAATACCATTGACGATATCACCCAGATAAGATTTCCAATCGGGATGATCACTTTTGGCAAACCAATCATTTTGTTCTGCAACATCGTGAAAAATTCGGTGAATGGGTGAGGGGTGGAAAAAGTTCACCTCTAGGATATTTTCCAAATCTTCGTAAAATCCATGCAGATCTCGCATCATTTCCTCAGCGAAATGTACCAGTTTCATACGTTTTAATACGATGGGATTGTAAAGTCCCGAAGCAATTTGCGAGGCTTTTGATTTACTTGGAGAATCGATAATGGTGACGTTAATCCCCTTTTTTTGCAGGGTTGCACTCAACACAGTGCCGGCAATCCCTTGGCCCAAAATCAAAACTTCTTTCATTTTCCGGGTTTTCTTCATCATTCAAACATAAAAAAACCGGCACGAGGGCCGGTTCTTAAGTTTATCACTTTGGGGTTAAAACTCCCAAAGGTCATTTTCGTAATTTCGAAGGGTTTGTTTAATTTTCTTAGATTCCAATAATTTATCCAAGGCGCTTTGCCGCTTATAATCTGCAATGGCCCTATCATACACATTGTCTTCCTTGATGATGATTGCATCAAACATTCGGGCTTTAAAAATGTCGTCATAACTCAGTCGTGCGGCATTGTTATGTCTGTTAAAGCAAATGTTTGTTGCCAAAGCATATCTCGCATCGGGAAACCATACCCAGAAAAGGGGATAGATATCTTTGGTTTTCGGATTTTGCACGATGGGGGCAATACCAATGATATAGTTTTCCATTTGTCCGCGACGTTTGTCGAAATACCAATCGGATTTAACTCGGTAATAAAGCACGTCTTTTGCGGTAACAGTAATGGTATCGATAAAGTCGATGATGAAAGGATCATCGGGATTAAAGAACGTATCGATGGTCATTACGTTGTTTTGGATTTCTTCCGGGGTATAGGGGAGTTCAAAGCGATCTTCGGCAAACACCTCCATGATGGTTCCCTCATTCATAATCCCGTCAATCAAAACGTCGAAAAGACTTTTGCGATCGGGTAGTGCCATCACGGGGTAATACAAGTGATGATTCATCTTTTCACGTACGTTGATTTGTTCCCAATGACGTACAGAGAAAAGTTGGTCGATTTCTCTTGGCAATGGGAATTCTATCACCTCGTTGTTGTGGTACAGCCGTTCAACTTTAACGATGGGACCATCGTCTTCCGGACTCAGAACCTGAGCCGAAACAAAAGCAGCTTGCAGCCCAAAAAAGGCGGAAAATAGAAAAACAAGTTGTGAAAAGCGTTTCATAGCAATTAATTATTAGTTTACGTCAAAGGAAATTGGGGAGATGTCCTGTACATTGATGCCCTTAGGTCCTTTGGCTTTGATGTTACGAATGGTAATGGAAGTTCCCGGGCGCAACGTTTGAATTTGCTGACGAACGGAACCATCCAGCTTTGTGCCACGGATGGTTTTTGGTGGAAAACCCGGAACAACAATATCGAAGGAAATTACCTCAAGGTTTAGGTCGAAAGGAAAATCCTTAAACTCGGCTTCAACTGTAAGGTTTTGCACAGCACTTTTAGAGTAAATGGTGGAACGGTTTCTATACACCATACCTGTTGCGGGAGGAAGTCCTTTAATACGGAAGGTTTTACTTTGAGAAAATCCGGGTTTATCCTTAATACCCACGGTAATTTTCATTTCGGTACCTTGTACACGGGTTACATCCGCAACATAAGTTCCATCTCCTTTGGGGCTAACCCCTGGGCCGGACACGGTCAAATTTTTAGGATCTACACCGGGAACACCAATTTCCAGAGGATTATCCACACCGCGGTACAAAACGTTCATTGCGGTAGGGGAGATAACTGCGGAGGGAGGTGCTACGTTGTAGGTACCCCAGAATTTTTCTTCGGTAATATTATCACCACCACCAATTCGTATGATTCCACCCCATCTTTTTTCACCGGGTTGACTTGCAGAAAATCGAACATGACCTGCACCGTTTCTGATTTGCGCTTCAGTCAAAGGTCTTCCTTCTCCGATAAAGGTTGAATCGTCTTTCCAGCCATCATAAAGAATTACTTCTGGTTCTTGATCTTTATCATAAGCGGCCAGAAAAACTTCAGCACGGAAACTGTCACCGGTTGTCACAAAGGTAGAAATTGGCAAGATTACAGGTTTAACGCCTGTAAATTTTAAAGTACCTTTATCAATGTTCTTTTGTAGCTCGCTGATCACACTGGCTTCTGCATTTCTAATTTTCGCCTGATAACTAGATAAAAAGGTAAGTACGCCTGCGAGGGGAATATGCTCAAATTCGGCTTTTTCCCATTCAGCTGTAGTTCCGTCTTTATTAATTGGCTTGGGATCTGTGCTAAACTCCTCTTTTAGTGATGAAACCAATCCAGGATTTGTTTCCCCAATTACCTTAATCAGATTTTCTCGGAATTTAGACATTTGTTCCCGCAACTCTTTACCTTTATCCTCACCTCCCATTTTTTTGGAGTTGAGAAGGTAATTTGCTGCTTTTTCGCGTTTATCAGCACCGGGGATTTTTCCATCGTCACCGATTTCTCCATGCAGGGCAATAAGTTCGGTTTTAATGGTTTCGATGAGATCAAAAGTTTCGTCGGCAACGTCCTTTACCTGAAATGCCTTTACTCTCCATTTTTCGGCTCTTTCGGGTTTTTCAGCAGCAGCAGCTGTAAATTCATTATATACCTGCACATTTCCCCTATTTACCGCCGATGCTGATGACTCCAAGTCTCGCTGCACCTTGGTCAATGCATCCAAAATATCTTTGGAAATGTTCATTGCCAAAAGTGCGGTCAACACAAGGTACATCATGTTGATCATCTTCTGTCTTGGACTAAGCTTACCTCCTGCCATAATTTATGCTATTCTTGGTTAATTTTGTTTAAAATTGCTTAGTTTCTGTTGGGGTTCATGGCACTTAACATACCACCATAGATGGAGTTAAGGTTTGACATGTTTGAAACTAAACTATTAACCTCTCCGGTCAAACGATCAGATTGAGAGAGACTTTCGTTGAGTTTCTCCATAAGAGAATTTTGTGCTTCAACATGGTTGGCAGAGCCTTCGAGCTGAACGGCATAAAGGGCGTTAAGCGATTCCATGTTTTTAGAGGCAAGTTTAATTTGCTCTCCGTACTCTTCGGTAGCGGCTGAGGCGTCGATGGTGCTGTTGAGTTTGGTAGCAGCATCACCAAAACGACGCAGTCCATCACCTAAGCTTTGAATGAGTTCAGAATCGATTTTTGCTTCTTCAAGCATTGCGTCTAGTTCGTGGGCAATTGTTCCGCCGCCGCCGCCGCCAACAGCATTGTTTCTGCCGTCGATGCGTTCATCTTCATCAAGGTCGTCAATACCGGCTAGTTCGGGATAAACGAGAGACCAGTCATATTCGGAGGCTGGTTTTTCAAAAGCGGAGAAGAAGAAAATTACGGACTCCGTAGAGAGACCAACGATAAGCATGATGTCAGCACCCGGCCAGTGCAAGATTTTAAACATCGCTCCCATAATTACTACTGCGGCACCAATACCGTACAGTTTCGCCATAAAGTTCTTAAAACCTTTACCATTTACATCAATTAAGGCCATAGTTGTTGAGTTTAGAAATTAAAATTAAGATTTAGTTTTTGGTTAAAAATCGCGGATATCACGTCCTAAGAAACTTTGAACAGTACGAAATCCAATGTAGCAAGTTGCAGTGTCTTGATATTCAAAATCACGGGTACTTACCTGAAGGTGGTATGCGATATCTTTCCAAGATCCGCCACGCGTTACCTTTAGTTTAAGTGAGGAGTCATCAGATTCATCTGCATTGTATTGTAGGTCGGGTTGGAAGTTGTTTGCATAGTGGTACGAAGATGCGCGGTATGCAGAGCTTGTCCATTCAGAAACATTTCCGGCCATATTATATAGGTTGTAACCATTGGGGTTGTAAGAAGTAGCTTTTACTGGATAAAAACCACCATCGGCTACGAGGTTACCACGCATGGGTTTAAAGTTTGCCAAATAACATCCGGAGCTATTGGTGGCGTAGGGCCCACCCCAAGGATAGGTCATGTTTTTGATACCGCCTCTTGCAGCGTATTCCCATTCGCCTTCTGTAGGTAAGCGAAATTCTTGCTCGGTGTATTCGCCATTACCACGAAGGTAGCTGTTGCGGTATTTTGTACGCCAGTTGCAGAATGCTTTGGCTTGTTTCCAGCTAATGCCCACAACCGGATATTCGTCGTAGGATACATGCCAGAAATACGCATCGTGCATTTGTTCGTTATAAGAATAGGCAAAATCGTGAATCCAGGATAAAGTATCGGGATATACGTTGATGGTTTCTTGCTCAAAGAATGAACTCCTGTCCGATTCCTCTTTGGTATCCTTGATAAAGTCGCGATAACTAAAAGGTTTATCGTCTGTGTTATCTTCGTCAAAATCGAAGATCGCGCGGTTGTTTTTCTTAGATGCTTTTTGCTTGTTGATCCAGAAAAATGTATAATTCAACTGACGTGGATCGACCATTCTTTCGCCGAGCATACGCTCTTCTGGCGCAAGATATATACTTTCAATAATCTCGGTATATTCCAAGCTGGGGTAACGGTCGAGACGCCACACCAAGTACGCATCCCAATTTAGGGATTTTTGCATGTGCTCGGGATAGTTGGTCATGACGTACTCATCAAAGAAGCTAGGTCTGGGTTTTTCTGCCGGATCATTGTATTCGAAACCTTCTACCATACCATCTTCGGCCAAGCGGGTTCGAACGATAGAGTCCCTTACCCAATTCACGAATTGTCTGTATTCGTTGTTTGTAATTTCGGTTTGATCCATCCAGAATGGCGCGATAGACACGGTTTTGGTTGGTGTAACCTGAGCATAGGGTACATCTTGATCGGCATTACCCATATTAAATGAGCCTTGTGGGATGAAAACCATTCCGTATGGCTCCGATGGATACCAAGTGGGGCGGTCTCTAACGCCGACAAGTTCTCCGTGATCGGAGCTTCTACAAGCCGATAGGGCTGCAATAGCGAAAAAGAAAACGATGAGCTTTTTCATAGAGTTACAATTATATTGTGCATTGGAAGTAATTTTAAATTCTCTCATCACTTAGCAAAGTGTTTCGGTTTTGAGGGAACGATCCGATTACTTATTCAATTCTGGTTTGGACTTATTAAACGGGGGCTTTAAATTTTTATTATGTTTCAGGCTGCTATATTACGAAAAAAATCACAAGTAGTGGGGGTGTCGATACATTCCCGGCTCTCTTGGAGGGATTTCGATTTTAAAGCAATACGAAACAAAGACTTCGTGACTACCTGCGTTTTCGGTGCGAAGTGGACTGACATTCGCGTCGTAGGAGTATCCAAAACGCAGTTGTGGGGTTAGATAAAAACCGACAAGGATTGACATTGCATCCTCGCGTCGCCAGGAGGCGCCAGCCCAAAAACGATTGTTAACGGTAGCTATTAGACCAGCATCAACGGTGGTTTTGGTAATATCACTTTTTATAAGTGTGTTGGGGGAAAGGGTCACGTTTGTGTTGGGGATTGGGAAGTTAAATCCGGCAGAGAGGAAATAGTGGCGACGACCTTGGAATTCGGTGATTTGACCTTGACCGGAAGAAAATTCGGTTGAGGTTTCGGCCAACATTACGGAAGAACCACCCAGCCAGAAATGTTCACTTTGATAAAATACACCGGCACCGGCATCGAAGTTTATACCATCACTGCCAGCTGTAATAATACTTTCGTCACCTGAACCATCAGTTCCATCAGGTGCGATATAAGTTTTTCCGGATGCAATAGATTTGTTGAGAAGGTCTCCGCGGATACCGATACTCAATACGCCACTTCCTAAATTGATATGGTAAGCATAAGAAACGCCTAGCATAACATCGTTAAGTGCACCCCATTGGTCGTTAACGACGTTTATTCCGATACCACCTCCTAGGAAGGAAACGGGTATGTTTGCGTTTACATTGGATGTAACCGGAGCGCCTTCAAAACCCGCCCATTGATTTCTGAAGAAACCACTGATACACGTTCCATCTGTCATTCCTGCATAAGCCGGGTTAAAGTACAGTTTATTAAACATATACTGGCTCCACTGCACTTCCTGTTGCCCAAAGACTGTTAAAAACAAGCCTGAAAGTATAAAAGCGAAGTAATATTTTTTCATAAAGTCGGTTTCCAATTTATCTAGCTAAATTCAAACGCTAAGATACACCAATTATTTTATCACACAAAATAAAAAAGCCCCATGATTAAATGAGACATCAATTTGACACCGCAATATTAACAAAAAAATGTGGATAAACAGCAAATTAATCTAACCTTTTTAGTGCATTCCACCAAACTTGTGGTATTTCGCCTTGCATGGCTAGGTCGTAATCCTCTACATTACAGGGTATTAATCGGTGTCTTTCGTGTTGAATAATGGAGGCCATTTCTATGGGTGCTTCTATCCACCAACGTCCACTTTTGTCACTTTTGTAGAAAATTAGTTCATAACCTTCCTCTAACAATACGGTAAACCGGGCGTAATTTTTCTTGCTACCGATGGGGAAATCTCCTTTTCGATAGTTTACACCTTCGATAAAGTACCAAATCATTTCGGCCATGAGCTGTGCAGTTCGGCCATTTATGTCCAATCCCGGATTGTATCCATATATTCCAATCTGCGAAAGTTTGTCGCTTAACCCGGCATAACGAGTCAAGGCACAAATTTCTTCCCCATTTAGCCCATTTGGCGAGGCTTGTCGATGACCGGGCGCTTCTGCTGCACGAACCACGGACATATCTATACTAACTATGTCGCTGTTTCGCAAAACCGGTTCGGCATAAGCAAAAGGTCTAAGCTGGCCGATGCGATATGTGTCGAAATACATTCGCCCCATAAGGTCGCGCTCTCCGGGATTTACAAAATAACTCTGGTGTCCCAAATTTCCGAAGTTATATAGGTTGTGGGGTTTTTGTAAAACGATATGCGATAAATAGTTCTCGTCGTTGAGGGGAAGATTGAAGTCTCCTAGGTCAAAGCGGGGATCGGCGCAAACGAGGTTCACCGATTGCTCCATTTCATCGTACACGCGATACATGTGGTAGGTGGCTTCCTGACTACCCCCCAATATAACGGGGATGATGTCGAGGTGCAAGAGTTCTTTTAGAATGTACCGAAATGCCGCATAGGTGTCTTCCGGGGTATCACCTTTGTAGATGTTGCCGATGTCCGCAATTTTAATGTTCCACTCGCCGGGGTAGAGTTTGTAAAAGTAGTTGCGAACGGCGTCCACGCCGCGATCACAACCTGTGTTGGCAACGGATAGTCGATCTTCTAAAATGCCCAACAGGACGATTTTAACATCGGTGAGGTCGGGAAGACCTTCAATTTCTCTGTGAATCCCGATATTATAACCCAAGGTTTCGCCTTTTCCGGTTGAAAATTTTTCTAAAAGTTTATTTGAAACCGGGGCTAGAAAATCGCTGCTGATCATCACCTATTTCTTTTTTGCGGATGTTTTTTTGGTCGTCGCCTTTTTTCGGGTGGTTGTTTTTTTAGCGGCTGTCTTTTTGCCACCTGCTCGTCCACCTTTTTTGGCGGGTGCATTTTTGATGATTTCCTCGCAATCTTTTCTCGTGAGGGTGAGCGGATCTACGTCTTTGGGAATTTTTACATTGTTTTTTCCAACCTTGATATATGGCCCCCATCTGCCTTTGAGTATTTCTATGGTAGGTTCTTGGTCGTCAAATGACGCGATGAATTTTTCCCGGTCGGCTTGTCGTTTCGCTTCCAAAATTTCTACAGCCCGGTCAAATTCAATGGTCATGGGATCGTCGCCATCTGCCGCTTTGATGCTGGCAAAAGTGCCGCCCCATTGTACGTAGGGTCCAAATCTGCCTACATTGGCCTTGAGCATTTTCCCTTCGTATTCGCCGAGCTCCCGTGGAAGTTTGAACAAATCCAGCGCCTCTTCGTATGTTAAGGTATCGATGGACTGACCGGGGCGAAGGCTTGCAAATGTCGGTTTTTCCTCATCCTCCGCTTCACCTTTTTGCACCATAGCGCCGTACCTTCCGATTCGCGCATAGATGTTTTTACCGGTTTTTGGATCCTGACCTAAAAGTCGTTCACCCTTTGCTCGTTCTGCATTTTCCAGGGTATCGTCTATTTTGGGATGGAAGTCACTGTAAAACTTCTTTAGCATTTCCACCCAGTCTTTCTGACCTTCGGCAATTTTATCAAATTCTTCTTCTACTGCGGCGGTAAAGTGGAAGTCCAATACTTCATTAAAGTGTTCCACCAAAAAGTCATTCACCACCATGCCAATGTCGGTAGGTGCTAATTTTCCTCTTTCGGCTCCGGTATTTTCTGAGAGGTTTGCGCTACTGATTTCGCCTTTGTTGTCGAGAGCAATTTGCAAATATTGGCGTTTAACTCCTTCGCGTTCGGGTTTGTGAACGTATTCCCTTTTAATAATGGTGGAAATGGTAGGCGCATAGGTGGATGGTCTTCCGATGCCCAATTCTTCAAGTTTTTTCACCAAACTCGCTTCGGTATATCGCGCGGGCGCTTTGGTAAATCGCTCCGTAGCATGAATTTCAGAAATATCGAGTGGCATGTTTACGCGCATGGCGGGCAACATACCGGAGGTGTTTTCGTCTTCATCATCGTCGTCGCGTCCTTCGAGATACACCTTGAGGAATCCTTCAAATTTAATGATTTCACCTTTGGCGACAAAGTTGAGATTATTGTCGGGTGTGTTAATGGTCGCTGTGGTTCGTTCGAGTTGTGCATCGGCCATTTGTGAGGCTAGGGTGCGCTTGCGAATCAAATCGTATAAACGTTTTTGCTGGTCATCGGCGCCCGCAATTTTTTTGTCCATATAGGTCGGACGAATGGCTTCGTGGGCTTCTTGAGCACCTTTATTTTTGGTGGCATAGCGCCGGTTTTCGACGTATTCTTTGCTGTATTCTTTGGTGATTTCAGCTGCTGCCGCTGTCATGGCGTCATTGCTGAGGTTGACGCTATCGGTACGCATATAAGTGATGTGTCCTGCTTCGTATAGTCTTTGGGCAACACTCATGGTCATGCTAACGGGATAGCCCAGTTTTCGCGCGGCTTCCTGTTGCAAAGTAGAAGTGGTAAAAGGCGGTGCCGGGGATTTTTTTGCCGGCTTTTTTTGCAAGTCGTCTATTTTGAGTTTTGCACCTTTCAGACTTTGTAAAAAAGCTTGACTTTCCTCTTTGTTTTCTAACCTTTTATTTAGCTCCGCTGAAAAAGGCTGATTGGCGTCGGTTAAAAAAGTACCGGTAACCCGGAAGTAGTTTTTAGAATCAAAACTTTGGATTTGACGTTCTCTTTCCACAATTAAGCGGACGGCTACACTTTGCACGCGGCCTGCGGACAATCCCGGTTTTACTTTTTTCCACAATACGGGCGAAAGTTCATAACCTACCAAACGGTCGAGAATTCGTCGTGCTTGTTGCGCATTGACCAAATTCGCATCAATAATGCGCGGATTTTTTATGGCCTTTTCAATGGCAGTTTTGGTGATTTCGTGAAAAACAATCCTTTTGGTTGTGTCGTGTGGCAAGTTTAGGGTCTCTGCCAAATGCCAGGCGATGGCCTCTCCTTCGCGATCCTCATCCGAAGCGAGCCAAATGGTTTCTGCTGCCTTTGCAAGTTTTTTTAGCTCTTTGACTTTTTCTTTTTTGTCGTTTGGAATGACGTAATTGGGATGAAAATCTTTTTCTATATCAACACCTAGTTCCTTAGAAACTAAGTCTCTGATATGCCCGTAACTGGAAGTAACTTTAAAATCCTTTCCTAAGAATTTTTCAATGGTTTTGGCTTTTGCGGGAGACTCAACGATAACGAGATTTTTGGCCATGGATGGAGATATTATTCAAAAATTGCGGGTGCAAAGTAACGATAAAGATTTTTAATTATAACATGCCCTGCTGATATTTGGTTGTGTGTAATTCAAAATGGCATTATATATTTGTGATTTATGTTTCGTGTAATCAGTGTTTTGGGTGTTTTTTTAATGGATTGTTTATTGTTGATAAACACTTTATGCTTGAAATTCGTTCCACTATTGGTAAACTTGGTTACAAATGTAACAACATTAAATTTTTTTCAAAAAATATGGGAGAATATTACCATCATATTTTAAAGTGTTTAAATTACTTTAGTTTTTTTCAGCACCCGCTTTGTCGTGAAGAGCTGCACAAATATTTAGGGGTATCCATTGGGGAAAAGGATTTATCTATTGCTTTAGATAACATGGTTGGCAAAGGTGTCATATTTTCTGATGGAAAGCGGTATGGATTGCAAGAAGAACACCTTTATTTGCGAAGCGGTAATGAAAAGCTCAATCAGCGCAAGTTGATAATAGGAAAATTGGTAGGACGTTTGATCGCCCTATTTCCCTATGTTAGGGGGGTTTATATTTCCGGATCGGTCTCGAAAATGGGCGTAAAGGATTCCTCAGACGATATTGATTTTTTTGTAATTACTTCGCCGGGAAGGTTATGGGTAACCCGATTTTTATTGATGATTTTCAAAAAGGTGTTTCTGCTTAATTCCAAAAAATACTTTTGCATCAATTTTTACAAGTCTGCGGACGATTTAAAAATGACAAAACACAATATTTATATCGCAACTGAAATAGCTTCACTTATCCCCGTTTATAATCGAGGGTTGTTGCATGAATTAATTTTTGAAAATTCGTGGGTAGATGATTTTTTGCCAAACTTTTACCGTTTTGAATCTGCTCAGAACAAATCTATGAGGTTCAACCCGCTCAAGGTTTCAGGATTATATAGAAATGCTATGGCGGATGCGATTGAGCGACTAGTTTTTCAAATTTACCAAAAACACACGCTAAAAGTTTACGGACATAATCCAAACTTTTATTTAGATGAACGAACCGCAGCCCACTTTCCAGATAGTCCGGAAGAAAAATTGTTGCAGCATTATCGGCAATTTCAATTTGAGTCATTTGGAATATAGATTACTTTAAACTCCTGATTTTATGCATAACTTCCGACTTTCAATAATTATTTCTTTGGCTTTGGCAGCCATTGTCTTTGTCATTTCCCTTTTTCGGGATGAAAAATATATTGTACGTACGGATTTCTTTGTGCCGCTTACTGTTCTTGAAAAGCAGATGGAGCAGGGTGGGGTTGGTTTTGCGGGTGGCGCAGAAATCGATGCGCATATTCAATTGCTCAAGTCCCCGGTTTTACTCAAAGTCATTCAAAAGAAGTTTCCCAATATAGAATTTTCATTTTCTGTTGATCGAACGCGATATGGTGCCGTTCAGGTAGAAGTGGTTGGAGGGGAAGATTCTGTTTTGGTAGAGATTGCCAATGCTTTTGTTCTATTTGGCGACTCTTTAAAACAATCGATGATGCGGGAAAATCGATTACAAACCTTTACTTTCACCCAAAACCTCTATCGGGAAAAGGAAATTGAAGTTAACCGTTTCCAGATTGAACTTGACTCTTTGAGATCCTTGCCCAAATTTCAAAATAAACTCAAAAGCAACAAAACAGAAGACGCCTATACCTTTAAGATTGAAACGCTTTACGGAACAGCAGTAAATGAATTGGCGAAATATCATACCCAACTTCGCAGATTAGAAATGATCCTTGAAGCGCCAGTCCCCAGAGCTTATGTGATAAGTGCAGCTTCATTGCCGGCAGAAAGTGCCCTTACGCCCGGGTATCTTTTGGCTTTGGCTGCCTTTGCCCTATCTTTTTTGGTTCAGTACGCTGCCCGCTTGATATTTGAAAAATAACTTGGACTTTATTTGGGAGACCAATTTATATCATTCAATAAACTTAAACAGTTGATGCAAAAACACCTTTTATCCGTTTTAATTGTTTTTGCCTTAATTGGTTTGGCTACCATAACCCCCCAATGGTTTTGGGGGTTTTTATTTTTGACGATGATTTTATGTGCAATCATACTTGTAAAAGAGAAAATGCATGGGGTGTTTTTTTCTCTTTTGGTTTTTGTGCTTCCATGGTCTATACAATTTGATTTGGGGCGTTCGAGTACAATCTTTTTGCCTTCAGAATACATCATTGGAACTTTGTGTATAATGCTGATTATAATGCATCCACCATCTGTTTGGAAACGTGTATTGGTGCAATACCCATTACCGGCATTATGGATTTCAAGTTTTACCCTTCCACTGATTTTCTCCGATATGCCAGGGGTATCTGCAAAGTTTACCATGATAAATTCGGCGTATGTGTTTCTGTTTTTTTATGGGGTCATTTTTTTTCTAGCTCAAAGAAATGACTTTAAAAAATGGATAACCTTGTATTTGCTGGGCTTTTTACCCGTGATGGTTTGGGGCTTTTTTCGATATTATCAATTTGGATTTAATCCCGTTACGCTATCCGGAATTTTCCATCCTTTTTATAATGATCACACCATATTTGGGGCATGCGCAGCCATGTTGGCGGGATTTTTTCTCGGTTCAGTAAGACAGAATAAGTTGGCATGGATTGCATTTTTAGTGGCCACCTTAGCCGTTTTTCTAAGTGGTAGCAGAGCTTCCATTTTGAGTTTATTGATAATGTTCCCATTGGCGCTTTTTTTTCACTTCCCCCTTATTCGCAAAGCAACTCCGGTTTTGTTGCTGCTTTTAGCTTTGGTCGTTTGGTTCATGCGGGACGACATTCAAAAGAGTTTTGAGCAAACAAATTTGTCCTCCCGCGATGCTTCACTTTCTTTAGTTGAGCGAACAAAATCCGTGACCAATATCAAAAATGAGGCGAGCAATATCGAGCGACTCAATCGCTGGGTTTCTGCACTTCGGATGTTTAAAGAAAAACCCCATGTGGGATTCGGCCCTGGCACTTATCAATTTACTTATATTCCCTTTCAGGAAAAATCCTTGGAAAATCGGTTAACGGTGACCAATCCCGACCATCCGCCACCGGGTTCAGGTGGTAGTGCGCATTCTGAGCTGTTGTTGCAATTGTCTGAAAATGGTTGGCCCACAACACTTTTGTTTGTGTTACTTTTGATGCGATGGGCTTACCTCGCCATTAGACGGAAATGCTCACCTATTATGATAGGTGCAGCCCTGGCCTTGGCTACCTATTACTTTCACATGCAATTCAATAATTTCCTCAATACCGACGCTTTTGCCTTTTTGTTTTGGTCGATGGGCGCAGTGGTTGAGTTTTCAGGAAATAAAAAGTCGATAGAAAATGGAAACAAACTACTATAAAAAGGTTGAATCTTATTATGACGAAGATGCGACCGATTTTGAATTTCGGTATTGGCAAAATGCGGTGCTACAGAGAATTAGACAATCGTTTCGGGAAACGGTAAAGCGAATTCCCGCCAAAAAGATGCTAGAGATTGGCTTTGGACCCGGTTTTGATTTGATGAATTTTGCCCGCATTTTACCGGAAACGGAAGTTTATGGGGTGGATATTTCCGGAGAGATGGTGCGCTTGGCACAGGATAAAATTGCCGATGCAGGACTCCGAAATGCCAAAGTTGCACAGGGAAGTGTAGAGGATGTTTCTCGAATTTTCCCCAATCAGAAGTTCGATTTGATTTATGTGTTTTTTGGTGCGTTAAATACCGTGGCAGATTTAAATATTGTGGCCGACTGTTTAAAGCGATTGCTTTTGCCCCAAGGGAAAATGGTGTTGACTTTTGTGAATAAGTGGTACTTGGCGGGAATGGGAATCGAATTGCTGAAGTTGAAACCAAAAAGTGCTTTTGCTCGACTCAAGCCGGTTTGGGGTGGTTATTCTCCCACCAAACACTTGGCCAGCACCTGTTATTCGACTAAGGAAATTGTGAAAATATTTTCAGATTTTCGTTGCGAAACCATTCGGGGTTACAGCATTTTTTATCCGGCCTGGTACTACCATAGGTTGCATCAGAAAATGCCCAAACGGTTGCTGAACTTACTTTGGAAAATCGATGACCGAATAGGATCGGGTTTTATGCGGGGGTTTGGCGAATACGCGCTTTATGTTTTTTCGCATCGAGATGCTGAATCACCTCTCCAATCATAGATTCCAGATTTAGATGCAAGGGTTGGTATCGGGCATGCCAATCTGGATGTTTGGTGGTGCAAGGGATGTTGGAAGTGAGTGCTTCCGCAACGGTCTTTCCGTATCGTTTTATGGTTTGTGCTGTACTTATTTCTTCTACTCGACAATCGAGCATTTTTGCCACCAATTGAGAAAAAGCTTTTTGCGAAATGGGCGGATGGGTGTAGAGGTTATAATCCTCGTTTTTGACACCGTATTTAAAGGTGTGATACAGCATGGCACCGCAATCATTTACGTGGAGTAGGGACATGAGTTGACGCCCATCGCCGTAATACGGAACTTTTCCGTTTTGAATTGCCGGCAGGTAGAAAAAGTGATAAAACCAAGAATCCGGACCCAAGATCCACGCCGGTCGCGACATCCTTATATCCTCACCCGGACGAGCCGGATTCACCCAGGGTAGCTCAGCCCTGTGGTAGTGTTTTGCATAAGAAATGGGCTGTATGGGCGCATCTTCTGTCACGGGATCTTTTGAGTTTCCGTACATCAAAGTGCCGCTGCAATACACGACGACGGGTTTATTTTCCAGTTTAAACAACAATTCCCTCAGTCTTAAATTGGCTTTTTCTCCGGTAATAGAAGCCCTAATCCTTCCAGCATCCGTTTTGCCGGCCATTCGCGCACAGTGGAAAATCACATCGGGAGGAAAGCGATGGAGCCAAATCGGATCGAGGTTCGACAAATCACTTACAATAAGATTGGTGTTTTCGAGGGTTTTAAAGGGAATATTCTGATGAACAACAGTGGTGATTACAGTTTGATCTAATTGAAGATCAATAAGGTAGCGAGTGAGCGCGCTCCCTACATAACCACTTGCTCCTAAAATCCATATATGCTTCATACACTATGGCGAAAATACTAATTGGGGTTGTATTTTTACCCGTCAATAACAATTTTTATGTTTGAGTCCACATGAGAAAAACTTCCACACCTGCAAGATCGATAAATTGTCTTTCTCTGATGGGTTGATGCATGCTATTACTCCAATGAAAAAAAATATACTTATGAAAAAATTTGTATTTGGGATTTTTGTTTTTGTATTTGCTGTGCCTTGTTTGGGACAGGATTATAGCCAAAGGGTAAACCTTCGCACGGGAACCATTGGCGCCGCACTTCCCTTTAGTGGTGTGGAAACACTGCTGACCGATGTCTATCGCCCGTATGTGGAGGTTGGTTATGGTTGGGCGCTCAGACAACGAGAACACCATTCGTTTTGGTTTGATGTAAACCTCGGGTATTTCAATCATCGGTTTATCCAACAGGCACTTCCCCTAATGGCTTCGCTTCAGTACAACTACCATTTTAATCAAAAAATTTCGGCCTTCAGTTCATTAAATGCCGGATACATTCACGCCTTTCCCCACGAAGGACGATTTATACTCAACGATCAGGGGGATTATGAAAAGAAGAAATCACTGGGGCGACCACAGATTGGATTTGGATTGAGCTTAGGCGGCGATTACCAGTTGGATGATCGTTTCTCGGTTCAACTGTCCTATACCGTTTTGATGCAAGCACCTTTTGTCAATACCTATGTGCCACTTTTGCCTTACGGGATATTGCAAATCGGAATGCATTTTTTGTTATAAATAGTCATGATGATAGAATTATGAGTCTGCTCTAAAAAGTCCCTTTCTGCCAAAATCTTCCTTGTCGGTAGATTTTTGAATCCTCACTAACAGCTGGTTAGCTCCGGTTCAAAAATCCCCTCCGCGTCGATTTTGATTGAAATCATCCTTTTTAGAGTGGAC
>JAFIEY010000068.1 GCA_020832345.1 Cryomorphaceae bacterium | reverse complement strand
GAAGTGGGTAATCATGTTCCTTTGTTTTTAAAATTTCTACTTAACAAAAGCGTGATATGAAAATTAGCAAGCAAATCGATTCTATTTAGACCTTGTATAAGTTTTAAAGAAGGGACGTGCGTAATCATGTTCCTTTGTTTTTAAATTTTCTACTTAACATAATATAAATTATAGGACAAATTATATTGCGGTTATTTAAACATAGATTTATACCTGTACAGCTGTACGTTCTAAAATCCTTGTATTAAATGCTGCGTAATACTGATGTGAAATCTATATTTTTGAGTTTGCTCTAAAAAACACCTTTCAGTTAAATTTTACCTTGTCGGTAAATTTTCAAATCCTCATTAACAATTTAGTCAGCTTCGATTCAAAAATTCCCTCCACATTAATTTTGATTGAAATCATCCTTTTCGAAATGGCTTCATATATTCTTTTTATAAAATATTCAATATAAATTGCTGTAAATTTCCTATTCCACAGGAATTATAATCACTACCATTAGCGTTTATTTAGAATGAATCAAAATAATATTGCGTGTTTCTCTCCCGTGTTGCATTTTTGCTCTTTAGAATGAATCAAAATAATGAGCAGACAAAATGTTATTCTCGCCTTGTCAGACGACCTGTTGCGCGAGGCTTTTAAGGGGATTATCAAGGGCGTAACAGACTTGAATGTGGTGTTCAACGCAACCACCAACGCTGAACTTTCGCCGGGCATCATTCAAAAAGCACACATCATTGTTACAGATCAGCATTTTGGCATCAATCAATCGCCGGTACATACGCATTCCGCCGAAACACACGCCTGGATGATCATTGTTGATAATCCCAAACTGTTTGACGTATCCGCGTGGAATATGCCGGTAAAGGCGTTTATTACCCGCGATTGCCAGCTTGAAGAAATTCAATACGCGCTCCACTCCCTCCGCAATGGCAAAAAATTCTTCTGCGAAAAATTACTGGATGCACTCAGTCCGGATACCGACAATGCCCGCATCGACATCAACAAACGCGAATACGAAGTACTCCAAAAAATAACGCAGGGTAAACAAACGGCAGAAATCGCGGAAGAACTCTTCCTGAGCACACATACCATCAATACCTACCGCAAACGCCTGCTCCGTAAATTCGATGTCCGCACCCCGGTGGAATTGGTCGTTAAGTCCATCAAAGAGGGTTTTATTCAATTGTAATCTCCCGGATTATTTCCCGGGAAGCAAATTCACACATTTTTTCACTACCAATAGTATATCATTTCAACCACCATTAGTGGCTTTGAGTAGATATCACCACCATACTTTTGCCGCATAGAATGATTCTAAATAGTCTTCTCAAGAAAACCACAATTACTTCGTTATTCTCGTTTTTGAATCAGTCATTTACCCTTTGTAAACTCCTTAAATTCAAAAACTCGAAAGCCTCGTACTTGAGTTTTTCTTTTCAAAGACTTTAAATATTAAAAAGCTTAATCGTAAACCAATATGCTGAATTTTCGCCTCCATCTCATATCTGCAATCATAATACTGACATCTCTCATCTCAGGATGCAGCCCATCCGCAACCACTGATGAACATTCGCATCAACGTATCATTACCCTTGGCGGTGCGGTTTCGGAAATTGTAGCTGCACTGGGCGCGGAAAACCACATTGTTGCCACAGACATCACTTCGGTGTACCCCCCTACCCTTCGCGAAAAACCAAATCTCGGACATCAATCACAGGTGAAAATAGAATCCATACTGGCGCAAAAACCGGATGTGATCATTTCGCTAAAGGATTTTCTATCAGACGAAAACAAAGAGATGCTGACGCGCTACCAAATTGAATTGATCGAGGTGGAAAACCATTTCAGCCTGAGTTCGACCAAAAAAATGATCAGCACCATCGGACGTACGCTGAATCTTGCGGATAAGGCAACTGCCCTCATCGACAATTTACCCGCTTTATCTGAGAGTACACCTCAGGCAAACAAGCCCCGTGTATTATTTGTATATGCACGCGGCGCTGGAGCGCTCAACATTGCCGGACGGGAAACGTTTGCCGCTTCCATCATTGCACTGGCGGGCGGAGAAAATGCGGTAGATGCGTTTACCGATTTCCGCGCACTTACCCCGGAAGCACTCGCTGCCGCCAATCCCGACTACTTGTTGTTTTTCACTTCAGGCTACGAATCCATGGGCGGCACTGAAGGTATTCTCAAAATTCCGGGGGTAAAAGAAACCCGTGCGGGCAAAAACAAGGCATTTATTTATATGGACAGCAGTCTGCTTTCCAATTTCGGTCCACGCCTGGGCGAAGCCGTCGATGAACTCCGAACCAAAATCACTGCCGAACTGTGATTGCTCTTATCAACAGAATCGTCGGGCTACCGCTGCTGATTTTACTATCCGCATTGGTGGTGATTGCATTTATCTCGCTTCAGGTGGGTGCGATGCACATACAGCCGGGGCGTTTGCTCACCGGACAACTGAGTGATCTGGAAAGGGGCGTTTTGCTCAATATTCGTCTCCCGCGCACCATAGGCGCAATGATTGTAGGCGCCATGCTCGCGGTAAGCGGAGCTGCGTTACAGGGTTTATTCAGAAATCCGCTCGTGGACGCCGGCATCATCGGAATTACCACAGGCGCTACGTTCAGCGCAGTGCTCGTGATTGCCTTTTCCACACTATTTCCAGTGGTATTGCAAAAAATACTGGGCTATTACCTGCTGCCGTTCTTTGCCTTTTCGGGGAGTGTTGGGGTTTGCTATGCCATATATCACTTCAGCAAACGCTTTGGCAAAACCGATATCAGCATGCTCATTTTGGCGGGGATTGCCTTCAACGCCATTTTCAGCGCCCTCACCGGCCTGGTCATTTACTTCTCCGATGATGCCGCCATCCGCACCTTTACTTTCTGGTCTATGGGTGATGTGGGTGGAATTAGCTGGGAAAAGCTGCTCTTTATGTTGCCGGTATTTGTCCTTACACTGCGTTATTTCCATCGCATTCAACATACACTGGACGTTCTTTCGCTGGGTGAATCTGAAGCCGGTCACCTTGGCATTTCACTTAAACTAACCAACCGCAACATCATTATAGCCAGCGCAATGTGTGTGGGCGTAAGTGTCGCTTTTTGTGGCTCCATCGGATTTGTCGGTCTGGTGGTTCCCCACATCATCCGCACAATATTTGGCCCCGCTCACCGCTTCGTCATTCCCATGTCGGTACTCGGTGGCGCCATCTTACTCCTGCTGGCCGACATCTTTGCCCGCACCATTGTCATGCCTTCCGAACTTCCCATTGGCATTATTACCTCCGTCATCGGCGGGCCGTTCTTTATGTATCTGTTGTTCAAACACAAAAGAAGAATGCAATGATTGAACTGAACAATGTAAGTCTGGCGAAAAAGGGAACGCCCATTTTACAAAATGTGTCGCTGCGCGTGCGATCCGGAAGATTTACCGTTATTGCCGGTCGCAACGGCGCAGGGAAATCAAGCCTGCTAAACATTCTCTCCGGTGAAGAAAAGGCATTTTCGGGTGAAGTGACATTAAACGGTCGCCCCATACAGACCTACAGTCTGTCAACACTGGCGAAGATGCGCGCGGTATTGCCCCAATCCAACCAACCCGGCTTTGCCTTTACCGTGGAGCAGGTGGTAGAACTCGGCGCATTTCCCTTTGCCGTTTCCGGGGATATAAAAAGAGCAATCATCTCCGATATCCTCGACAAACTGGACATCGCCCGTATGCGAAAGAGAGAAATAACGACACTCTCCGGCGGGGAACGCCAAAAAGTACACTTTGCACGCGTTTGGCTGCAGGCAAAACTCAGTCCTCACCCGTGCCCCACCGTATTCCTCGACGAACCGGCCAACAACCTCGACATCACCTGTCAGCACGAGATATTTTCGCTCTTGCAGCAGGAATGTGTGCAAAACCGACTTTCGGTAGTGGCCATTGTTCACGACATCAACCTCGCTGCGCGATATGCAGATGATATAATCTTCCTCAAAAGCGGCAGACTCCTCCGTTGCAGTGCAGCAGATCAGTGTCTGAAAGAAGATATACTGGAAGAAGCACTGGGCCATCCGGTCACAGTATTACACCACCCCTGTTCCAGTTGTCCGCTCATTATTCCACAATCAAATCGTGAGTCCACTCTAAAAAGGATGATTTCAATCAAAATCGACGCGGAGGGGATTTTTGAACCGGAGCTAACATTTGTTAGTGAGGATTCAAAAATCTACCGACAAGGAAGATTTTGGCAGAAAGGGACTTTTTAGAGCAGACTCAATCGTACCAACTCTAATCTATTTCATCATGAACACCACATTGCAAACACAACATCTCGCTGAGAAATACGAGGCGTTAATAGCTAAAAATCCCAATTTGCGCATACGCGATGCCGCAGATGCTTTGGGATGCTCTGAAGCCGAACTGCTGTTTTACACCGGTCAGGGAAAGCTGCTGGATACTACGCCCACGGCATGTATTCAAACCTTTGAAAAAATGGGGCACGTCATGTCGCTCACCCGCAACCAAAGTTGTGTGCTGGAACACAAAGGAACATTTAAAAAAGTCGATATCCACGGTCAGGTTGCCACCGTGATCGGCTCCATTGAAACGCGGGCATTTTTTCACGGATGGATACATTTCTTTGCGGTTGAATTTGCCAAGGGAAACAGACAAATGCGAAGTATTCAGGTATTTGACCGCTTTGGAGATGCCGTAACCAAAGTGTATTTGCTCGAAGATGAAAACCCCGAGGCCTACAATCTGCTTACATCACAAGTCAAATCGACCGATCACTTCACCGTAGAAAGTGGCCCGGAAGCAACAACAGAAGAAATTCCCTCAGACTTTGACAAACAGTCATTTGTGGACAGTTGGAAAAAGATTGGCGATCCACACGACTTCTTCGGGATGTTGCGGACGTACAACATCGGCCGGTACAGTGCCATGAAAGTAGCTGAGGGTGCGTGTACCTACAACTTCCCTACGGATGCCATTCCCGAATTGCTCAAGCGGGTGGCTGCAGAATCCATGCCCATCATGATTTTTGCCGGAAACCGCGGTAATATTCAAATCCACCAGGACGTCATCAAACAAGTGGTGCCTTTGGAGCAGCCCAACGGCAAGCATTGGATCAACGTGATGGACTCCGAATTTAACATGCACTTGCGCATGGATCTGTTGCGCGACAGCTGGGTTGTGTATAAGCCATCTGCCGACGGGCCAGTTTGGTCGATCGAATGTTATGACGAAAACCAACAGCTCGCCGTGCAGTTTTTCGGACTGAGAAAGCCCGGGATTGCGCAGCCGACAGAATGGAAGGCATTGATTGATACATTCAGCAATTCATAATTGACCACGTGATGTCCAAAACACCCTTTTTATTATTACTCACCGCTGCTATGGGACCAATTGGGCTTCGCGCTCAATTGGCCCCTTCTGATTCGACGGCAAAAACGGAAAACATCAAAGAAATAGTGGTGACAGCCTCGCGAACGGAAATGGATCTTGAGGACGTACCTGTTCCTATGTCGGTGATAACGAGTGAAGAAATAGCCAATATAGGTGCTCCCCGCTTAACCGATGTTTTACGCGAGCAAACAGGAATTCAGATCGTATCGGGTCACGGAACTGGCGTGCAAATGCAGGGCATGGGCTCGGATTATGTCATGATCTTGGTTAATGGTGAGCCGTTGATCGGACGGACTGCTGGTACCCTCGACCTCGACAGGATTGCTGTTGGAAATATCAAGCGCATTGAAATACTTAAAGGGCCTGCTTCTGCATTGTACGGAAGTGAAGCCATGGCCGGTGTAATCAATATCATCACCGAGAAATCGTCGGAAGGACAACACCTCAACCTAAGTGCCAACTACCGAACATTCAATACCTCCGATTTCAATCTCGACTACGGTGTAAAGAAGAAAAACCTCAATACCGGCATCGTCATCAACCGCTTTGCATCCGACGGTATTCAATTGGAACAAAGTGACGAGGTTCAGATTTCATTTCCCGCCACTACTGCATATACGATGAGTCCGTATGCGGAATGGCAAATGCATAAAAAATGGAAACTCGATGTCAGCGCCCGCTTGTACGACGAGCAACAAGCTTCCTTATTTACAGTGGCCGGTTCCGATGATGTGACACATAACATCATTTCCTCGGGATACCGCAAGGAATACACCTTACTCCCTAAACTGATATTCACCCCCAACCTCCGAAATAAGATTCAATTGCGGCAATACGCAACCTACTATCAGTTTGAAGAAGAAATGAATTACGAGAGCGACGGCGCACTGTACAGCACCTCGATATTTACGCAGCAATTTTTCCGCACCGAACTCCAGCACGATTATTTTCACAACAGCCTTCATACCCTCACCTCCGGGATGGGCTATGCACCCGAGTTGGTAGAAGCCACCCGCTATGCCGATGAAGGCACCTTCCGGGCAGCCTATGCCTTTGTTCAACACTCCTGGCAGGCCACCAACAAACTTTACTTTCTTTACGGCGGGCGGTACGACATACATTCAGCATACCGCAACCGACTGAGTCCCAAATTGGCTGCGCAGTACAAAGCGACCAAAAAAATATCAATCAACGCCTCACTTGGGGGCGGCTATAAAGCACCCGATTTTCGCCATCTCCTACTCGACTTTACCAATCCCATTGCAGGATACAGCGTATTCGGAGCGAAAACGGCCAATCGCAGAATAAGTGAAATGCAGGAAATGGGCTTAATTGAGGCCCTCTATTTCTCTCCCCATCAGATACAGGATTTGCGCCCTGAGCACTCCATGGCCTATAACCTGGGTTGGCGGTATGCTCCCGTCACGTCTTTGTGTTTCACCGGAAATTTCTTTTACAACAACATCAGCGATTTGATAGAGACAACCCCCGTGGCGCGCAATGTAAACGGCAGTAATATTTTCAGCTATCGCAATATTGCCCGCGTACAGACCTGCGGCGCAGAATTCAACGCCAATTATACGGCAACTAAAAACTGGTCATTCGCTGCGGGTTACGAGTATTTACGCGCCGAAGACCTCGACGTACTGGAACAGATTGAAAATGGCGAAATATTTCGTCGCAATCCTCAGGGTGTAACCGAACGCATAGAACGCGGGGACTATTTCGGACTATTTAACCGTGCCCGGCACAGTGGAAATGTCAAAGTTACCTACAGCAACAACAGCGGGTGGAATGTTTCGCTGCGCAGCATTTACAGAGGTCCTTTCCCCTTCGGCGACATCAACGGCAACAACATCGCCGATGTACAGGACGAAATGGCCCCGGCAACCGTATTGCTCAACATGCGCGTGAGCAAAACCATTTACAAGAAATTTCTGGTGGAAACCGGAGTGATGAATCTTCTCGGGCAGGTCAATCGATTTGAGCCTACCGTGGCAGGCCGAATTTGGTTTGCCGGACTTAAAATGAACCTGAACTGGGAAGGAAAGTGATATGTTTAATTTAATTTTTCAATTTACCATGAAGCGAATTTCTCTTTTTACCCTGCTGGCCGCAACCATCATCAGTTGTTCCAGTGACGATGACAACAACGGCGGAAACGCCAACACCCCGCCTGCCAAAGTCTATACAGCTGAGGATATTTCATCTGTTGATGGCAAGGCGTACTACAGTTTGCGTACCCAATCTTTGGTGGCCGCAGAGGATTCTGCCACTACCAAATGGGACATTGCTTTCGACGGCACCAACATCTACCTCAACGGCGGCGTAAGCGGCCCCGGAGACGCGGCAGGACAAGTAAAAGCCACCTTGTTTGACGAAGCTGACGAAGCACCGGAAAATGGGTATATCAAAGATAAAGTAGGTCTGCCCGCCATTTCAGCCGCAGCCGGAAACACTTGGTATATCTATAATGACGGTGCCGGCACCCCGCCCCACTCCATCATTATGACTCCGGGAAGAGTTATTTTCGTAAAGACTGCGGATGGACAGTATGCGAAGATTGAACTACTGAGCTACTACAAGGGAAATCCCGACACCGGCACGCAGGCGTTTGCCAATTTGCAAACCCGTCCGCCATCGCGTTATCACACCTTCCGCTTTGCCGTAGCTGCCGATGGTGGCAGGAAGTTTTAGAACTCATCTTTTTGTAGTTGATTAGATTAGTTGCCCCCTGAAAACCACTTTCTTATGTAGGTTTCAGGGGGTTTAGTTTTTTATTGTCCTAACTTCAGGATTCACACAAAGTTTTATTTGACAATAAACTTCTGAACGAGAAAAGTACCTTACGTGCTTTTTGATTAAAAAAAATGAGTCCATTCTAAAAAGGATGACTTCAATCAAAATCGACGCGAAGGGTATTTTTGATTCGGAGCTAACTTTCTGTTAGTGAGGATTCAAAAATCTACCGACAAGGAAGATTTTGACAGAAAGAGAACTTTTGGAGCAGACTCAAAAATTGATATGCAAAACCTTACTTTGGCCTGGCTTCTGTTTGGATTGAGTGTTTTTGGAGGTAAGCTGTATGCTCAATCTGAATATGACTCGATGATCAAGAGGAAAAACAAGACAGTATATATGCGCCAAAGTTCCGCACATTCCAACGATTCGGGTTTCATATTTCCCCATTTTCCAGACAGCAAGCATCGACCGCTTGCGTATTGATATTGAAGGCAATCGTTTGGTGTCGGTTTACTTTTCCGCAATGGTGGGCATTTCTATTCCATTTTAAAGGCTCACGATGATGTATGCGGCAAATTGTTCTTGCATTTAGCGTTCTTTATTACTTACGAAAAAAATGTTTGTTTGGATCATAAAAACCCTCCGAATTTACACAAAATCTTTTAGTACTTTTGACGAAATATATTTTAAATGGAAATATCTTGGCTTTCAATTGGAATCTTTTCGTCGATCATTGTTGGCTTACTCGCTTTAGACCTCGGTGTGTTTCACAAAGACGACCACAAGGTTTCCAATAAGGAAGCGCTGATTTGGAGTTGTGTCTGGATCGGACTGGGTTTAATTTTCGGGCAATTCCTCAAATACACATATTCTTCCCAGGCAGCAACGGAATATTACACGGCATTTCTTATCGAAAAAGCGCTGTCAATGGACAACCTCTTTATCTTCGTGTTGGTGTTTAAATTTTTCAGTATTCCCGATAAATATCAGCATCGCGTACTGTTTTGGGGGATTATGGGCGCCATTGTCTTTAGGGCCATTCTGATCTTTTCCGGCGTTGAGCTGATCCGCTTGACCTATCTACCCGGATTTGACATCGGTTCCCTGCACATCGATGAATTTAATGTCTTGCTTTTTGGCTTTGGAATTTTCCTTTTGATTACTGGTATAAAAACTTTTAAAAAGCCAACTCATGACGATCCCAATATTGAGGAACATATCGCAGTCCGCATCGTCAAACGGTTTGTCCCCATTCACCCGGTCATTCAGGGAAATGCTTTTTTTGTAAAAATCAACGGGAAACGCGCTGCCACCTTATTGTTTTTAGCGGTGGTGGTCATTGAGTTTTCTGACATCCTTTTTGCGCTTGACAGCATTCCGGCCATCTTTACGATTTCTCAAGATCCGGTGGTGCTTTACACCTCTAATATTTTTGCCATTCTGGGACTGAGAAGCTTGTATTTTCTACTGGCCAACAGCATGCACATGTTTGTGTATCTCCGTCAGGGACTGGCGTTTATTCTGTTATTTATCGGCGCTAAAATGCTCATCGCGCCATTTTACCACCTCTCGCCTACCACATCACTAATCGTAATTGGCAGTGTGCTGGGATTTGCGATTTTTGGTTCGCTACTGGCCCGAAAAAATGCTGAGTTTAAATGATTGTTCAATTTATTGCAAATTGTATATTTACACCGTAATATTTTAAACCTTAACCAACCATGGAATTTTTACAATCAAAATTTGTTTGGGGTATCATTGTGGTGCTCATCGGCTTATCAATGATTCTAAATGACGTTTTTAAAATCAACATCCCCCTCTTTAAAATCATCATTGCGGTCTTCTTTATTTACATAGGTGTGCGCATCATGAGTGGGACCTTTACACCCAAAGGCACGGAAACCGCCAGTGTATTTGGAGATTCAAAGGTGTACATTGAAAATGTGGATGAATTACAAAAAGAATATACCATCATTTTTGGCTCACAAACCATTGACCTTTCCAATGTAACCTTGGAAAATGATACCGATAAAATCCAGTTTAATGTGGTTTTCGGTTCGGCCAAAGTCATTATCGGAGAAAATCACAAGATTAAGGTTAACTTCAATAATGTTTTAGGTAACACGTCCTCCCCTGCTCCGCCGTCAAACACTGAAAATATGGATTCGGGAAAACTTCTGATTGAGGGCAATGTTGTTTTTGGAAATGTGAAGATTGTTAGAAAACCTTGATTCAATTACAAATTTAGCAGGTAATAATGAATCCATTTCAAAAAGGATGATGATGGCAGAAAGGGACTTTTTGGCGCAAACTCAATAATAAATGAGTCCACTCTAAAAAGGATGATTTCAATCAAAATCTAGGGAGTTTTTGAACCGCAGCAAGTGAGGATTCAAAAGTCTATCGACAAGGAATATTTTGGCAGAAAGGGACTTTTTAGAGCAGACTCATAAATAGTGAAGGAATGGAAAACATTCCCCAAAACACCTCCCAGCATTTTCAACTTCTTTTCGGATAATATACCTCAAAATGCCCATCATCATAGGTGGTAATCACAGAGGTGATGCCCCTTGAAATAACTTCTGGTTGGGAATCTAGGGTTTTTGGCTTTTCTTCCCGTGCTTCCTTTGGTGAATTGGTAAATAAATCGGTTTTTTCTTTTTTAATTTCCTTTTCCGGTTCTTGAATTTCTCTAGACTTTAACTTCGGGGTTTCTCCTTCTGTCACTTTTCCAAAAAGTAAATAATCCGCAGAAACGCCAAATCTTTCCGCCATTCTGGTGATGACTGATAAACTTGGGTTGTTTCTCCCAGTGTACATGTGACTCAAAGATCCGGCACTGACATGTAAGGCATCGGCAAACTCCGCGTTACTCAATCCTTCCGTTTTTTGAATTTCTTTGATGCGCTGAACTATTTTATCCATGACTACAGTTGTAAATATAATAATGTAAACAAGGTTTTCTGCAACAAAAGTATAAATTAAAATTCAATGTATATACATTTTGTTTTGAAAATATTTGTTCGATATTCTAAGACGGCGAAGCCAACAATTTAATTTAAGTAGTCGCATTTTAATTATTGAATTACAATATATTAGATAAATAATAATTGGCTTTAGCGTTTGATTCTACAATTGTATAAATTTTGGTTTGAGAATTAAATACAGTTGTATATAACACATGCGAATTTACATAAATACAGTAAAACATTTGTATATTAACAATATTCACATTTGTATATAGACTACATTATTATTAAAGAATTGAACTTTAGAAAAAAACACCATTCCATTTTGAGATTGATGAAAATCGGATTACTTTTGCCTAATATTAAAAACATGTTTCCATGAGCAAGCAAAATCAATCTTTACTCCTTATAGTTAGTCTGGTCGTTTTGGGTATTTTCTCTCGCTTCATCCCCCACCCTCCCAATGCTACAGCCATTGGTGCAGTTGCCATCTTTGGTGGATTCGCCTTTAGAAATAAGTTGCTAGCCTTTGGTATTTTGTTCATATCGTTATTTATCAGTGACTTGTTAATAAACAATGTGGTGTACGGCAGTCTAAACAGCGGCTTTGTATGGTTCACTGGTGGATTTGGATTTATCTACGCCGGTTTTGCCCTTAGTATTCTTCTGGGTATTTTTCTTAAATCAGGTTTTACAATCTCCAGACTGGGTGGCGCTTTTGTCTCCAGTGTACTCGTCTTTTTCCTGTTGACTAATTTCGGAGCATGGTTGTCCCTCCCCTTGTATCCAAAAACATTTAGTGGACTGCTAACCGCCTATGCTGCCGGGATTCCTTTTGCATTAAATCAGCTCTTGTTTACCATGATTTACGGCGTGGTCTTGTTCGGCGCCTTTGGTTTATTTACCAAAAAATATCCAGCCATTGCATAATCATAAACCCCATCTTTCATTTTGGCAATTTCCCAGTGTTGACAAGCGCTGGGATTTTTGCATTGTAGGGGGTGGTATTACCGGGGCACTTTCTGCTTGGTTTTTGAAAATCAAACATCCCAATGCCACAATTGCTATTTTAGACAAACACGGACAGCCTCAAGGTGCAACCACCAGAAACGCAGGATTTGCGTGCTTTGGAAGTATCTCAGAGTATCTCGACGACGCAGACAAGCACGGGAAACAATACGCCGGTGAACTCATGATGCAGCGATATGAAGGATTGCAGATTTTACAAGATATATTTAAAGTAAGAAACATTCAGTGGGAACAAAACGGAGGACTGGAAATATTCACCCCGCAAGAAGTGTCGCTTTTCCAGGAATGCGCAGATCACCTTTTTGAGGTAAACCAATGGTTTGGATTATCCCTTCAACCATTTAAAGTAAAAAATGAAGTAGTCTGTGAATTTAATTTAAGTAGAGGAACTCAAGTTATTTACAATCAAATAGAAGGCGCTATACATTCTGGGCTAATGTTGCAACAACTTTACGGAATGCTTCATCAAAAAGGCGTTGAATTTTATCGGGATATAGCAGTAACCGCGGTTCAGAATATCGGTGACAAGGTGGAATTGGATACCGACCGAGGGACAATAATTACCCAAGAATGTGTGATTGCTGTCAATGGATTGGCGCAGCAATTATTACCGGAGCTTGATGTTTACCCCAATCGCGGACAAATTCTAGTGACCTCTCCCCTGCCCAACCATTACCGTCCGGGCAATTTTCATTACCAACAGGGCTATTATTACCTTCGACATTTGCCGGATATGCGGGTTTTGATTGGTGGCGGAAGGCATTTGGACAAAGAAAATGAACAAACTGATTCCATGGAGACCACAGAGCGAATTCAAAATGATTTGGAAAGGGTTTTAAAAGAAGTCTTCCTTCCGGATGCGGACTATCAAATTGATTTCCGATGGGCAGGCACCATGGCTTTTGGATCGAAAAACGAAAAAACACCCTTGGTTGGTCGAAAGGGAAATATTCACTATATCGTCCGTTTGGGCGGCATGGGTGTTGCTTTAGCGCCCTATATTACAAGTAAGTACTTCTCATAAGATCAGATTTACTCGATGGATTTTACTGCTGCTAATAAACCATTCGCATCGCGGTATCCGCGTTCATTGAGAACGACACCCTTTTCCGGATCGATGACCATAAGCGTTGGCATGGCCATGACATTGTGTTTGGCCGCAGCTTCACTTCCAAAGCTATTGTCCTCGACATCCATTTTCACATTAATAAACTTCTCATTGAAGTATTCGTAAACCTCAGCCTGGGTAAAAACATTCTTTTCCATCATTTTACATGGTGCACACCAGTCGGCATAATAATCAATAAACACACGTTTATTCTGACTTGCAGCCATTTTGATGGCATCATCTAAAGACATTTTCCGAAAAGCAATACCTTCGGTTTGTAATTCAACACCTTCTGATGATGGCTGGTTTTTTTCACGAACAATAATTTCATTAGAAGATCCACCGGAACAAGCTGCGAACAATATTAAAAAGAGCGGAAGCGCAAATATTTTTTTCATTTTAGAAAGACGTTTTTATTGAACATTAATTTGTTGGCACGAATGTAAAACGATAAAACGTTTTAACCACAATAAATTGGTGATATTACGATTTTTTTAAACGCTTGGTGCAGCCGATTTCCAGTTTTACTCCTTTAAAATACATCCGTACCCGACTTTTCTCCTTGGCCATCAATTTTAAGTCCACTCCAAAAAGGAAGATTTTGGCAGAAAGGGACTTTTGGGAGCAGATTCAATTTTTAAATAGCCGCGAAAAGCCTGTGTAATTTTGAGGCAAAAAAAAGCCGCACTTGAAGTACGGCTTTAGCATTAAAATTAAGGTGATTGTTTGCACAGACTAATTTGTCGGTATTCCGAGCAATGGCGTTTTCCCATCTGTAATAATAATTTTGCTGTTTTGCGAACCGGAAAGTTGTCTAAACGCTTCAATCTGGTTGTTGCGTAGAACGGTTGGCGTCAAACTTTGGCTAATCATTTCGTTGGCTTCGGCCTGCGCTTTTGCTCGAATCTTAATCGCGTTCGCATCACCTTCGGCATCAATTTCGGCCACGCGTTTTGATCCTTCTGCTCTGGCAATTTTAGCCTTTTGCTCACCTTCGGCAGCAATCAATAAACGTTCGGCTTCAAGTACTTCGTGTTGTTTGGTAAATTCCATACGTTGTGCTTCCTGCTCTGCGCGGAGTTTTTCTTCAATCGCTCTTCCCAAGTCGTCTGGAAGACGGATGGTTTTTAACAGTACATTTTCGATAATAAACCCTTTTGGACCGAGTACTTTCATCATCGTTTCTCGAATATTTTCTTCAATTTCCGCTCTGGCACCACTGTGCATATCTTTTGCATAATACTGTGAACTTACGTCTGCTACAGCTGAGCGAAAGACCGGAAGCAATACAGTGCGTTCGTATCTCATACCAATTTCGTCAAATATTCTGGGGACTTCGGATTTTTGCAATCTGTAGAGGATGGAAACCTCAGCCGAAATGGTTAGTCCTTCCCGACTGGGTAAAGGAACTACAACTTCCATATTTACCGTATTTACCGGTACTTTAAAAATTGAGGTTAGGAACGGATTAAAAAACCTGGGGCCTTGATCTAGTGGTACATAATTTACTTTTCCCAATTTTCGTTTGACCCCTACTTCACCCTGACGAATGATCATACAACTGTCTAGCATGGTAATCGACAATGCCAGTACAAGAATTAACTTTAACTTTTTCATACCCTTATAATTTAAAAATGAAACAAAAACTTAAAACTGAATTATTTATCCCAACATACGTGCCAAGGTCAGGGAATTTTTATCAAAAACTCTAAAAGAAAAATTAACATTTAATGCCATCGCAATAATGCGGACGCCCAAGTAAACCCACTTCCAAATGCGGCGAGGCAAATGAGTTTTCCGGGTTGTAATCTTCCCTCCTCCCAGGCCTCACTCATTGCGATGGGAATTGATGCGGCTGTGGTGTTGCCGTATTTCATAATGTTGTTGAAAACCTGATCGTCACGCATGCCCATTTTTTTCTGAATAAACTGACTTATACGTAGGTTAGCTTGGTGGGGAATCAGTAAGTCAATATCGGAAACGGAACAATTATTCGTTTGTAAAGCCTCTTCAATAACTTCAGAAAAGCGAACGACTGCGTGTTTAAACACAAAATTCCCGTTCATATAAGGGTAATAGGAAAGATCTTCAGGATCATTTTTTTGCATAATTTCCGGCACCCAATGGCTGGTGTTTGGCGAAAGCAAAGCCAATTCCTTCGCATATTTTCCCTCGCTGTGCATGTGGGTTGACAAAATACCCTCTTCCCCATTTTCCGCTCGTGAAATCACAACCGCACCAGCGCCATCACCAAAAATAACCGAAACACCTCTACCCCTGCTGGTCATGTCTAATCCGCCGCTATGCAATTCTGCTCCAATCAACAAAATGTTTTTGTACATCCCGGTTTTAATAAACTGGTCGGCCACAGAAAGGCCATAAACAAACCCGGAACATTGGTTGCGCACATCGAGTGCTCCGATTTCCCCAATACCCAATTGATCCTGTACCATCACACCTGGTCCGGGAAAATAATAGTCGGGGCTCAGCGTGGCAAAAATGATAAAATCGATATCGTGTTTAGAAATATTTGCTCGTTTTAAGGCCAATTCCGCTGCTTTTGTCCCCATCACCGAAGGCGTTTCACCGGCCTCTAAGTCGGCAAATCGACGTTCCTTAATGCCGGTTCTTTCCGTTATCCATGCATCATTGGTATCAATTATTTTAGATAAATCATCATTGGTTACAACACGCTCAGGCACATAATGGCCTACCCCGGAAATCTTTGAACTGTACATCTTGATAAATTTAGAAGGTGCAATATACACCCACAACTATGGAAATTACAAATTTTGCGTTTGATTTTGAATTTACGCAAAAAATAATAATATTCGATACCCACAGATTTGTCGATGTATAAATGAATTGTATTGAAAATCCTTTTGAGTATATAAGTTTAGAAAAAATTGCTAAGTTTGCCAAATTGGTTTGTCGATAAAAAAATAAATTGAAATGAAACTATTTTTGAAAATACTTTTTTTGATTATTTCCCCCCAATTGGTTTTTTCCTACCCAATACCTACTCAAACCCTAAAAACGCTTATTGAAAAAAGTCAATTAATAGTTATCGCAAAAATAGACAACCCCGAGAAGCCAATAAAAGTCTATTTTGATAGGGAAAAGAATGACTCGGTAAAAGTATATAGCGTTGGAGGAGATGGTGTGGCTAATCTCTACATTGAGGAAGTATTAAAGGGATCACCCATCCATGTTAATCATATTCAGGTAAAGGATTTGCCTGGATTGATTTGTCCCACACCGGCGCATTACCCTGACAAAAAAAAGGTGATTGCGTTTCTGAGTAAAGATGAATCAAGTCAAACCTACCAAACGGTTGGATTTTCATACGGTTCCAAAATTATTAAAAGTGATAAAGTACTCAATGCATATAAGATTAGGATTTTGGAATATATTGATATCCAAAAAATAAAAAATAAAAGTAAGCGGAAAAAAGCAACTCTTGAATGGCTTGTTAAGTGCAGCGAAAATAAATATACCTTTTGGGAGGGAGTAAATGAATTAACAAGTAGTAAACTTGTTGAACCTATTGATGACAATCCCAAAGAAAATTATCATTTTAACCAGCTTACTAAAATTCAAAAAGAACGACTTGAAAATGTGTTTTTTTCCATTGACACCATTGGCGAACAACATCTTTTTTTTACAGAGTTAATTTCAAATAACAATTACCCTAAACTTAAAAAACACTTATTAAAAAATTTAGAATTCCTGCTTAGAAATCCGGGATACGCAAATTTTTCCATGGCATATAATATTATGGAAAAGGTGGTAAGCATTATGCCAAATGAAGATCTCCAATCGATTATAAATGAAGCTAAAAAAATGAAAGACGATTACCTTGATTTAAACGAGAAACAAATACAACTCATTTATGAATTTATTTTATCTGCGAGAGAGTAAGGAGTTTAAGTATTGAGTCCACTCTAAAAAAAATGATTTCCATCAAAATCGATGCGGAATGGATTTTTGAACCGAAGCTAACTAGATGTTAATGAGAGTTAAATAAATATACCAATAACGAATATTTTGGCAGAAAGGGACTTTTTGGAGCAGACTCAATTATTGTTGTGTTTGTTTTGTTATTTGTATATTTGCAACATAAATGTAAATAAGAAAATAACAATATGATTTTACAAGAGTTTAGTTTTGGAAATTTCAGATCATTTAAAGACCTAAATACCCTGAATTTATCAGCTGCCAAAATAAAATCAAAATATGAAAGCATTGATTTGAACAATGTATTCATAGATGAAAAGATCAAAAAAAATTCCTTTCTAAAATCTAAAGCAATTTATGGAGCTAATGCTAGTGGAAAAAGCAATGTTGTCAAAGCTTTTATTACCTTTTTTAAAATTATCAAGAATTCTGTAAAGGATGATAAAGTATTGAGCATGGTTGACTCCTTTAAATTATCGACTGAGACGGAGAATGAACCCAGTTTTTTTCAAATGATTTTTTGGGAAAAAAGCGTAAGATACAGATATGGTTTTGAATTAAGTGAAGAAAGTGTCTATTCTGAATGGCTTTATGGAAAACCCGGTGAAAGGGAACTTTGCTTTTTTATTAGAGAAGGAATGGAAATTATTGAGCTTGATAAAACCAATTTTTCTGAAGGAGCTAAGCTCAAAACTTTATTATTTGATGGTGGTTCTACTGAAAATGAAATATTTAGGAAAAACTCATTATTCTTATCAACACTAGCCACTTTTGGATTCGCCAAACTATCAAAACAATTAATTGAGGGCTTAACTTCGGTTTTTGTCATTAGTGGATTACGCAGCAAAGGAATGTATAGTATCGCAGGGGAATCTTTGTCTGATGACAAAAAGAAAAAGTATATTTTAAACTTCTTGAAATTTGGTGATGTTGGCATAGAAGATCTGGATACAATAGAGATTTCTTCCAATGATTTGCCTGCTGATTTTGAGGGTGATGAATTAACTAATTTCGATAAAAATAAAAAGAAAAAATTGTTGATTTCGTTAAGGAAAAAGTATGATAAAAACAATAAGTTTGTTGAAGATGAAAGCTTTTCATTTATTGAACATGAGTCTGAAGGAACTCGAAAATTATTTGAATTAAGCCCATTCATTTATAAAGCCCTAAAAGAAAATAGGACATTAATCATAGATGAATTTGATGCGCGATTCCATCCTTTACTAACAAAAAAAATTCTAGAATTATTCAATTCTAGCGAAAATAAGGGAGCTCAATTGATTTTCACAACCCATGATACAAACCTTTTGTCGTCTAATCTTTTAAGGAGAGATCAAATTGAATTTGTTGAAAAAGATCAGTATGGTGCTAGTCGATTATATTCCTTGGTACAATTCAAAGGAATTAGAAATAATGCTTCATTTGAAAAAGATTATATTCAGGGAAAATATGGGGCAATACCCTACCTTGCTCATTTCAATAAAGTTTTAAATTATAATGAGTAATGCCAAAAAAAACTAAAGCCATAAAAAAGACAGACAGAAAAAAGGCATGGTTGAAAAAGGTTAAGCCATCAATGTATGAGTTGGAAACCAAGGAAGTAAATCGCACAATTCTCATTGTTGGGGAAGGGCAAACTGAAAAACTTTACTTTGAATCATTTCCAGTTCTGACCTTAACCGTGAAAGCAATTGACCTGCAAGGACAGAGCAAGCTAAAGTTAATTGAATCAACTGAAAGTATAATTGAGGAACATGAAACTCAATTTGATGCCGTTTGGTGCGTATTTGATATGGATATTAAACAAGGGGAAAAGGAATATTCCGATTTTGACAATGCGATTGAAAGTGGGCTGTCCAAGGGTTATAATATTGCATATTCTAATGATTGCTTTGAAATTTGGTTTTATTTGCATTATAATTTTACAGACCAAATAAATAACCGAAATTTTTATTATAAACAATTGGGAGAAAAATGGAATTGTAATTATGAAAATGAGGGTAAAAAATATGATTTCTGTTTAAAAATATATTCACTTTTAGAAGCAGATGGTAATGCATCTCAAAAGGATGCTATCAATAGATCTAGAAAACTGCACGAAAATCAAAAAAAATTACCCTATCACAATCAAAATCCTATTACCATAGTTTACAAGCTTGTTGAATTTCTAAATGAAAACTGTCGTAAATAAAACCTGGAAGAGAAATCCAATTCCAAAGTCCCAATACCTTTTTATACTCCAATAATTTTCTCCCGCTTTTCCAACAAAAATGTACGCATTTCCCATTAATCCTAAAGATTACGAAAAATCTAAGTTGTGAAGTCTCAGAACTTTTGCCCATTGTATATTTGACGTTTTCAAAAGAATATGAAGCAGCAAGATTTTGCGCGGGTTAAAGAGGTGTTTACCAAATATCTGGAAGATAAAGGTCATCGAAAAACCCCCGAACGGTACGCTATTCTACAAGAAATTTACGCCAAAGAAGACCACTTTGATGTAGAGTCCTTGTATGTGGCGATGAAAAATAAAAAATACCGGGTAAGCCGCGCTACGCTTTATAATACCATCGACCTTCTGCTCGATTGCCATTTGCTTAGAAAACACCAATTTGGACAAACTCAAGCTTTCTACGAAAAATCTTTTTACAGCAGACAGCACGATCACATTATTTGTATGGACACCAATGAAATAATTGAATTTTGTGATCCCAGAATCCAACAAATTCGAGATACCATTGAAGAGGTCTTTGGCGTTGAGGTAGAGTCTCATTCCCTTTACTTTTATGCCAATCGAAATAAAAAAGAAACCAATACCAACGATATCAATCAACCTAAATAATGAACATTGACGTACTTCTTGGTCTCCAATGGGGAGACGAGGGCAAAGGAAAAATTGTAGATGTACTTACGCGTGATTACGATATAATTGCCCGCTTTCAAGGTGGCCCAAATGCCGGTCATACGCTGGAATTTGAAGGATTTAAACACGTTTTACACACCATCCCTTCTGGCATTTTTCACAAATCCGCTATTAATCTGGTCGGAAATGGCGTGGTAATAGACCCCGTAATTTTTCTCGTGGAAATAGATGCCTTAAAAAAAATTGAACCAAAGGCCTCGGAAAGACTACTCATTTCCAGAAAGGCACATTTAATTTTACCCACCCATCGCCTTTTGGATGCCGCATCAGAAAAAGCCAAGGGAAAATTGAAAATTGGTAGTACACTAAAGGGTATCGGTCCTACTTACATGGATAAAACCGGTAGAAATGGCTTGCGCGTTGGCGATATTGAACAACCGTATTTTTTGGAAAAATACCAACAATTGGTTGAAAAACACTGTCAGCTCCTCGACAATTACGGCTTCGATTACGCAGAACTTCCCGAACTGGAAAAAAAATGGATGGACGCCATCGAAGCTTTTAGAAAACTTCAACTCGTAGATAGTGAACACTACCTTCATGGCGCTTTGCGTGAAAATAAACGGATTTTAGCCGAAGGAGCTCAAGGTTCCTTGCTCGACATCGATTTTGGAAGCTATCCCTTTGTAACTTCTTCCACAACAACTGCTGCCGGGGCTTGTACCGGACTGGGTGTAGCGCCCAACACCATAAAAAATGTTTTGGGAATTTTTAAAGCCTACTGTACCCGCGTGGGCAGTGGCCCCTTCCCTACTGAGCTATTTGATGATACAGGTGAAATGCTTCGCAAAAATGGCAATGAGTTTGGAAGTACCACCGGACGCTCACGAAGGTGTGGATGGCTCGATCTTCCCGCTTTAAAATACGCTGTGCAAATCAATGGGGTAACCGAGCTGATGATGATGAAAGCCGATGTTTTAGACACTTTTGATGAAATAAATGTGTGTACGGAATACAATTATCACAACCAGCGCATCGATCACCTACCCTATGCATCTGACCCCGAATTTCTTAAACCCGAATACGAAAGTTTACCGGGATGGAATTGCGATCTCACGGCATTAACCAATTGGAAAGACGCACCGGAAGCCCTTGTCAATTATGTCAAATTCATTGAAAAACATGTTGGTGTACCAATTTCCCTCGTCTCTGTTGGTCCCGATCGTCAACAAACGCTTAAAATATGAGTGAGACCTTATTTGTGGGCTAATTTTTGAAACCATTCGGGCATGTCAACCCATCTATCTTTGGTCCGATTGCTTGCTGTCACCACATTTTTGTCGGTGTCAATTTCTTCCTTTGGGCAAAAGAAAATTCTCATCAAATCTGCTGATGTGGGTAAATACCGTTCCGGAAAAATAAAAGGACAGGAAAAAAATACCCTCGTGGGAAATGTCGTATTTGAACACGAGGGTGCCTTAATGTACTGTGATAGTGCCTGGCTTTTTTCCGCAACCAATACCCTAAAGGCATTTAGTAATGTTCGCATTAATCAAGGGGATACCCTGTTTTTATACAGTCAGTTTTTGGATTATAACGGGGATACAAAACTCGCCGTTATGCGGAAAAATGTTCGCATGGTGGATGACAGTATGCGCCTTTTTACCGAAAAACTCTACTTTGATCGGGAAAAATCTCAATCCTTTTACAACACTGGTGGACGAATTGAAGATGGCGAAACGACTTTGATCAGCAAAGAAGGCGTTTATTTTAATATTTCAAAATGGTATCACTTTCGAGGAGATGTGGAAGTCACAAACCCGGAATACCTCATAAAAAGTGATACCCTTCACTATCACGCCGAAAAAAAAGTAACCCACTTCAAAGGACCTTCTACCATTACCGGTGACAGTAGTTTTATTTATTGTGAAAACGGAACATATAATATGCTTACCGATATTGCACAGTTTGAAAAAAATGCGCTAGTCCAGGACAAAAACACTTTTCTTACCGGAGATAGTATCTATTTTGAACAACAAAGAGGATTCGGACAAACCTTTGAAAATGTCATGATTTATGATACCACAGAGAATTATACCATTCGAGGCCAGTACGGTGAATACCTGCGCGACCCCGAATACTCTTATGTAACTGGTTATCCAACCTATTCCATCAAAACCGAGGAAGATAGTCTTCATATATATGGTGACACGCTCTACAGTCGAGTCGTTGATTCCATCGGGCAAAAGGTGCTCAATATTTGGCCTAGGGTGAAGTTCTTCAAACAAGACATGCAGGGTAAATGTGACTCCTTGATTTATCAACAGAGCGACTCTTCTTTTTATTTTTTTAAAGACCCGGTGATTTGGAACGACTCCATTCAGCTTACGGGCAAAACCATCGTGATTTCCATGGTCAATCAAAAGACCGACAGTTTGAAGATCTTTCAAGACGCCTTCGTATTGAGTAAGGAGGATTATGATTTTTACCATCAGGTGAAGGGACGAGATATGTTTGGGAAGTTTATCGACGACGAAATACACCGGATTTTGGTCAAGGGAAATGGACAGTCTCTTTACGTGATTCGCGAGGATACTGACGAGGAAAATCCGCCCTATGTAGGTATCAGTCGCGCCGATTGCAGTGAAATCCTTATTAAATTTATGGAAGGAGAAATTGACCAAATTGTTTACATCAAACAGGCTGAAACCAAAACTATCCCAATGAAGGACGTCACCGAAGCCCAAAAGAAATTAGAGGGTTTTTATCCCCGCTTTGATGAAAGACCCCAAGTTCGGGCAGATATTTACCCAGTGGAAATACGAAAGGAAATGCGGATAAAATATGCGGCCATTGAAGAAATGTTGGCTGTGAAAAAAAAGGAGGCTGAACAACAACTCAAAGAGGAATCCGGAGAGAACGAAGCACCAATTGAAGAAGAAGAAACACCTATAAATGAAGAAACGGAATCGGAATTGAGTTTGGACGAAAAAAATCAGGAAAAGTAAAATGAGCGCACCAATTAAACTATCACTTGTGATTATTTCCATTTTTTTATTGGGAAATTCCGAGTATGGTATTATGGAAAATAATCATATTTCAAGCATAAACTTTGACTTTAAGTTATCGGAATTAAGTTCCAATAAATCAAGATTAAACAGTCAAAACAATTCCTTTAATTTAAAGGATGCATCCGAACGTATTGAGACGGGAATTTTTTCCGGGATTCAATCTGAAAGGGCAAAAAGAGGTTTGCCGGAATTTACCCATGACAACCGTCTTGCTCGTGCAGCAGAAATACACAATATTGAAATGGTGAAATTCAAATTCTTTAGTCATATTCACCCGAGAAATAAAAAACTTCAAACACCAAAACACCGGGTTGAGACTACCGGCTTAATGGAAATGACTGTCGTTGGTGAAAACATCGCAAAAATTTATGGCGCACGGGAATTGTTTGTTGATGACAAGAATATGATTTTGAAATCTACCATAGATTCACTGGCAGACCAGTTTGTAAATCAATGGTTAAACAGCCGTGGACATTTTCAAAACATTATTAATCCCGATTACGTTTTTACCGGGATTTCATGTTATATTAGCGACCAAACACCCCGCAAAGATGAAATGGTATTTTATGCAACACAAGTGTTTATGACCAAACCCCAATGAATGCTATACATTTTGAACCAAAAATCACATGCTTTGGCCTTTTAAATGCCCAGTTTAAACAATAAAAAATTAAATTTATGCGATACCTTGTAGTTTCCCTTTTATTGTTAGCCTTTTCCCTTCCGACCGAGGCACAACGTCGGGTTCGATTTATTGAAGTAAAAAACATAGAGGAATGGGAAGATGCCTTAGAAATGGCAAAAGACAACAAGCGACTTCTTTTTATAAATATTTGTTCTGGATGGAGTCAGGTCTGTAAGCGATTGACCTCTGAGGTTTTTAATACCCGAACCATGGGGCGGTTTATTTCCAACAACTTTGTTCCAATTTACATAGATGGCGATAGTGAGTTTGGTGATGTTTGGCGCGATAAGTATGAAGTGCCCGGATACCCGTATTTGTTTTATATGACACCGGGAGAACGAATTATCGAACGGTTGGAAGGATACCAGTTGGATTCGACCATCATTGAAAGTGGCCGAAAAGCCTACTTAGTATATCGCGAATATCCAAGATTGAGAGAAGCTTATGTGCAAGGTGGTCTGTCACCAAAGGGATGGCGAACACTCATAGAATTAGAACTCGCCAATGAAGGTCCTGAAGGTGCTCGTCCGCTTTTTGAAGAGTATATAAGCAATAAATCCAAAGACAAATGGAGAAATGGCTACAACCTCGCATTAATTTGCACCTTTGGCAGTGCGCCCGGCGAGGAAGTATATGAATTTGTTTTGGAGAATCGAGATAATCTCCGAATCAATCCGGAATTTGACGGAGAAAAATATTTTGAAAGCAGTTTCAACCACTCGATGGCCTTGGCAGTACGAAGGCAGGACAGCACTATTTTACAGCGATTAGAAGACGATATTTTTTCCTGGAGCGAGGTCGGTGGCAATCAAAAGTCCGAATTGGCCAGAGAAATGTACCGCACGTACTATTTGGGAATCGGTGATTGGACAAACTTTGAGCGAATTGTAAATACCATTGCCGACAATGCGTCGAGTGGGCGCGAAACGGTTTTGGCCCTGGAGTCCCGTTTTCTCATCGAAAACTTTATGGATGCCGACGCCCTAAAAGCTGCCATCAGATTGATGCAGAAATCTGTAGAAGCTAGAAATACATTAGAGAAACAGCTTTTTATCGTTCAGGCATTGGTCAACTTAAAACAATTTGACGATGCCATCAAGCAACTTCAACGCGTTCGGGAAGCCATTAAAGACCCTTATGATCGCCCCATTATAGACGAATATATTAGCGATGTTCGCAGGTTAAAACTAGAAGCCGAACAAAAAAAGGAAAAAGACGATTAACGCGGATTATGCTCAATCCAAAACTCAAAAGCCGGGGTCTTCCCAAAAATGCCAAAAAGGACATTCCCAAACTGGCAGAGGATGTGCTTTCTGGTAATATTTCCGCACTTTCACGCGCCATTACCCTGGCGGAAAGCAGTCGCAATGAGGATCGGCAATTGAGAAGTGATTTGATCAAACGCCTTTTTCCACATTCAGGCAAATCGTATCGTTTGGGTATAACAGGAGTTCCCGGTGTGGGAAAAAGCACATTTATCGAAGCCTTTGGTTTAGCAGCCATTCAATCGGGATATAAACCCGCTGTTTTATCTATAGACCCCAGCAGTTCGCGAAGTGGAGGCAGTATTCTCGGTGACAAAACGCGAATGAACGAACTGAGCCTACACCCAAAAGCCTACGTACGACCTAGTGCTTCAGGTCTTCACCTCGGCGGTGTGGCGCGAAGTACACGAGAAAGCATCATGCTGTGTGAGGCCGCAGGTTACGATCTAATCATCGTGGAAACCGTTGGTGTGGGACAATCGGAAATTGAGGCCCTTCAACTCACAGATTTTTTCCTGTTATTGATGCTTGCAGGCGCTGGCGACGAATTACAAGGAATTAAGCGAGGCATTATGGAAACCGCAGATGCCATTCTGATTACCAAAGCAGATGGAGATAATATAGCGCTGGCAAATAATGCAGCCCAGGAATATCGTAGAGCACTTCACCTAATGCCGCCTCACGAAGGTAATTGGATCCCCAAAGTTGCAACTTCCTCTTCCCTAAATAAGTTGGGCATGGATAAAGCCTTGCAATGGATGAAACAATACCACACACTTTGTACAGAAAACGGGTATTGGTTGGAAAAACGAAGCAGGCAAGCACTGTATTGGTTTGAACAAAACATTCAGTCTCAAACGCTGCAATTGTTGCGGGCAAATCCCGAGTTTAAACAAATGATGGACACCACCAGGACACAGGTAGAGGCGCTTAAAACCGATCCCTTTCAAGCAGTCGATGAAGTTGTTTCAAGGATTGCTTTTGAAATTAAAAAATAATTTGCCATCGGGGAACCCTTTGGGAAATTTTACGTTATAACCATAAAGCAAAGAACAATGGCAACAAAAAGTCCCGTTAAAAAGAAAAAAGTTAGCATCCAGGATGCTTACATGACACACGTGTTATTGCACGGTAAAAAGCCCGAAAGTGTATTTGCCTTTTGCCACGAATTAGGCATTGGTGAAGAAGCTTTCTACCAAGAGTTTACCTCTTTCAATCATATTGAGGAAAAAATTTGGAAGAATCTCGTTCAATCCACCGTTGATTTAATCCATAACGATGCGACTTACGCGTCATTTTCTGCACGTGAAAAAGCCCTGGCATTTTATTTCACCTTTTTTCAAGAGGCAATAAAAATGCGGAGTTTCATCATATACAGTACACCTAAAAATCCCAAAGAATGGATGAAGGGTAAGTCGCCTGTCCACACTTCCAATAAGATTTTTAAGGATTTTGCAAATCCGTTGATCATCGAAGGTATGGAAAATGGAGAAATAGCCAATCGGCAATTTATCAATAAATATTACGATGAAATGATGTGGTTTCAATTCCAATTTCTACTGACATTCTGGATTGATGACACGAGCAATGGATTCGAAAATACAGATGCGGCCATCGAAAAGGCGACAAACATGTGGTTTGATCTTATTGAGCGAGGAGCGATAGAATCCATTTCAGACTTTGCCAAATTTTTGGTCAATCAAAAGTTTGGGTAATAAAAAATGAGTCCACTCTAAAAAGGATGATTTCAATCAAAATCGAGGGGATTTTTGAACCGGAACAAGTGAGGATTCAAAAGTCTATCGACAAGGAAGATTTTGGCAGAAAGGGACTTTTAGCAGACTCAAAGTTTGGGTAATAAAAAACGATAATAATTAACCATGAAGGAACAAAATAAAATTCCAACCGGAAAAATCCAACGGGCCACCAAATTTGTTTCCACGGGCGGAAAAGTTGGTGGAAACTACCTAAAGTATTACTCAAAAAAAATATTGAGTGGTACTGATGACCGGGAGCAGCTCAATTTGGACAACGCGGAAGACATTTACAATTCCCTGAGTGAATTAAAGGGAAGTGCCTTAAAAGTTGCTCAAATGCTAAGTATGGATAAAGGAATACTTCCACAGGCTTATTCAGAAAAATTTGCCCTTTCGCAATACAGTGCACCCCCACTCTCCTACCCTTTGGTGGTAAATACTTTTAATAGGTATTTCAACGCCTCGCCCCAATCGCTTTTCGATGAATTCGAGAAATCCAGTAAACATGCGGCGTCGATTGGTCAGGTACACATTGCCCATAAAGATGGAAAAAAATTAGCTGTAAAAATTCAGTATCCCGGTGTTGCCGACAGTATCGAATCGGATCTGAGGATTATCAAACCATTTGTGCTCAGAATGTTTGACCTCAATTCCGAAGAATTAAACCACTACTTGGTTGAGGTAAAAAGTCGATTGCTGGAAGAAACAGATTACGCTTTAGAAATGAATCGTTCCATTGAAATTAGCGAAGCTTGCGCCGGTTTAGAGGGAATGCGTTTTCCCAAATACTATCCAGCGCTGAGTGCTGAACGAATCCTGACCATGGATTGGATACACGGAAAGCATTTGGATGAATTTTTAGCCACCAATCCTTCGCAGGAGACAAAGAATTTACTTGGGCAACGACTTTGGGATTTTTATGAATTTCAGATCCACACATTAAAGCAAGTACATGCCGACCCACATCCCGGTAATTTTTTGTTTAGCGAAGATGGAACGCTTGGGGTAATTGATTTTGGCTGCGTTAAAGTCATCCCCGAAGAATTTTATCAAGTATATTTCCAACTTCTTCGTCCGGACGTGTTGGAGAATAAAGCCAAGTTTGAAGAAATATTAGCAGAGTTGAGCTTCATCCTCAGCAAAGATAACGCCCAGCTCCGCGCCTATCTATACGATGTTTTCCACGAAATGATTGAGCTATTGGCGCGTCCATTCCACACCGAAACATTTGATTTTGGTTCAGATGCGTTTTTTGATCAGATTTATGGATTGAGCAACAAATACAGTAAGGACAAAACCCTGAAAAATGCAGGAGGCGCCAGAGGTCCTCGTGATGCAATCTATTTGAATCGAACCTATTTTGGTCTTTACAGTATTTTAAATAAGCTCAAAGCTAAAATCAATACGCACAGTGCGTTATTGCAACCAATTTAAAATTTAGTACAAAAAAAAAACCGACGACGTACTATATGTACATCGTCGGCTCATGAAAACACTCCTACTCACTGCTTTCAAATTTCAAAGGTTTTCTAAAAAACCGACGACGTACTAATGTACATCGTCGGCTCATGAAAACACTCCTACTCACTGCTGCAAACCGAAATATATCGGCTGTATATTATTTTGATTAGGAGAAAACCGTCGATGTTTTCACATCGACGGCATCATGAAAACACTCCTACTCACTTATTTTAAAACCAAAACTGGTTTTGTAATTAAAAGAACTTTTTTGCAATAAAAACAAGCAATATACTTTTTCTTGGAGAAATTATATATGTGCTTTAAATTTCTGTTACAAATATATAAACAAACCATTTATCCACCCAATACGTGATAATACTCATTTCTGTGGTTTTTTTAGTTTTTTTCGTCAAATTTTTTTTCGACATAAATTTGTAATACTTTACGCCTTTTTACGGTTAGTAATCGGATGGAATGTAAAGTAAAAATTCCGAAAATGAATTTAGTTTGCTTTTTACTTCTATTTGTATATTAAGTCTTTGGGCGTATTCTTTGGCTATAGATAATCCTAAACCTGTTCCTTCTAAATGAGATACATTTTCTGCACGTGTAAATGGGGTGAAAATACTTTCAAGATTGCTTTTAGGGATGCCCATGCCAAAATCTTTAACACTTAGTATAAATTTTTTATGCTTGTTATCTAGTATTAAATTCACCTCTCGCTGCCTATTTCCACCATATTTTATCGCATTGGAAAGGATGTTGTCGATAATGGCTTCCAATTTTTCCTTGTCTGAAGAAATAATTGACTTTTCACCATTTAAGTCTGTGTTAAACAAAAAGAAATTATCTCCATTGTCATCATATCTCGCTATAAGAGACTCGATAAGTTCCTTTAAGCTAAATTGTGAAATTTGGTCGGATGATTCTTCTAATTGCAACCTCTCCATGGTAAGAACTTTTTCAATCAGCTGATTCATTCTCGCTATTTCGTCATAAATTCTCTGAATGTTTTTATGCAAATCAATTACTTCTTCTGATTTCTTGGCTATAATCTCAGTATTGCTTTGAATGACCGACATAGGTGTTCTAAACTGATGAGAAACCACCGAAATAAAATGTGATTTTAACTTGTTGAGTTCTTGCTCTTTCTTGAGATTAATTTTTAATGTCCTAGACAAATCAGCGGCATTACTGATATCCACATTACAGCCAAATATTTGCAATGCCCCATTTTCTGTAACATTAATGATGGCGCCCACCAGCATGGTTAAAATTTTTCCTTTACGGTGCTTAAACCTCATTTCCATGGAAATGGTTTGGTTAATGCGACGTGCTTTGACAATTTTCTTTTCTACCATAAAGTAAAACGCATCTACATCTTCTTTTACGACATGGTCTGTCCAGCGTGTTGATATTTCATTTTCTAATCTGAAAACATCACTATAACCCAGCGTTTGGAGTAACTTTCGACTGGTAAAATTTCCATTAGGACTGATTTCCCAATAACCACTTAGGGTTTTTTCGATGAGTTGCCGAAAGGATCTCCGCTGGTTTTCAGCCAAATCCTCAACAACACTTTTTTCATAATTAAATCGAATACTGGTAAAAATGTGAACCATTGAATCGGTAACAGATCCCAACTCCTCCATCAATGCGGGTATGGACTTCTGGATTTGGCGGGCATTGATGAGATACACGGTGGCCATCAAAATATTTCCAAAAAATACCGGGAAAACTAGACTTTTATTGCCGGCTTTGTTTTCACCAGCTTTTTTTAAATCAAATTCCAATTCAAAATTTTCGGAAAAAAAATCGAACACAATGGGCTTTTTGTGTCGATTTGCCCACCTTAAATACTTTTGACCTTTTTTATCCAAATACACCTCTGTGCATTTTTCGTTTATTAAATATACCGCATCCATATCTGCATCTGACGCTTTTGTGGACTTCGCTATGATGGTTGGATTTCCCTTCTTTCGGTTCGTATGCGGCGCAATATAAGAAACGATTATTCCTTTTTCAAAATCGGTATAGGTGCAAATGGCCGTAAGTAATTTTTCAAAAACGGTGTTGCTTTTAGGGTTTTCTATAAATGCCGATTGCGCAGAGCGAACTTCGGCGAGAAATTCATTTCTCCGCTCTATTCGGTTCAAATACGCCTGAGATGCTTCCAAAGCTGACTCCCGTACAATTCGGTGTGCGATGATATCAGCCAGATGCTCCAGAATGCGGACTTCTTCGGGTTTCCATTTTCGTTTGCTCTTACAACTGTCGAACCCGACAAAACCCAAAAAGTCCTTTTCGAATGAAACTTTGATTAAAAGCGCCGAAAGGATATTTTGTTCAATCATTAATTCCCGAAAACGATTGTACGGAAGCTTTGTAACATCTTCTGAAACAAGACTTTTAGACTTTACAAAATCGGTATAAAACCCTTCCAAACTCGGATAGGAAAAATGATTGAGATCCGGTTGGTCAATCTGGGGCTCTACACCCTCAACACACCATTCCAGATGATAAACCCCATAAAGAACACCATCCTTTTTGTAATTTTTAAAATAATAAACCCGATCTACTCCGGTTGCCTCTCCTAATAAAGTTAGCACCTCCTGCAATCCGCGATCCAGTTTTTTTTCCCGCAAAACGATTTCGCTGACTTTGGGAAATAAGGAAATCAAATCATGTGTTTGGTTGGCTTTCAAGCTTATTCAATTTACCGCAAATCTAAGCATTAAATATATATTGAGTCCACTCCAAAAAAGGATGATTTCAATCAAAATCTACGCGGAGGGGATTTTTGAAACGGAGCAAGTGCGGATTCAAAAATCTAGCAACAAGAAAGATTTTGGCAGACAAAGACTTTTTGGAGTGGACTCTGTAATTGCTTCACCACTACTCTATTGACTATATCCGGAAATGTAGTGCCCGATAGAAAACATAAGGTTTCCATATTTTATGGCCATTCCACAATGATAATACCGTGAAAAACTTTTTGGAGAAATGATTTCCCCGTAATTTTGTACCACAATCATTAATTCTATCTTTACTATGACCGCAATTGAATCCGGTAATTTGACAATTGCCCTTATTGAAGATGAAAAGAAGTTGGCCGATAGTATCGTTGAGTTTCTGGAAATGGAAAAATTTCACGTTTTGGTTGCGTATAGCGGAAAGGATGGACTGGATATGATTCTAAAAAACAAACCAGATTTTATCATGTGCGATGTCATGATGCCGGGAAGTACCGACGGTATCGAGGTTTTGCAAAGTGTGCGCCGCAATCCGGAATTAAAAAGCATTCCTTTTGTTTTCCTTACCGCAAAAACCGACCGAAGTGACCTGCGAAAAGGAATGGAGTTTGGCGCTGATGATTATATTACCAAACCCTTTTCCTTTGTGGAGTTATTAAACGCTATTAAAACCAGATTGGCCCGTAAACAAGAATTATCCTCAGATTCTGCTTTGGAGTCTATGGAAATTTCTGAAGAAGACAAGCAGTCACTTTCAAAAATCAAATTTTTGACGCCCAAAGAGAAAGAAATTCTGAAGAGAATTGCCAATGGTGAACGAACCATAGAAATGAGTGAGGAATTATTTATTAGTCCCAAAACCATAGAAAACCACAGATATAGCATCACCAGAAAACTTGATTTAAAAGGTCAGGGGGTTTTGCTCAAATTTGCCATGCGTGTGCGAAACCATTTGTAAAATATTTTATGTGTACGCTTACCTATTTTCCCCGGTCTGGAAATGAATTTACGATTACGTCCAATCGTGATGAATCTCCCAAAAGACCTGCACTTACTCCAAGGAAATTATATCACCATCCCGAATGGATTACCTACCCTACCGATATTATTGGCTCCGGATCATGGATTGCCCATAACGACTCCGGAGCGGTAAGTGTACTGCTCAACGGGGCTTTTTCAAAACATAAACGCAGACCGCCTTATGGACACTCCCGGGGACTTCTGGTACTAAAGAGTTTTGGATTTAACAGTCTAAGGGAAATGGCCGACAAGTATTTTCTCAAAAATATTGAACCATTTACCTTGGTGCGATTTGTCCCCGGAACCGACATTGAAGAAATTCGGTGGGATGGTGAAAATTCCCATTACAAAATTTTTGCACGCAATAAGAACCACATTTGGTCCTCAGCCATGTTATATACACAACAGATGCAGGTGGAAAGAGAAAGTTGGTTTGAACAATTTCTAAATCAAAACCCCTCGCCCAGCCCTGATGATCTCTGGGATTTTCATCATCGTGGTGGAGCGCATGCACCAAAACATTATAGAATTCTCATGGAAAGGGAGGAAGTAAAAACGCTTGCCGTGATGCAAATAAACTTTTCACAATCCCGGGTAAAATACCGATACGAAGAAGTACATTCGCAAAATAAGCTAAATCATTAACGGTATATTTGTCCGCATGAGCAGAGTCGGATTTTCTTGTGTGGTAATTTTATGTATTGCCCTTTCGGCGAAAGCACAGCCCATATACCAAATTGACCTTACTTTCGACGAAGAAAACAGCAGCCTCAGCGTTTTGTGGAATTTAGAATGGACAAACGATACGGGCGAACAACTGGATAGTTTCCCTTTGGTTTTTCCATTGCAATCTGTGGGAAACCCCAGTTCTTTTTTTCGCAAGGAAAAATTGGAAAATCAAGATAAGACTTTGCACTTTGCCCATGATTCCAAATTAAGTCGATTAGACACGTTTTCTTTCTTGTTAGGCAAAATACCCGTTCGCGCAAAATTCGCACCCGATTCGGAAATTCTTTGGGTTTTTCCCGACCGACCTATTCAACCGGGGGAAAAGGTTTGGCTTCACGCCATATATTCGGTTTTACTCGGTGATGGAAGTTTATTTCCTGTTGGTTTTGTCGAACAAGACCTTTGGTTGCAATACTTTACCTTCCTTTTGCCACCACACCACCCGGAAAAAAAATGGCTTTTTACTCCATTAAATGAAAAAGCAAATTTTGTCCGAAGAAGGGCGGATTTTACGCTTTCCTTTTTATTTCCCGAAGATTACGAAGTTTTCTCAAATGGATTTGTCACACCCGGCTCAGGGGAATCAAAGCAAATTCACATAAAAAACAAACAAGATGTTTTTTTGATTGTGAGTAAAAGCGCCTATATAAAGGATCATTTAACCAACCGCGGGAATATTTGGAGCACAATAAATCCCGGACCGTACAGTAATTTTTTCTTTAATATTGCCGAACAATCCGAAGTGTATCTGAACGAACGATTTGCCCAAAATCCGGGTTCAGACTACGGTGTAATTTCCGTCCCGTACAGAGTCAATTACTTTGATCCCGGACTTGGGGTTGTTTTATTACCGGAAAACGACCAAAGATTTGATTTTGCCGTTTCGGGCGTTTTGTCCGCATTTCAAAGTTATCTCAGCAGTGAAGTTTCCCATGCCTTGGCTTATTTCCAAACTTTTGTAAAAACGGAAGTACCCGTTAATTTCTTTATCGAGCCTTGGCTGGGTGATGGTTTGGCCCATTTCCTTAGAGATGACTTTTTACGAACCAATGATTTTGACCTAGCCCTCAGTGGAAAACTTACCGGTAGTATATGGTCGCGGTTTTTCTTATGGCTCGACGATTTGGATTTTGATTATCAAAACCATTTGATGTACACCTATCTGGCTAGAAAGGGTTTGGATCAACCCATTGGGGACGCATATCCGGACATTTCCATGGCAAATTATTTAGCGATTACGGAGGGTAAAACCAGCATCGCTATTGGACATCTTAAAGGTTATATCGGCCCGCGGAGTTTTTACACCGCCTTTCAGCATTGGTTTAAAGCCCTGGATACCACCAATTATTTGGGACGAGTAGCATTAGAACAGTCGTTGCGTGACAACAGCCGCAAATCGGTGGATTGGTTTTTTAACCATTATCTCGACAAGTCGGATATTGTAGATTACGAAATCACGTCCATCGATAAGTGCAACTATGTATATGCCGTTACCGTAAAAAATCATGGGAAAGCGCCATTGCCCTATAAACTCACCGGGGTGAAAAATGGGGAAGCGGTAATTTCTATTTGGTTTGATGGTCATATCGATAAAAAGACGATTCAGTTTAATCTCGATGATTATGATGAAATCATTCTCGACCGAAACCTCGAAACTGCGGACTACAACCACCGGAATCACAGGATGAAAGAAAAAGGACTTTTCCGAAGTACAAACCCATTGCGCTTTCAGCTTTACACCGGTATTGAAGATCCCAAAAAGAATCAAATCTTTTTCCAACCGGTCGGTGGTCTAAATGCATACGACGGAATTTACGGTGGTGTGGCTTTTTTCAACAACACCATTATACCGAAAAAATACGAGTACAGAATTGAACCTACCCTCTCTACCCTGCCGATGCGTCTAACGGGGCGAGCATCTTTTGTCAACAACCAACGACTATCCTCAGGATGGTTTCACCGCATTACTTCCGGGGTGTTTTTCACCAACTACCACTACGATACAGATTTGAGATATTACCGCTATTCACCATTTGTTCGGTTTTGGTGGCGAAAATCTCATCCGCGAAGTGAAAACATTCACCGCACGCGATTTCGGTTTTTACAATTGGCCCGTGAAGGCAATCAGGACATGTTGGGTGGAATGGAAAACGCCAGTTACTGGTTGGCGCAAGTTTCCCACGATTATGAAAACACCAATATCCTTCGTCCGTGTTCATTGCGCACCTTGGTTGAAGTTTCGGAGCAATTTGTGAAGTTACAAGCAGATTTCGACCAGCGGTGGATGTTGCCCAATAAAAAATGGTTGACGACGCGATTATTCGCCGGTGTTTTTGCTTACAATAATCTACCTGCAAACCAAGATTTTTTTCGATTTGGTTTAAGTGGAACCTTGGATTATGCCTTCGATTATTACCTGCTTGGGCGTTCGGAAACCAGTGGATTTTGGAGCCAGCAAATGATCATCACTGATGGTGGATTTAAATCCCGAACGGATGTATTTGCCGGCAGTTGGATTACTGCTTTTAACGTGAATGTGCCGCTATATCAGTTTATCGGTGTATTTGGCGATGTTGGATTTGTGGATAATTTAAACACATTGTATTGGGACTACGGGGTTCGGGTATCCATTTTTACGGATTTCCTAGAGTTGTATTTTCCCATTCAAAATCACGACCGCATCATGTGGGATCACGCCTATCCGAGCGAGATCCGCTTTGTGCTTAATATGGATTTCAACAGCTTAATCCAACGCTTACGTCGGGGGTGGTTTTAAAATTTTGTTGGGGGATAAAAGTTATTTTACTTTTGTAGAATTAAATTCGGTCATACCCCATTATCATGCGAAAAGTCTCAGAATCCTCCCCAAGCCGCCGCAGCACACCGTCTAAAAGGAAACTAATGGCGTATTTACAAAGCAAAAATGAAGCGGTAAGCCACGAGATGATTCAACATGCTTTGGACGGAGAAATGAACCGTGTGACCATTTACAGGATATTAAAATCCTTTGAAGAAGATGGCATTGTTCACAAAGTAATGAGCGACGACGGGGTGTTGCACTTTGCTCTTTGTAACGATTGCGACCACGACCACAGTCATCAACACAATCACATTCATTTTCGTTGTACGCAATGTAATACGGTGGAGTGTTTGGATGAAAAGGTGAGTCTGAATTTACCTGATGGTTACAAGGTTAGTGAGACGAATCTTTTGGTGAAGGGGTATTGTGCCCAGTGTACCCAATAACCTTCTAAATTACTCTCTATCCCGCATAATCGACCTTCCTGAAGTGGGTACATATAAACCCGAAACATAACGTTTTTCCGCAGGCAATGCCAATTCCTCACAAAGTGGATTTCCCATTTTCCAAACCAAATCTTCATCAATTCCTTCAGGGAAAACATCGAGACCCAAAGATGTGATTTGTGCATTAGGTCGATTGGCATCGTTGTCGAAATTATTAAAAGTATTGTTGTAAAAATAATGATTTTGGGCCATGAAGAAGGATGGGCCATTCACCTTATTTTCTATAAAAATCTGATTGTGAGAACGGTTATTGGTAACGGTAATTCCATAACCCACAATACAATTGCGATAAAAGGTATTGCCTGGCCCGTTGGTTCCGTGTGCATTGTCTATGATTCCCATGTGGCCATGGTTTCCCTCAAATAAATTGCGGTAAGCATAATTTCCGTGAACCACCATATCTCCACTTATATCGTGGCCCATGGAAAAACCGAATAAACTCCGGGTGGCTTTGACATCGGTGGAGTAATTATAGGCAAAAACATTTCCGTTCCCTCCACTTTGAATGATCATGGAATGGCGCAGATTTTGGAAAATATTGTCCACCACCAACACATCACAACTTCCTGCGTGAATGATTACACCGTAAGCCTTCCCTCCTTCTCCGTGGTCGTGGCCATCACAAAAATAGCTCTTTTCGATTTTTACGTTTTTGGAGTTCCGAATATCCACATGTGCATAATGACAACTGTCGCTCATAATTCCATATAGATGGATGTTGTGGGCATGACGAAAATAGAAGTTGCTCACTTGCCTTGAAGATGCGGAACGACGAATGATGGAAAAATTTTCAAACCCAATGTGGTGGACCATTTCCAAAGGCTGAACCCTCGGTTGGTTTCGCATTTCATAATCCAGACGCACCGGCACATCTACCGTAACCCGGTTTCCGCGTTGTCCTTTGACGATGAAAATCTGACCGGTATTGTTTTCTCCCCACTCTCGGGTAACCAAGTGTTTGTCGTTGTGCATAAGCGCAATTTGATCACCGGGGACAAAGCTGCCATTGGGAATTCCGGTTAATACGGTATCTCCCAGTTTGGGCGCATTTGAAAGTGGAAAATCCTTTCTGATGGCCCTGCCGTTTGCCCGAAAGCAATGGTGGTTTTCTGGAACCTCAAAGACTAAAACCGTCTTTGTTGGTGAAGCACCGCGAATTAAAACATTGGAGGGAACTGTAATATGCTCTTTAAATAAATATGTACCATTGGGAATAAAAAGCACCAAGGGCTTTTTACGCTTTTGATTTAAAATGGATTGAAGTGCCTGGTCACAGGGTTGTTTGCCGGTATTGTCACAATTTAAAGTTTGAATTTCGTGTTCTGGCCAGAAAAATTCATCGACGCCGGCATATTTCCAATTAATAAGCTGAGACGTGTCGAGTTGGGCAAAAGATAAAACCGGAGCAATCACGGCTGAAACAATGATTAATACAAGACTTTTGCGGTCAAAGATTGTCATGAGGCAAAGGATTTAGACTATTATTTTAACATTGTAAAGGTAGCCATTTCTAAAAAAAAGACTTTGTAGAAATATTGTGTTATTTTTTTATTTCCCGTTCTATGGTTTCCAAAATCCAATCCGGCATATTGATCGGTCTTTTGGTATTCATATCCACAAACACCAAAACCAGAGAAGCGGTATTGAGTAAATCTCCCTTTTCATTAAAAATTTTGTGGTGAAATTTTAGTCGGGTACCGGGGTTGTTTTCGATGGAAGTTTCGATGGTGAGCAGGTCGTCATATTTGGCCGGGGCCCTATAATTTATCTCCATAGATTTTACCGGAAGCATGACACCTTTTTCCTCCAAAAGGCGATACGGAATACCTAAATTTCTCATGGCTTCAACCCTTCCAACTTCATAATAAAGGGGATAATTTCCATAATATACATAACCCATTTGGTCAGTTTCCCCGTACCTTACCCTCACTTTACTACAATGCGTGTACATACTCATTAGTTTTTAATGGTTTACCTGTATTGGCGCGGAATGCCGCTGTTTACGTTGGGGTAATATTGCAACAAAAAAACTGAAAAGTCAATGGGAATTTCATTTTTTTTATCACTTTTTTTTGCACACTTTTGCCCCATCAAAAAAAACAACCTACTCAATAAAACAACACCAAAAAACTGACCCAAGTAACTGCCTAAGAATGACTGAAAAAATACAAACCGCCCCCGAAGTTTGGAAGAGATGTCTGGATTTTATTCAGGACAACATTAGTGTACAAAATTACAAAACCTGGTTTGAGCCGATTAAGCCGATTAAACTCCAAAATAATGTACTCAGTATTCAAGTGCCGAGTAAGTTTTTTTACGAGTGGCTGGAGGAACATTATATCAAATTGCTCAAGGCTGCCATTAATCGCGAATTAGGAGATTCCGCAAAATTGGTTTACAGTATTGTCATGGAAAACAACTATGGCAATCGGCAGCCCCAAACCATGAAAATCCCCAGCTCAAACCGGGGAAACACCAAAAACGATCGCATGCAAACCCTTCCCGAAGGAAATGCAACCGGGGTGAAGAATCCTTTTATCATTCCCGGATTGAGAAAAATTACCGTGGACTCTCAATTAAATCCGCGATATACTTTTGATAATTTCGTGGAAGGCGATTGTAATCGTCTGGCCCGCTCCGCAGGCTTTGCCGTGGCCAATAAGCCCGGTGGGACATCATTTAATCCCCTGATGATATACGGAGCTACCGGACTGGGTAAAACCCACCTGGTGCACGCTATCGGAATTGAAATTAAAGATAAGTACCCTGAAAAAACTGTGCTCTACGTGCGCTCGGAAACTTTTGCTTCCCAGTTCATCGATTCCATTCGCAACAATACCAAAAACGACTTCGTTCATTTCTACCAAATGTTGGATGTTCTGATCATCGACGATGTCCACCGTTTGTCCGGAAAAGAGAAAACCCAAGACGTGTTTTTTGAAATCTTCAACCACCTGCACCAAAGCGGTCGGCAAATCGTTTTGACAAGTGATACCCCACCGGTGGACATGCAGGGTATGGAACAGCGATTGCTCAGTCGTTTTAAATGGGGATTGTCCGCAGACCTACAAGTTCCTGATTTGGAGACACGTATTGCCATCCTCCAACAAAAACTTTACAATGACGGAATTGAAATGCCCGAGGATGTGATCGAATATCTGGCCTATTCCATCAACAATAACGTTCGTGAACTCGAAGGTGGCTTAATATCCCTCTTGGCACAATCATCTCTCAACAAAAAGAAAATTACCATCGACCTGGCCCGACAAATGATCGATAAGTTTGTCAAAAATACCAATCGGGAATTATCCATCGATTATATCCAAAAAGTGGTGTGTGATTATTTTGACATGCCCATCGACTTGATGAAGTCTAAAACCCGTAAGCGTGAGGTTGTTCAGGCCCGTCAGTTAAGCATGTACTTTAGCAAGCAATTGACAAAATCCTCCCTCGCAAGTATAGGGGCGCAATGCGGAAATAAGGACCATGCTACCGTATTACACGCTTGTAGAACCGTAAATAACCTGATGGAAACCGATAAGCGTTTTAGGTCTTATGTAGATGAATTAAAGAAAAAACTCAGCATGAATTAAGGGATGCGATTTTCCATGTCGGGATATTGCAAAATTGACAGCTGAAAAACAATATTGACCCTATGAAGATATTAATGGTTTGCCTGGGAAATATTTGCAGGTCGCCCTTGGCTGAAGGTTTATTAAAATCTAAAGTCGATAAAAACGTTGAAGTCGATTCCGCCGGTACTTCGGGGTTTCACTTTCAAGAGCCACCGGATTCCCGTATGATTCGCACGGCCAAAAAACACGGTATCGATTTGCGACAAATCAGAAGCAGACCATTTGTCTATGAAGATTTTGCCCGATTTGACAGGATATACGCCATGGACAACGACAACTATAACAACATTTTGTCGATGGCAAAAACCGAATCGGATAAAGAAAAGGTTTTTCTCATTTTAAATGAAATATATCCGGAGGAGAACATGGGAGTACCGGATCCGTATTTCGGCGGCGACCGCGGATTTGAAGAAGTTTTTGATTTTCTCGACAAGGCCACCGACGAAATCGTAAAAAAAATAGGCCATGGATGAGCAAAAACAAAAAGGTGTATTATATGTAGTTCCGACTTTTTTGAGTGATACACAGGCACTTGGCGTGCTTCCTATGTCGGTAAAAAAAATTGTGGAAAATCTTCGTCACTTTATTGTGGAGAATGAAAAAACCGCCAGAAAGAACATCAAGAAAATTGCGCCCAACTTATCGCAATCCGAAATCATCATTCACCCGCTCAATAAATTTACGCCGCGCGAGGAATATGAAATGTACCTAAACCCTTGCCTTCAGGGTGCTGCTGTGGGAATTATGTCGGAAGCCGGCTGTCCGGGCGTAGCGGATCCCGGAGCAGAAATCGTCGCACTTGCCCACGAAAAAGGCATACGCGTAATTCCCCTCGTTGGCCCCTCCTCTATCCTATTATCGCTTATGGCCAGCGGATTAAACGGTCAGTCATTTTCTTTTTTGGGTTATCTCCCCATTGAAAAAAATGAACGCCGAATTCGGATCAAAGAAATTGAAACCAATAGTCGAAGATACCAGCAAACACAGATTTTTATCGAAACGCCCTATCGAAATGTCAAGTTTTTAAAGGAGCTGCTTCGCCATTGTAAAAGTGATACCAAACTGTGTGTTGCCTGTGATATTACTTCGCAAAATGAGGAAATTAAAACCCAGCCCATTTCGGTATGGGAAAAAGAGGACTTAGAGCGTTATCACAAACGGCCTACGATATTTCTATTGTTGGCCACCCCTTAAAATTAGGGTGCGAGACGATGTAAGGTCCAGGTTTGATCATCCTGAAGTTGGTAACGAAATCGGTCGTGTAAACGCGAGGGTCTCCCCTGCCAAAATTCCATCATTTTCGGAATGACCAAATATCCGCCCCAGTGCGGCGGACGAGGAATTTCATTTATCCCGGAAAATTTTTTCTCAAATTCAGCAAAGCGTTCGTTTAAATCGCTTTCGCCATCTACTTCCCTACTCTGCGGAGATGCCCATGCACCAATTTGACTTTCACGCGGTCGCATGCGAAAATATATTTCCGAATCTGACTCCGGCATTTTCTCCACCCTGCCTTCTATCCTAATTTGACGTTCCATTTCAGGCCAAAAGAAAGTCAGCGCCACAAAGGGATTTTCCGCCATCTCCTTTCCTTTATCACTTTCGTAATTGGTGTAAAAAACAAAGCCATTGTGTTCAATGCCCTTTAGCAATACAATGCGATTGTGGGGTTGGCCATTCTTTCCCACCGTGGTTAACGACATTGCGTTAAAATCAGAAACCTGAAGATTACTGTATTCGGTTAGCCAATGATCAAATTGCTCCATAGGGTTATCCAGCATATTGGCGCGCCTCAAATATCCCTTTTCATACCTTTCGCGTGCATTTCTCAAATCTTGGTTCATGGCCATATTATTTTGATTTTTAACAAGTTTGGAATAAGAAAGATCAAAGTCTTCTCTACGCCAAAGTGAATGTTTTCATTGCACTCATATCAATTGACAAAATTAGCACACATATTGTTTTTTCAAACTGATTTATATCATGGGTGGTATATTTGTGGTATTGACAAATCGCTATTTTTTCACCCCTATATTCTAACAAAATATTTATGCTTTGCATCCAACATTCCAGTACCGATCCGTACTTCAATATCGCGACAGATGAGTTTATTTTTAAACATATTGACGAGGATGTTTTTATGCTTTGGCAAAATGACAACGCCATTATCGTGGGGAAACATCAAAATGCGCTGGCAGAAATCAATGTCGAATACGTAAAGAAAAAGGGCATTCACGTGGTGCGCCGACTTTCGGGCGGTGGCGCGGTATATCACGACATGGGCAACCTAAATTTTTCATTTACCCACACCGGCACCGATAGCAGCAAAATGGTGGATTTCCGAAAATATACCCAGCCTATCATTGATGTGCTTCAGTCGTTGGGTGTTGAAGCCACTTTTGAAGGACGAAACGATTTAATGATAAAGGGAAAGAAATTTTCTGGAAATGCCGAACACGTCATCGGGAAAAAAGTGTTGCACCACGGAACTCTATTATTTTCCTCGGAAATGCGGGATATTAGCGGTGCTCTAAAAATAAACCCGTTAAAATACAAAGATCGAGCGATAAAAAGTGTACCCAAAAGAGTGACCAATATTGTTGATCATCTGGGAACGCCCATAACCCTCGAAAACTTTCGAGAAAAAATAATGGAACACGTATTGTCTCGGTTTGAAAATGCCAAAATGTATTCCTTTACCGAAAATGATTTGCAGCGCATTCAAAAAATTCGAGATGAGAAATATGCAACATGGGACTGGAATTTCGGTTACTCTCCAAAATACGATTTTAGTCAAGGGGTGCGTACCAAGGGCGGCACCATTGAAGTGCATCTAAACGCAGATCGGGGCATTATTACTGCGGTTAAAATCCTTGGTGACTATTTCCATTTGCGTCCGGTAGAAGACTTTGAATCTCAATTGGTGGGTTGTCCTCACGAGGAAAATGCATTACGGGAAAAATTGCGAAAAATTGAACCGGAAAAATACTTTAAGGATATTGGAGTTGATGACTTGTTAACCACCTTCTTTTAAAGGTCTTTGAAATAAAACCTCAAAAACATGAAAAACAAAAATGCAATTTTTTTCTTTTTATTGATCTTGATTATTTCGTTTCCCGTAGCAATAAATTATAAAGTTTTACTCTTTGGCGAAAAGGTTCAAGGAGAAGTTTTGGGAAGTAAATTTTTTCAAGGGCGGGGTAAAATGAGTAATTACTTCAGAACTATAGTAAGTTATGAGGTAAACGATGTGAAATATGAAATGTACAGTATTAAAAATGCAGATTACTATAAAGGTGAGCGATTGACTTTAAAATACAACCCAGATAATCCATCAGAATCCATCATTTTTGATGTCTTCAATATTGCGCTACAACCAACTACATCGATTTCTATCTTTTTAATCGTGATATGGATTGCGGCCTTTTTTTCCATCAAGGAGGCCAAACAGGATGATCTGAAAGAGCGATGGTTAAACCCAAATGGTTAATTTACAATTATCTTTTCACGAATTACTCCTGCTCCATGGGAAACTTCATAAAAATAAACCCCGGCGGCTAAATCATTGAGTGAAATTTCCATTCGAAATTCGTCGGTGGTGTATTCACCGGAAAACAGCTCTTTTATCTTTTTTCCATGCATATCCACCAAGGAAATTTGCAATTCGGAATACATGGCCATTCCGGTTATCACCAGATTTTGTGTGGTATTTGCCGGATTGGGAAAAACAGCCAATGTCGCCCCTGGGTTTTTAAATGAGACATTGCCCAATGCGTGGAAAATACCGGAATCAGAGAGCAGTACGCGCCCTGAGTTACCCACTATGGCTATTCTGTTTTCATCCCAAAAATAAGCTGCAAATAAAGACTCAAAGAATCCTTGTACGTTTACGGATTGTGAAAACCAATGTACGCCCGAATCGGGTGAACAAAACAGATGACCATTTATTCCGCCCGCGCAAATGGTTGAACCACTACCTTCTATAAAAAATATTCCGTGAGTAATTGGCTCTCCAACCGATTGAATGGTTTGAAAGCGATCGTGGCTGTAAATAACTTCTCCGAAAGAATTGGGATCCAATAAATCTTCAGATCGTCCGATAAACCCCGTGTCCGGGGTTATGAAATACACAGAGGTAAAGAAGGAATGTACCCCGGCGTTCAAGTTTCTTGAGTTCCATGTAATACCACCATCATCTGAAGATAAGAATTTGAAATTTCGGAAGATAACGGGATCTTCTGCGATGGCGTAAAAGTGATTTTCGTCAAGTACATGGTAAATTTTTGGTGCATACAAAGGGTGATGATTTCGCATTTCCCAGTGTTGCCCGCCATTGGGTGAAACATACCAATAATATCCGTTGTTTGGATTTCCTCCGTTGATAATTAGGTGACCATTTCGTTCTTCAAGACCATAAAACTCCGTTATTTCTACGGAATCAGAAATATTTATCCAGGTCGCTCCTCCATCTGAGGATTGGAACAGATCACTATCGCTGATGGCAAAACCGTTTAGGCTATCTATGAAACAAGCTTTTTGGAAATCAGCATAATCGCCGGTTGCAGGTTGCCATGTCCATCCACCATCAGCGGTTTGGTGCATAATATTATTGTTGCCACAATACCCAACACTGTCATTGAGGAAATAAACATATTGCAAGATGTTTGGTGACGTGGTATTTCTTTCCACCCACTGTCCATGGGTAAGGATTGGAAAGAGCAAGAAAATATAAAAAATTTTCATTTTGTTACAATTTAAGAAATGATTTGGAATCTAAAATTTGCTGTCCGCTTTTAATTTGACAATAGTAAGTCCCAGAAGGTAATCCTTGAATTCCAAAGGTTATTGTTCCTGTTTTATTTGAAAGATTTTGGTTACTAATTAAAATACCAGAGCTATTAATTAAACTAATGCTAAAAGAATTAACTTCGTCAACTAAATATTGCACTGATATTTCTTGGTTTGCAGGATTCGGACTAATATTTTTAATGTAGTTTGTCGCAACAAAAACAGTTAATGAATCATAATCTTTATAACCATCCTCAGCAATTATTTCTAACTTATAAAGAGAGGTTTGATTTGGAGAAATTGATATTGACTGTGAGTCAGATATTAATGTGTTATTTTCGTACCATTTGTAAATGACACTTTCATTTAAATTATTGCCTGATAAAATGACACTATCACCTATATCAATATACTTATCACCTCCTCCCTCTGCAAAAAATAAAATACGATCAGGATCTTTAATAATAACATAGGTTTCTCCACCAGCAATAATATCCTCATTGTTATATTTTTGGACAACATCAAGTTCAAAAGTATCAATCTCAGTAACCTCTTCTGTCAAGAAATTAAATACTAAACCCATTAAATTTCGTTCTTGAGGAGGAAAAACTAAATTTTCAATACTTGCCTCATTTTGAGTAATCAACAACATTCGATTTTCCTCATCATAAATTTCAATATTTGTGCTGACTCTTCCACCGTCATCCCATTTTTGCCAAGCCTCCTCATCTAGAATTATATAAACCTCGGCTTCTTCTGTTAAAAAATGTTGATCAACTTCTTTAGTTGAAAAATAAAAATCATAAGATTCTTCTGTGTCCTCCTCTTCAATGCTTCCAATATTAACCAGACCTCCCGGATAATTAATGGATAGATTACTGGGGTAAATAATATATACATTTTTCCATGCAATATTATTACTATTTGATACATTTAAATGAATACGACTATTTTCCATTAAAATCGGATCCTCAATTGAAACAATGCGAGCAAGTAAACAATAATGCCATGGTTGTTGACCGCTGAATAAACTTGTATATTGCTCTGGATTTTCTAAATGCCATTCAAATTCGTAAATAACACTGTCCTTACCATGAATAACTGAAAGAGGAACAGAGTCAATTATATCCCCCATAGGTAATCCATTTTGAAAATTGTCAATCCAGTGTGAAGGCCATGATAATGCTGTTGCTGCTTTTGCCCAGTATAATTTTAAAAAGCCTGATTCCTCATAACTTTGACATCCAATATTTCTTACCTTTACATAAACATAAACTGGCGAAGGGTTTAGAGAATCGTAAACGGGACTTTGATGAACTTGATTGTCAAATCCATCAGGCGAGTTTCGTATCCAAATATCTGGACTTTTCCATAATACATTTGCATATAAAGGTTCTTGGCCATAATCATCAATTGTAGTCTTTATCATTAAATCAAAGTTTGAAGCAACATCAAATTGGCTTCCAGAACTTAAACATGCTTGTAATAATGGGCTGTTTGCCACAACATTTCTAATTCGAGATATTTGACCATTTGTAAAACTATTATAGCAATGAACATATGAAAAACTCATTATATTTAATCGATCAGGATTAATTGTATCCCCATTCGCATCAAATGCTCTATACTCGTAAATTGAATCAATAGAAATAAGAGAATAAACACTATCCCAATTATACGAACAATCATAATTAATATGAGTTTGGTCGACTGAACCATATCTATCAGCAGGGGTATCACAAACATAATCACCGCAAGTATCACAATTAGAACCGTCCACAAGCTCTGCGCAAGTTGCAGCAGGAAAAGGATTCCATGGACCACTGGTGCCATGATGGGTGTGGTATAAACCTAGCATATGGCCTACCTCATGAGATACAATTGAGGTTATTGCCTGAGGAATAACCTTTGTAGTATTCATCGAAGTATCAATAAAAGTTTTTATTCCACGAATAAAGCAACTATTACTTGGAATACCAATAGCAAAACTATTACCGATAGAATTTATTTTAGTAAAAAAAATATTTAATCCATCACTTTGAGCAAATGCATTAATAATTGTTGTGTCTTTCTGCCATGTATAGTATGTGTCATTTATATGATTAATAGGCTGAAAATCAAAAAAAATATTATGTTCTTGGTAATCCTTAATTAAATTACATTTTGCAATTTCAATTATTTCATCTGAATGTCCATTTTCCCCAGATGTGGTTTTAATTGAATGTAAATAAACTTTAAAAATTAAAGTATCATCAGTACCTGTTTCTGGAAAATTTAATAAAGGTGGATTGATAGTATCATGGGTATCACAATAAGACTGAGCTTTTAAGGAAAATGACAAAATTGATAGGAAAATGACAAAATTGATAGAAAATGTTTTCATATTTTCACGACATTTAAAAAGACAAAACACAAGATTAAAATTTTATCTTTAATTATTAGTTTAAGGAAATCCAAAGTTATAATAAAAAATTTAAGTACACAAATTAAATCAAAATAAAATTTTTTATGGAAATAATAGACTTGCAACCACTAGCATCCGAAACTTTTTTGAATTTTCGCAAAAAACCTCGCTAAGCCCCATAAAT